>DATCUC010000182.1:0-6646 GCA_036567625.1 Anaerolineaceae bacterium | reverse complement strand
AGAAGGCCAACAACCGCAGCCGCCCCAAGCGGAAGAAAGCGATACCTTCGCCCGCCTGCGCGAGGCCAAAAAGCGTAAAAAATAGTAAACTCAAGAAATGCAAACTCATTTCTGGACGATCTTCGCAATCCTTGTTTCTGCGGGGATATTATCCGCGATCGCCATTTTGCCGTACTCCCTGGCGCTGAATCCTACAGCCTCAGAGCAGCTGCGCGCGCAGCTAGCTGAAAAAGGCAGCAAGATACCCCCCATGCTGGTGATTGCCCTGGCCAGCACTGTCCAGGCCGGGCTGCTGATTGCCATTGCCACGGGGTTGGGACTGCTGGCGGCGCGCGCGGTGGGACTGCGCCTGCCGGTGCTGATAGCCGCCCTATCCGGGCAGCCAGCGCTGCCTATCCTCACCGCAGGACTGCTCGCCGCCTTGCTGGTGGGCTTTGGCGCCGGCGCGCTGATTGCCGTGCTGGAGCGGTTTGTTTTCCAGCCGCGGCTGCCGGCCGCCTTCCGCCAGGCGGACGCAAAACAGCCTTTGTGGCAGCGCATCCTGGCCTGTTTTTATGGCGGCATTTATGAAGAACTGCTGCTGCGGTTGTTCGTGATGACCGGTCTCATCTGGCTGATCGGGCGCGCCTGGCCGTTTGCAGCCGGGCAAATCCCGGCGGGCATCTTCTGGGCGGCGAATATCCTGGCTGCGCTGCTGTTTGGGATCGGTCACCTGCCGGCCACGGCGCGCCTGGCGCCTCTGACGCCATTCATCATCACCCGCGCGCTGGTGCTCAACGGGCTGGCCGGGGTGCTATTTGGCGTCCTTTTCCTGCGCTACGGCCTGGAACTGGCGATCATCGCCCATTTCTGCGCGGATATCGTCATCCACGTGCTGCTGCCCGAATTGCAACCGGCAGTACAGGCGGCTGCATAGAGGAGCCGCCTGGCGTGCCTCGGTTGGCGTTCGCGGATGCGGGTAGCTGCCTGAGCAGATTCACTGCGCCGCTCAACCCAACCTACGCGGACAGCTTCCAGTAATCCTGATAATCTTCTACGTACTGGCGCAGGGGAATGGGTCTGCGCCCCAACAGGCGCTCAACCTCGCCGGTCACTGTGTCGGCCATGCCCCGCCGGGTATTCGCATACAACCAGGTGGTCACCAGAGCAAACATGGGGTTGGCCCGCTGGCGTAACTGCCGCGCAAAGAAACCCATGCCAGAGGGGTTGCGGTACGTGATCTTGCGGCCTAATATCTCGCTAAAGGTTTCCGCCACCTGGTAGTAATCGAATGCCGCGCCACCGGTGAGATCATAAGCCTTTTTCTCATGTCCGGGGGTGGTGAGCGCCTGTGCCGCCACTGCGCCAATATCGCGTGCATCAATAAAGCTGGTTTTCGCCCCGCCCGCAGGAATGAAAATCTCACTCCGTTCGGCAATTTCGGCGCGGTGCGTGGTGTTCAGGTTTTGCATAAAGAAGCTGCAGCGCAGGAACGTGTAGTCCAGCCCGGATGCGCGCAACCACTGTTCGATTTTGAAATGAGGCACAACCCGATTTTGCTCAATGCCAATCAGCGAAAGGAAGACAAAATGCCGCACACCAGCGGCGCGGGCCGCTTCTAATGCCGGGAACATTTCCTTTTGTACGTTCGTAATCTGCGGCGGGCGCATCAGGAATACTTTTTCGATCCCGGCGAACGCCGTGGAATAAGTCTCTGGATTAGAAAAGTCAAACGATGTGGCTTCGACTTGCTTTCCAAATCGGGAAAGGACTTTTTCGCCTGAGAGATCGGCTGCGCGTAGTGTCATGCCGCGCGCCAGCAGCGCCTGGATGACTTCCGCGCCAACATTGCCAAGCGCGCCGGTGACAAGAATGGTAGGTTGCATGAGAGCTTTCCTTCTACTTTGCGTTTAACGAAACCTTATATGCATCAACAGGCCTATTGTAATTATGTAGACCGTTCTTTATAATAGGGCATATATCACCTGTTTGCTATGACAGCAGCGAGGAATGTATGCCCAGAAGCACCGATTCACACACGCGCGAGAAGATCATTCAGGCCACGTATGACCTGTTAGAGAACTATGGCTATCATGCTACCGGTCTAAAGGAGATCGTTAGCAAAAGTGGCGCCCCCAAAGGTTCGATTTATTACTACTTTCCAGATGGCAAAGAAGGCATTGCCGCGGAAACGATCGCTTTTGCCGGGGAACAGATCGCGGAGCGCATCCGCGCCAATTTGATGGAAAGCGCCGACCCGGCGCAGGCTGTTCGCGCGTTTCTGGAAACGATCGCGCATTTCGTTGAAGTGTCAGGCTTTGAGGCGGGCGGCCCACTGACCATTGTCGCATCGGAAACTGCGACAACCAGTGAAAAGCTCAATGCGGCCTGCCGCGATGCATATAACCGGATGCGAACGGCTTTTGCCGAGAAATTTCGCGCCGGTGGTTTTTCCACCGATCAGGCGCAAAGTCTGGCATGGACGGTAACTTCGGCGGTTGAGGGCGGCATCATTCTATGCCGCACCTATCATACAGGCGATCCGCTGCGCGAGGTGGCGCGGCAAATGGCGCTGCTGATTTCCGTCGTGAGCGCCAACGAGCAGATCACTTAGCTTTTTAAACTGGAGAAAACAATGAAATTAACTGTTTTTGGTGGTACCGGGCGCACGGGCCAGCTCGTGGTCGAACAGGCACTGGCTGCCGGGCATGAGGTGATCGTATTGGCACGCAATCCGGAAAAAGTGGCAATCCAGCACCCGGCATTGGAAATCGTGCAGGGAGATGTACAAGATGCCGCCGCGGTGGAACGCGCGTTGAGCGGGGCAGATGCAGTGATCAGTGTGCTGGGGCCAACCAGCAACGAACCGGTATTCGCCGTTAGCCGCGGCATGCAGCATATTCTGGCCGTGATGCAGCGCCAGGGAACGCGCCGGCTGGTTATTTCTGCCGGGGCCGGGGTGGGCGATCCACAGGACGCACCCGGTCTATTCAACCACCTGATGAACTTTTTACTCAAGACCGTGGCAAAGAATGTATACCTGGATATGCAAAAAACGGTCGACCTGGTCCGCGCTTCAACCCTGGATTGGACAGTGGTGCGTGTGCCAATGCTGGTCGACGGCTCGCAGACGGGGAGCGTGAAGGCCGGTTATGTAGGCAAAGGCATGGGGCCGCGCATCACCCGCGCGGACATGGCTGCCTTCCTTCTCCGGCAGGTTGAGGAAAACGGCTATGTGCGGCAGTCGCCGGCAATCAGCAATTGACTACGGCGTTTCGTTCAGTTCGCCCAGTTCGTAGAGTATCAGCGTGATAACGGCCAGGGCGGCGGTTTCCATGCGCAGGATGCGCGGGCCGAGTGTCACCGGCTGCAGGCCGACGGCGCTCGCCTGCTCAATTTCTTCTGTGGAAAAACCGCCTTCCGGGCCAATGAACACTGCCACGCTGCCGGGCGCAGGCTGCGCGCGCAGCGCGGCGCGCAATCCGCGGCTAAATTCGCCTTCCCAGGGGATCAGCGCCAGGTCGTGGCCGGCCTGTGCTTCCTGAACGGCCTGTGAGAAGCGCACTGGCGCGCCCAGCGCGGGAATGCGCCCGCGGCCGCTCTGCTCGGCGGCTTCCTGGGCAATGCGCTGCCAGCGTTCGGCTTTCTTCTCCACGTCGCGCGCGTCCTGCACCAGCGACCGGCTGGTGATCACCGGCACGACGCTCGCCGCGCCCAGTTCCACCGCCTTTTGCAGCACCAGTTCAAACTTCTCGCGCTGGGTAAGCCCCAGGAAGAGCGTCAGCCGTACTGCCGGTTCGCCCCGGGCCGGGGCGCGGTCGATCACCGCCGCCCGCACCTGCTGGCCGACCTCAACCAGTTCCAGCGTATAGCTGTTGCCCTGGTTGTCCAGCCCGGTCACGCGCTGGCCGGGGCGCAGCCGCAGCACGCTGCGCACCTGGCGCGCCACGTCCTCGGGGAAGAGGACGCTTTCGGCGGTGAAGAGCTGCGCGGGCAGGAAAAAGCGGTGCATCGCGGCTTAATCCTCGTCCGTTTCGCCGGCGTCCGCGCGGCGAGCGCGGCTTTCTTTCCCGGCGATGACCACCGTATACTCACCCTTCAATTCGCCTTCCGGCAGCCCGGCCAGTAGTTCCGACAGCGGCGCGCGAGTGACCGTTTCAAACAGCTTGGTCAGGTCATTGCCCAGCGCGGCCGGGCGGTCGCCGTAGACGGCCAGCGCATCCTGCAAAAATGCGCGCAGCCGATAGGGGCTTTCGTAGAAGATCAACGTGTGCGGCGAGTCGGCGTCTACCTCGAAGAAGCGCCGGCGCGCGCCGGGTTTGCGCGGCGGGAAGCCGCGGAAGGTGAAGCTGTGCACCGGCAGGCCCGAAAGCACCAGCGCCATAATCAGCGCCGCCGGGCCGGGGATGGCCGTCACTGGCAGCCCCTCGGCCACCGCGGCGCGCACGATCAGAAAGCCCGGGTCGGAAATGCCCGGTGTACCCGCATCGGTGACCACCGCCACGCTCTTCCCCTCGCGCAGCAGGTTGAGGATGCGTGGCAGGGCCTTTTCTTCGTTATACTCGTGGAAGGCGATCTGCGGCTTTTTGATCTCGTAATGCCTGAGCAGGATGCTGGTGTGGCGCGTATCTTCCGAAGCCACGGCATCCACCGCGCGCAGCGTTTCCAGCGCGCGAAGGGTGATGTCGCCTAGATTACCGATAGGGGTTGACACAAGATAAAGCATGGAGTCCTGGTTGGGTAAGTCGATTTTTCGAGAAGGGGTAATGTGGGCAGATGCCAGAGGAATCAAGCTATATTATTATAGCCTTTCCTCGTCCCGGAAATTTGCGAAAAATGCATCTATCCAGTGGAGAGCGGAATTGGAGCTTTCGCTGGATGGCGCGGGCCGGCGGGCAGCGAACAAAATACGGGGCGGCCATTGGCCGCCCCGCTGTCAAGCTCTGTTCTAGTCAGCCGCAACCGGCTCATCCAGGTGCGCGGCAGCGCGCAGGGCGGCCGCCTGCTCGGTGCGCTCCCAGGTCAGGTTCAGGTCATCGCGGCCAAAGTGACCATAGGCCGCCACCTGCTGGTAGACCGGGCGGCGAAGCTGCAGATCGCGGATAATCGCGCCGGGGCGCAGGTCGAAGTGCGTGGTCACCAGGCTGGCGATTTCTTCATCCGGGATAGCGCCGGTGCCGAAGGTTTCGACGTTGACGCTCAGCGGGCGAGCCACGCCGATGGCGTAGGACACCTGGATTTCGCAGCGTTCAGCCAGGCCGGCGGCCACGATGTTCTTGGCAACGTGGCGGGCAGCGTACGCGGCCGAGCGGTCAACCTTCGTCGGGTCTTTGCCCGAGAAAGCCCCGCCGCCGTGACGGCCCATGCCGCCGTAGGTATCGACGATGATCTTGCGGCCGGTCACGCCCGCGTCGCCCATGGGGCCGCCAATCACAAAGCGGCCGGTGGGATTGACGAAGATCTTGATCTGCTCGTCAACCATTTCCGCGGGCAGAGTCGGCAGGATCACGTGATCGATGACCGCGGCGCGGATTTCTTCTTGCGAAACGTCCGGCGAATGCTGAGTAGAGATCAGCACGGTGTCCACGCGGTAGGGCTTGCCGTAGCGGTATTCCACCGTCACCTGGCTCTTGCCGTCCGGGCGCAGCCAGGGCAGGGTGCCGTCTTTGCGCACTTCCGACAGGCGGCGGGTGAGTTTGTGCGCCAGGTAGATCGGCATAGGCATCAGCGCTTCGGTTTCGTTGCAGGCATAGCCAAACATCATGCCCTGGTCACCCGCGCCAACGGCTTCAATCTCGGCTTCGGTCATCTCACCCTTCTTGGCTTCCAGAGCCTTGTCCACGCCCATGGCGATATCGCCGGACTGCTGGGCAATGGCGAGCTGAACGCCGCAGGTGTGGCCGTCGAAGCCCTTATCGCTGCTGTCGTAACCAATCTCAGTTACCACGCGGCGCACCAGTTCATCAAAGTTGATCTTGGCGCGGGTGGTGATCTCCCCCAGGAGAAGGACGAAACCAGTCTTGGTAGCCGTTTCGCAGGCTACGCGAGAGAAGGGATCCTGTTCCAGGCAAGCATCCAGGACAGCATCGCTGACCTGATCGCACAGCTTGTCCGGGTGGCCTTCGGTAACCGATTCAGAGGTGAACAGGTACCGCGGCGAGCTCATAAAGGTGTTGTTCATAGAAGTTCCTCCGCTTAATAAAAAATGCCCCGTCCGGTACAGCGAGGGGCAATCATACGCATGGCGGCTGCCCTCTCATCTTCCAGAAATCTTCTGCCGGAATTGGCACCTTAGTTGCCCGCGTTTTGCGCGGGACTGGGTTGCCGAGGTTTCGTCGGGCCGGTCCCTCCACCTCTCTGGATAAGAGTGCCTTGGGGGCTTACTCAATTCGATTAATCAGCATGTTATCACAAGATGTTGGGCTTGTCAAACGCAAATAAGAGAAAACGTGTCTTGAATAATTGCCGCCGGTCAATCGCTTGAATAACCCGCCGAGAGGTCTATAATAACAGTATCCCTAATTTTTCATGGAAACGCCAGCCGCTTATGTCTGACATCAACGGTTCTGTCGAAACACCGCAAGCCCCCGCCGCAGCCCCGGCGGATGCGCCCAGCCCAACTGTCATGCAGTCCATGCAGGGCGGCGGAGATGCGCCCGCGGCGGTC
>DATCUC010000181.1:0-3014 GCA_036567625.1 Anaerolineaceae bacterium | reverse complement strand
CGCGCCCGAAGCTGAAACAGACGACATGTCTGAGGATGAACTGGCGGCATTACTGGCCTCAAAATTATCGAAACTAAAGTGATAGATATGAACAACCACGCAAAACTCTCCTCCCCGGCGCTTGGGGCCATCTTATACATGGCCCTGGCAATGGTCATCTGGGCGGCGATTGAAACGATCGCTTTATTGTTTACGAAGCACTACAGTTCGTTTCAGGTCGTGTGGATGCGCTACAGCGTGCACCTGCTGTTTATGCTGATCGTGCTGGGCCCGCGCGCCCGAGCGCGACTGTTCCGCACCCAACGCCTGGGAATGCAGTTTTTGCGTGGCATGTTGATGATGGGCATGCACCTGAGTTTTATCTTTGCCGTGCGCCACATGCCGGTCAGCGCCACGATGGCCGGGTTTTGGGTGACACCGCTGCTGCTGCTGGGCTTTTCAGCGCTGCGCGGCGAACGGCCAGACTGGCTGCACTGGCTGATCACAGCGGCGGTCACCGCCGGGGTGTGGGTCATCCTGCGCCCGGTCAGCGCAGTGATGCAACCTGCCGGGTTGTTGGCAATCAGCATGGCGCTGTGTTTCGTGATCTACATGCAGATGACGCGGGCCATGAAAGGCGAGGATTTGCTGGCCAGCCTGTTCTATACCGCTTTTAGCGTGTGGATCGTGCTCAGCGCATTTATGCCATTTTACTGGGTGACGCCCACCTTCCCCGATCTGCTGGTAGCCGCGGCGATTGGGCTGCTGGGCTATGTGGGCATCTTGGGGTTTGACCGGGCGGCGGAACTGGCCCCCACCTGGGTATCGGCCCCGATAGGCTTTCTGCAACCCGTGATGATGCTGTTTTCGGACTGGATTTTCCGCCATCACTTTGCCGGGCGGTTCAGCCTGGGCGTGGCCGGTTTGATCGTGGCGGCGCTCGGTTTGCTGGCCTGGCGCTCCCTGCCAGTTTTGCGCTCCAAACTAGGATATCACCATGTCTGATCCTGCTTCCTTTACTCCCACATCTGCCGCGCCGGACCGGCGCGCGCTGTTGCAAACTGCGCTCCAGGCGATTGATGACCTGCAGGCCAAACTGGATGCCGTCGAACGCGCCAGAACGGAACCGATTGCCATTGTTGGCCTGAGCTGCCGCTACCCCGGCGGCGCGGTGAACCCCGAGGCCTATTGGGAACTGCTACGCGAGGGCCGCGACGCGATCCGCGAAGTGCCGGCGGAACGCTGGGATGTGAGCCAGTATGTGAAACCCGGCGACGAGCACCCACCGCGCTGGTTTGGCGGTTTTCTGGATGGGATCGACCAGTTTGACCCGGAGTTCTTTGGCATATCGCCGCGCGAGGCGGCAACAATGGACCCGCAGCAGCGTCTGGTGCTGGAAGTGGCCTGGGAAGCGCTGGAACGGGCCGGGATTGTGCCGGAAAGCCTGTTCAATACCCAGACCGGGGTATTTTTAGGGATCACCACCACCGATTACTCGCGCATTGCGATGAGCGTGGGAGCGGATGCGATGGACGTGTATACGGCCACCGGCAGCGCGCTCAACGTGGCCGCCGGGCGCGTGGCGTATTTCTTGGGGCTGCACGGGCCGACGATGGCGGTGGATACTGCCTGCTCGTCCTCGCTGACTGCCATTCACCTGGCGTGTCAGAGCCTGCGCAACCGCGAAAGCAGCCTGGCGCTGGCAGGTGGGGTGAACGTGCTGCTCAACCCGGAGCCGTTCATCATGTTCTCGCGCTGGGGCATGATGGCCCCGGACGGGCGCTGCAAGACCTTCGACGCCGCGGCAGACGGATTTGTGCGCGCTGAAGGCTGCGGGGTGCTGGTGCTCAAGCGGCTATCCGACGCGCAGGCAGATGGCGATACCATCCTGGCGCTGATCCGCGGCTCGGCGGTGAATGAGGATGGCAAATCCAGCGGGCTGACTGTGCCCAACGGGATTGCCCAGCAAGCGGTCATTCGCTCAGCGCTGGCCGCTGCCGGGGTGCAGCCGGGCGATGTCAGCTATGTGGAAACGCACGGCACGGGCACCGCTCTGGGCGACCCGATTGAGGTGGAAGCCATCGGCCAGGCATTGAGCGAGGGCCGCACGCAGCCGCTGACGATTGGCTCGGTGAAGACCAATATCGGACATGCTGAATCCGCGTCGGGCGTGGCCGGGCTGATTAAGACGGTGCTGGCACTGCAGCACGAAGAAATCCCGCCACACCTGCATTTTCACCAACGCAGCCCGCGCATCCCGTGGCCGAAATTCCCGATTCGAATTCCGGTGGAGCGTACGCCCTGGCCGCGCACGCAATCGCCGCGTTACGCGGGGGTATCGTCGTTCGGTTTCAGCGGCGTTAACGCGCATATTGTGCTGGAAGAAGCGCCGCTGCCCGCGCCACGGCAAGCCGCCGCCGCGCCGGGAGCGTTTTTGCTGCCGGTTTCAGCGCGCTCAAATACCGCCCTCAAAGATTACGCGCAGGCGATGGGCGCGTTCTTTGCCGCCCACCCAGAGGTTTCGCTGGCTGATGCCGCGCAAACCCTGGCGCGGGCGCGAACCCGGTTTCCACACCGGCTTGCCGTGGCGGCTGCCACTCCAGCCGAAGCGGCGGAGAAATTCCTGACGGTACTACCGCCCTCCGCGCCGGTTGAGGCGCTGACCCCGGCTTTTCTGTTTACCGGGCAAGGATCGCAGTATGCGGGCATGGGACGCGAGTTGTATCACAGCCAACCTGCTTTCCGCGCCATTATCGACCGCTGCGAAGCCGTGCTGCGCGCCGAACTGGGCGAATCGCTGCTGGAAATCCTTTTCCCGGCTGACGGGGTTGAACCGGACGGGCGGATCGACAATACGCGCTTTACCCAACCCGCACTGTTTGCCCTGGAATACGCGCTGGCCGAACTATGGCAGGCCTGGGGCGTGCGCCCGCGCGCGGTGATGGGTCACAGCGTGGGCGAATACGTTGCAGCCTGTGTGGCGGGCGTTTACAGCCTGGAAGACGGGCTGCGGCTGATCGCCGGGCGCGCGCGGT
>DATCUC010000180.1:0-11112 GCA_036567625.1 Anaerolineaceae bacterium | reverse complement strand
ATGGGCACATGCCGGCGCCAGCGTGACTGCGCCGGGATGGCCGCGCGCACCAGCGCCAGGCTGGAATAGCGCACGGCAAAGCGCCGCCGCCGGCGCAGCAGGATCAGGTAAATACCCACTGCCAGCGGCAGCAGAATGAGCAAGATCAGGGCGCTGGGCCATAAGAGATTCATGCATTACCTCCAGGTCAGCGAGATCACGGCAGGCGGTTGAACCATACCAGTGAGAAGGCCGCTCCAACCAGTAAGATGAGGATACTCGCCCCGGTAAATACCGAGGTGATCTCGGTTTTTTCGGGCTTGATCACCAGTTTCGGCGCCAGGTTGGCGTACACCGCTTTGGGATCGGTTTCATTTTGCGCGTTATAGTATGCCCCACCCGCGGTCTGCGCGATCTGCGCCAGCAGGCCTTCATCCAGTACGGTGTGGACGACAAAGCCGTTCACCTCCAGGTCAACTCCCGCCGGGGTGCCAAACCCGAGCGCATCCACGCGCACGCCGCGGTCAACGGCGGCCTGGGCAGCTTCCAGCGGGTCAATCGATTGGTTATTTTCTCCGTCGGTAAGCAGCACAATCACCGCGGGCGGGTATGGCCCGGCGGGCAGGCTTTCCAGCGGATTCTGCCCAAAACCGCCCTGGTCATCCGACGGCTCCGGGGTGGGCGCGGGCGGCAGCCCGGCGTTGACCGCGATGGCGTTCAGGGCAACGTAGATTCCCTGGCCGAGCGAAGTGCCGTTTTCGGGCCGCAGGCGTTCCACGGCGGCCAGCAGGGTGTTAGCGTCGTTGGTGGGCGTCTGCACCGCGAACCCGCTGGCGCTAAAAGAAACAATGCCGATCTGCACCGTTTCCGGCTGGCTGAGGATGAAGGCTTGCGCAGCTTGTTTGGCCGCGTCCAGCCGGGTGGGTTCTACGTCGGTGGCGGCCATGCTGTACGAAACGTCAAAGACCAGCATCACCGTGCCTTCGACGCGCGGCAAGCTGACTTCAGCCTGCGGGCGAGCCAGCGCCACCAGCAGGATGACGAACCCGGTAAGGAAGAACAGCGGCGGCACGTGGCGGCGAAACCCAGGCCCGCTGCGCTGCGCGCCGCCAAACCCGGCAAAATTCTGCGAAAGGGCGCGGCGGCGGCGCTGCACGCGCAGGTAAAGCAGGATCACCACCGGAACCAGCAGCAGCGAGAGCAGGGCGGTGGGCCAGAGAAAGCTCATCGCGGCGCTCCCAATCCTGCCCCGGCGCGCCCGCGGTGTAGCTGCTTGCGCGCCCCGGCAAAGCGCATGATCGCCTTCACCAGGTCTTCATCGGTGGAAAGCGACCAGGGCTCCACCCCGGCGTGACGGAAGGCCGCGGCCAACTCAGCGCTGCGCTGGCGGGTGATCTCGGCGAATTTCTCGCGGAAGCGCGGATCGTGCGTATCGACGTAGACCTGTTCGCCGGTTTCGGCATCTTCCATCCAGATCGGGCCCAGGTCAGGCAGGTCCATTTCGCGCGGGTCCCACAGGCGCACGGCCAGCACCTCGTGGCGCTGTTTCATCAGGCTCAGGGTGCGCTCCCAACCCGGCGCGCTGAAAAAATCGGAGAGGATAAAAATGAGCGAGCGCTTGCGAATGGCCTGCATGGCGCCGTTGAGCATGGCATGCAGGTCGGTATAGGGCGCGCGCGGCAGCCGCGGCTGCTTGAGCAGCTCGTTAATGAGCAGCAGTACCTGGTTGCGCCCGCCGCGCGCCGGGATGACGCGCTCGATGCGCTGGTTGATGCTGCCTGCCCCACCCGGAACGCCGGATTGGCCGGTGTAGATCACCGCGCCAACGCGGTTGCCGTGCCGGGTGAGCAGCCGCGCCAGCACCGCCACCAGGTCGATCGTCACCGCGCGTTTGTCAGTCACCATGCCGCCAAAGTCCATCGAAGGGCTGAAATCAACCAGGAACCAGGCGGTCACCTCGCGATCTTCCATATACTGGCGCACATAGGGCGCGTCCATGCGCGCGGTGACATTCCAATCAATGTAGCGAATGTCATCTTCGGGTTGGTATTCGCGCAGGTCGGCAAAGTCGACGCCGTAGCCGTAGAACAGGCTGCGGTAGTCGCCCTGCAGCAGCCCGTCCAGGCGGCGGATCACCTGCCAGTCGATGCGCTGCAAGATGCGCTCGGGGGTAGCCCGGCGGGTGGTTTCTTCCGTCACCGCGAACGGGGCGGCCGGTTTGCCGCGCCGGAAGAGATCAGGCATTGGCGCGCGCCTTATTGTGCTCGTGCAGCGGCACCACCGGGATGGGGATGCGTTCGAAGATGCGCTTGAGCAGGTCATCGCTGCTGACGTTATCCGACAGGGCTTCGTACGACGGCACCACGCGGTGGCGCAGCACATCCGGGGCCATATCCAGCACATCCGGCGGCAGCACATAGCTGCGCCCGCGCACAAAAGCCAGCGCCTTGGCGGTCAGAATCAGGTTGATCGAAGCGCGCGGGCTGGCGCCAAACAGGATGTAATGCTCCAGCTCCTTCAGGCCAAAGTCTTTGGGTTGGCGCGTGGCCGTCACCAGCCGGATGGCATACTCAATCAGCGCCGGGTCAACGTAGACCTCGTTGTAGGCTTTCTTCTGCAAATCCACCAACTGCTCGGTGGTGAGCACTTTTTGCACCGTTTCGAGAAAGCCGGTCATGCGCTCGACGATGACAAACTCCTCGGTGGGGGTGGGGTAACCGACCAGCACCTTGAGCATAAAGCGGTCGACCTGGGCCTCGGGCAGCGCGTACGTGCCCTCGGTTTCAATCGGGTTCTGCGTGGCCATCACCAGGAAGGGATCCGGCACGCGGTAGGTCTCGCGGCCAATCGTCACCTGGCGCTCCTGCATCACTTCCAGCAGGGCGCTTTGCACCTTGGCCGGCGCGCGGTTGATCTCGTCGGCCAGCAGCAGGTTGGTGAACACCGGGCCAAGCGAGGTGTTGAACTCGCCGGTCTTCTGGTTGTAGATGCGCGTGCCAATCAGGTCGGCGGGAACCAGGTCGGGGGTGAACTGGATGCGCTTAAACTCCCCGCCGATGGCATCCGCCAGGGTCTTAATCGCCATCGTCTTGGCCAGGCCGGGTACGCCTTCGACCAGGATGTGGCCGCGCGCCAGCAGCGCCACCACCAGCCGTTCCAGCAGGTGATCCTGCCCAACAATCACTTTTTTTACTTCATATAAAACCTGCTCCACCTGTTTGCGGTTTTCGGTCTTATAGCTCGAGTCCATGCGCGGTCTCCTTCGGGTGCTAACGATAAGAAGCGACTTTTTTCGTCAATACTGCGGCGCGCCGGCAGCGCCGCCGGCTACATTAATCGGCACGGCAAAGCCAATGCCAATAAAGAATTCCCCCTCGGTTGGGTTAAGAATGCCCACCACAATGCCGATCACCTGGCCGTAGCGGTTGAGCAGCGGCCCGCCGGAGTTGCCCGGGTTGACCGCGCTGTCGATCTGGATCAGTCCTTCAATCTCGCCGTTGCCGCTCTCGGCCTGGAAGGTGCGGTTAAAGCCGGAGATCACCCCGGCGCTCATCGACCCGTACAGGCCAAAGGGGTTGCCCACCGCGTAGGCTTCGTCGCCGATGCGCATGGCGTTGGGGTTGCCCAGCACAGCCGGGAAGATAAAGGGCGGCATTTCGGTGGGCTGCACCACGGCAATATCATTTTCGGGCTGCTCAGCCACCACCACGCCGCCGGTCTGGCTGCCGTCCGCAAAGGTGAGGGTGATCTCACTGGCATTCTCGACGACGTGCAGCGCGGTGAGAATATCCCCCGCTGCCGAGATAACCACGCCGCTGCCCAGCCCGTTGGCGGCATCGCCGTGTGAGTCAGTGCCCTTCACCTGGATCAGCACCAGCGAGGGCTGGATCACCTGGTAGACCTGCGAGGAATAGGCCGGGGCAGGCGTGGCCGAAGCCATCGCTTGCAGCACGACTTCGTTCATCTCTTTGGTCGAAAGCGGCTGCGGCGCGGGATAGAAACTGTTATACAACAGCATCCCCAGCGCGGCGGCAAGGACGCCAGCCGCGAACAGGCCGATTCTTCTGATTGAACCCTGTACCCTCTGCCAGCGCCTCATCCACGGGCCCACCTGATCCGCGGGAAGATCGCCCGGTTGCATACCCATAGGCTTTATCCTGTATATAGATAAATATTATCCATTTTACGTTCTTCCAGTATAAGAAGATCAATTTCATTTTGTATTAATCTTTGATGAGATTCTGATATAGATATGATGAATTTTGAGCCTGACGGAAAAAGCCGTACAATAATTCCATGTAACCTTTTCGCCTGGCGTGCATCTAAATATGAAAACCGTTAATAGAGTCGATTAAGGATATGGGATGAAGGATACGAAACGCAAAGCCACGCAAGCCAAAAAGAGCGCCTTCCCGGTTTGGGGTTGGGTTGTCATTGGCGTGATCATTATCGCCGCGGTAATGGGATTCAATTTGCTGCAGTCCCAACCGCAGGCCGCCGAGGCGGGAATGCCCGCGGAAGTCAGCGTAGCCCAGGCCGCCGATTTGCGCGATCAGGGCGCATACGTTCTGGATGTGCGCGAGCAGGAAGAATGGAATGCCCTGCATATTCCCGATGCCACCCTGATCCCATTGGGCCAGCTTTCCAGCCGGTTGAGTGAACTTCCCAAAGACCAGGAAATCGTTGTGGTCTGCCGCAGCGGTAACCGCAGCGCGCAAGGCCGCGATATCCTGCTGGATGCCGGATTTACCAACGTCACCAGTATGGCCGGCGGCATGAACCAGTGGCAGGCGCAGGGGCTGCCAATCAGTACCGGGCCGTAAAAGTATTGAACCTGAAAACGACTGCATGGAACCAGAAAACAGCATCTCCATCGAAGCACTCAAATCTGGCAGCCGGGAAGTTTTCGCCCGGTTGGTCGAGGTCACCTCGGGTCACGTCTACCGGGTGGCGCTGCGAATCCTGGGAGATGAGCAAGACGCGGAAGATGTGCTCCAGGAAACATATATCAAGGCGTTTCGCGCCCTACCCGGCTTCGAAGGGCGCTCCAGCCTGACCACCTGGCTGTACCGGATCGCGGTAAACGAAGCGTTAATGCTGGCGCGGAAACGAAAGCCCGAAGTCGCTACCGTAGAACAAGACCAGCCTTTTGATCCGGAAGGCGAGAGCGCGGAAATGGAGATTGTCGATTTCTGCTGTCTGCCAGAGGGCGAATTTCTTTCCAATGAGGCGCGCCGCTTCCTGGACCAGGCAGTCATGCAACTGCCAGAAAACCTGCGCGTGGTGTTTGTGATGCGCGACCTGGAAGGGCTGCCGGTGCAAGAAACGGCCGAAGCCCTGGGAATCAGCGAAAGTAATGTCAAAACGCGGCTGTTGCGCGCCCGGCTGCGCCTGCGGCAGCAGTTATCGGTATATTATGGCGAGCGGATCGCGGAGGGAAACCGGCGATGAGTGAACATTCGCATTCTCCGAATTGCAAAGTTTTGCTGGGCAGCCTGTCAGACTATATTGACGGGGATTTGCAAGCTGAATTGTGCGCGCAAATCGAAGAGCATATCAAGAACTGCGAAAACTGCCGCATTGTAGTCAATACGCTGCGCAAAACCGTGGAGATTTACGCGCAAACCGCCGGGGAACCGGACATGCCCGAAGATGTGCGCGAACGGCTGTATGCAAAACTGAAAATTGACGATCTGCTTCACCACGCCTGACACTCTGCCAGGGATCTCATGTAAAGAAGAAGGGCCGCATCAAACGCGGCCCTTCTTCTTTATCTTGACTTACGGTTTCTTGCTAACTGACAACGGTGACAACATTCAGAAACTCGTCAACCACCTGGCGAAGCATGTGTTCGGGCATGGCGCCCACCTGCTTGTGAATTACCTTGCCGTTGTGAATAAATAACATGGTGGGGATGCCCTGAACGCCATAGCGCATCGCCCAGTCCGAGTCTTCGTCGGTATTGACCTTTGCGATCAGCAGTTTGCCAGCATAATCTTTTGCCAGTTTATCGAGGATGGGAGCGACCATGCGGCAGGGCATGCACCAGGGCGCCCAAAAGTCAACGATGACCGGCAGGCTGGATTTGAGGACGGTTTGTTCGAATGCAGCATCAGTGACAGGTTGCGGGTGGGTCATTACAGTTTCTCCAATTCTATGATTATGATGAAATGGGTTTTGGACAGGCCATTATTTCGACCAGTCCACTACCAGTTGCTTGCGACCACGCAGCACTTTTTCGATGGCGATGGCAGCCACGGCGCCTTCCGCGGCGGCAATCACCGCCTGCTTGACATGATTACACAGTACATCGCCAACTGCGAATACGCCCGGCAGTGCGGTCTGGTATTCGCGGTCGACCACCAGGCAGCCGCTGTCACTGATTTCCAACTGTCCTTGCAGGAAATCGGTGATCGGCTTTCCGCCTTGCAGGTAAATAAACGCGCCGCTGACCGGCAGCACTTGTTCGGGCTGGCCGCGCTGGGCGAAGCGCACGCCTTCTACGCGCTCCTCTCCCATAATCTCACGCAGGCTGGCGCCCAGGGCAATCGTCACTTGCGGGCTGCGCGCAAGTTCGTCTACCAAATGCGCCGGGGCTTTCATTTCAGGCGTGGGACACAGAAAATGGACACGGCTGGCAAACCGAGTGAGAAAGAGCGCTTCTTCGACGGCTTCGTCGCTGTTTCCGGCGACGACCACCTCTTTGTTGCGAAAAAAGGCTCCGTCGCAGGTGGCGCAGTACGAAACGCCGCGCCCCAGCAGTTCATCTTCCCCCTTCACTCGCGTGCCGCGGCCCATCGAGCCGGTGGCAATTACGACGGCGCGCGCCTGATATGCGCCGCCATTGGCGAAAATGGTTTTTTCTTCAGAGTTCAATTCCACGCCGATGACTTTATCGGTGACGAATTCAGCGCCAAATGAACGCGCCTGGCTGCGCATCCGGTCGAGTAAATTCGCGCCACTGATTGCATCCAAAATGCCGGGGTAATTGGCTATTTTGCCGGTAATTCCAAGCGCGCCAGCCGTCAGACCTTTATCGATGATCAACGTTTTTAAGCCGGCGCGTGCAGTATAGATAGCGGCCGTAACCCCTGCCGGCCCGCCGCCGATAATGATGACATCGTAACGCTGTTCCCGAGCGGTACGTGTATTTTGAAATTCTAAGTCAAACTTCATGCGATGCTCCTGTTGGAATGTGTGCTCCTGTAATATTTGATGCAAGAAATGCAAAAAGGTTACAAAACTGGCTCGAAATATATATGATATATGTTATATAGGTGGCCGTTTACCCTTTTCGAAATTCAAAAAGTGTGTAAGAATATGTATGCTCCAATCC
Organism: Anaerolineaceae bacterium; assembly: GCA_036567625.1. Lineage (GTDB taxonomy): Bacteria > Chloroflexota > Anaerolineae > Anaerolineales > Anaerolineaceae > CALDSL01. Next base: position 3,797 of record DATCUC010000180.1, on the reverse strand, counting down.
TTTGAGCCGCCTATATTGCAAAAACGCTGTCGCAAATATTTATCGGAACCGAAAGTAACACAGCGCGCCTGATACTCCCTGCAATCCCTACCAATAGTTTCCCAGGAGAGATCGTATGTCAGCAAATCCCTCGCAAAAAACAGGAAATGAACAGAACGATGTTAGCTTCACCTGGCATGATCTGGAACTTGATGATGTCATTGGTAAGCTCGAGGCGCCGGTGCAAGGCCTCACCGCCGAAGAGGCCGCAAAACGCCTGCAGCGCTACGGCTATAATGAATTAAAAGAAAAGCCGCGCCCAACCTTCTTGCAACTGGTGCTGGCGCAGCTCAACAACTTCATCGTCATCCTGCTGATCGTAGCCTCTATCGTCTCCGCGCTGCTGGGCGACTGGATCGAGGCCGCGGTGATTATGCTGATTGTGGTGCTCAACGCAGTGCTGGGCGTGGTACAAGAAAGCCGGGCCGAAGAAGCCCTGGCCGCGCTGAAGAAAATGGCCGCGCCGGAATCGCAGGTACTGCGCAATGGGCAGCGCGTGATGGTTCCGGCCCGCGAGCTGGTTCCGGGCGATATCGTCTTCCTGGAAGCGGGCAACTTCGTTCCGGCGGATATTCGCCTGATCGAGGCGGTCAATCTGCGCGTGGAAGAGGCGGCGCTGACCGGCGAATCGGTGCCGGTGCAGAAAAACGCGGCCCTGGTGATGGACAGAGAGGCCACGCTGGGCGACCGTAAGAACACCGTCTTCATGGGCACGGTGATTAATTACGGACGCGGGCGCGGCATTGTGGTTTCTACCGGCATGACCACCCAACTGGGCCTGATTGCCGATATGCTCCAGGCCGTTGAAGATGAAGGCACGCCGCTGCAGGCGCGCCTGGACCAGTTGGGTAAGGTGCTGGCGATTGGCGCGCTGGCGATCTGCGCGCTGGTTTTTGTCATCAACATGGCCGGAACGGGTGTCTTTACCCAGGGATTTACCAAAGAAATCAGCGAAAAAGTGGTCGAAAGCTTCATGATCGCGGTGGGGCTGGCAATCGCAGCAGTACCCGAAGGCCTGGCCGCGGTGGTAACCATCAGCCTGGCGCTGGGCATGCGCGAAATGGTGCGCCGCCACGCATTGATCCGCCGGTTGGCTTCGGTGGAAACGCTGGGTTCGGCCACGGTGATCTGCTCGGATAAGACCGGCACGCTGACCCAAAACGTGATGACCGTCACCCGGCTGTGGGTGGATGGGCAGGAAACCGAGATCACCGGCAGCGGGTACGAGCCGCAAGGTGAATTCTTGATCGACGGGCAGGGCGTTGACCTGGCGAAGTACCCCGGCCTGAGCACGGTGCTGTGGGTGGGCGCGCTGAACAACGATGCCGTGCTGGAGCCGATTTCGGGCAATGGTTCGGCGTCTTTCCGCATCGTTGGCGACCCGACCGAAGGCGCGATGCTGGTTGCCGCGGCCAAAGGCGGCGCCAACCTGGAAGAGCTTACGGTGGCGTACCCGCGTCATAAAGAAATCCCCTTTGACTCGAGCCTCAAACGCATGGCCACGCTGCACAAGATCACCTGGATCAAGGACGAAGGCCCATCGCCGTTCCACGATGAGTCCAACCTGCAAGGGCACGTGGTGGCAATCAAGGGCGCGCCGGATCTGGTGCTGCAGTTGTGTACCGATTACCAGACGGTGGATGACCAGGTGCGGCCGCTGGATGAAACCATGCGCCAGCGCATCATCGATGCCAATGACGATATGACCAAAGACGCGCTGCGCGTGCTGGGGTTTGCTTACCGCGTGGAACGCGAAGTGCCAGATGAGTTCAGCCGCGAATTTGCCGAGCAAAACCTTGTCTTTGCCGGGCTGATGGGCATGATCGACCCGGCGCGCGTGGAAGTGAAACCCGCGCTGGAAAAGGCGCGCGGCGCGGGTATCCGCACGCTGATGATCACTGGCGACTACCCCAATACCGCGCGGGCCGTCGCCGAGAGCATCGGACTGCTGCGCAGCGGTCACCACGTGCACACCGGAGCAGACCTGAACGCCATGGATGACGCCACCCTGGCGAAGGAAGTACTCACCACCGACGTGTTTGCCCGCGTTTCGCCGGAACACAAGATGCGCATTGTCGACGCGCTGCGCGCCAACAATGAGGTGGTGGCGATGACCGGCGACGGCGTCAACGACGCCCCGGCGATCAAGCGCGCCGACATCGGCGTGGCGATGGGGATCACCGGCACGGACGTGGCCAAAGAAACGGCCGATATGGTGCTGACCGACGATAATTACGCCAGCATCGTGGCCGCGGTGGAACAGGGCCGGGTGATTTACGCCAACATCCGCAAGTTTGTGTTCTTCCTGCTGTCGTCCAATATCGCCGAGATTATGGTCATCTTCCTGGCCTCGCTGGCCGGAATGCCCATGCCGCTGACGGTGATCCAACTGCTGTGGCTCAACCTGCTCACCGACGGCGCCCCGGCGCTGGCCCTGGCGATGGAAAAAGGCGACCCGGACGTGATGCAGCGCCCGCCGCGCCCCAAGAAGGAATCGATTATCAACAGCTCGATGCGCCTGGGCATGATCGTCCAAACCATCGCGCAGACCGGCGCAGTGCTGGGCGCGTTCATGCTTGGCCTGTACTGGCACCTGGGCGCGCAGATACCGGCGGGGCAAAATGCTTTCCTGTTCCTGATCAACTTTGACTACACCGGGCTGGACGTGCAAACCGCCGAGACGATGGCCTTCGTGACACTGTCGCTGTGCGAGCTGTTCCGCGCCTACACTGTGCGCTCCGAGCGCGCCTCAATCTTCCAACTGGGCGTGTTCTCCAACAAGTACATGCAGTACGCGGTGGGCGCGTCGATCACCCTGCTGCTGCTGGTCGTTTCGGTGCCGTTCCTGCAGCCCATCTTCAACACGCACTTCCTGGCAGGCAAAGAATGGGCAGTGGTGCTCGGCCTGGCGATTATCCCGGCTATCGCCGAAGAGATCACCAAGCTGTATTTGCGCCGTACTTCGCTCAAATAAGACTGTCCTGACCACATTACAAGCGCGGCATCCCGAAACCGGGGTGCCGCGCTTGCTGATTCTCTCCATTGGACAACATCGGCTATAATAATAGATATTATTGGTAAGGATTAGGAGGAATGAGATGAATACCTCGCAAAAACTCTATCAGGCGGGCCAATCCGTCTGGTATGACAACATCCAGCGTAAGCTGCTGGCCAATGGCGAGATGGAACGCATGATTTCGCAAGGGGAGATTTACGGCGTCACTTCCAACCCGACGATCTTCATGAAAGCCATCAGCGGCGCCGAAGAGTACGAAGACAGCCTGGCTGCCCTGGCGCGCGCCGGCCTGAGCGCCGAAGAATCCTTTTACCGGCTGGCGGTTGAGGACATTCAGGCTGCCACAGACCTGTTCGCGCCGCTGTATGCGCGCACCGGGGGCGGCGACGGCTACGTCAGCCTGGAGGTGAACCCGCGTAAGGCCAACGATACCGCGGCCACCATTGAAGAAGCGCTGCGCCTGTGGAATACCGTCAACCGGCCCAACCTGATGATAAAAATCCCGGCCACCCCGGCCGGGCTGCCGGCCATCACTGCCGCCATCCGTCAAGGCGTCAACGTCAACGTGACGCTGATTTTCTCGCGCCAGCGCTATGCCCAGGTGGTGGATGCTTACCTGCGCGGGCTGGAAGCGCGGCTGCTGGATGGACTGCCGGTCGACCGCATCGCGTCGGTGGCATCCTTCTTTGTCTCGCGGGTGGATACGAAAGTGGACGCGCTGCTGGAAAAGATCATCAGCGGC
>DATCUC010000179.1:0-3786 GCA_036567625.1 Anaerolineaceae bacterium | reverse complement strand
GGTGAAGCCGCCGCCCAGGCTGCGGGAATCCGGCTGCCCTATGCGGACGCGCTGGCCCAGGTGGAGTTGGTGCTGCGCCAGACGGCGCAAAACCGGTCTTCGATGCTGCAAGATGTTGAGCGCGGCGCGCCAACGGAGGTTGAAGCCATCAGCGGGGCGCTGCTAGCGCAAGGCAAGCGCTACGGCGTGCCCATGCCTGTTCATACGCGCGTCTATGCGCTGGTGCGGCGGATGCTGGCCGTCCTGTAGAGATTGCCGTTTTGTCTTTGTGCGGAGTGTCACGCAGAAAGTCCTGACATTTTCCTTTTCTCCACTCCGCCAATGGGATTACAATTTCAGCATCTTTCTTCGCAAGGACTACGTCTATGCAAGTCGTTACCTCTCTTTCCGAGCTTCGCCAGGCGCGGGCAGCACTGCCCGGCCCGCTTGGCTTTGTGCCTACCATGGGCTACCTGCACGAGGGGCATCTCTCGCTGGTGCGCGCGGCGCGCGCCGGCTGCGCCAGCGTGGCCGCCAGCATTTTCGTTAACCCCACCCAGTTCGGCCCAACCGAGGACCTGGACAAGTATCCGCGCGACCTGGAGCGCGATTTGCGCCTGCTGGAAGCCGCGGGCGTGGACCTGGTTTGGACGCCGACAAGAGACGAAATGTACCCGGCGAACTTTCAGACCTGGGTAACGGTGGACGCGATCACCACGCGGCTGGAAGGCGAGATCCGGCCCGGGCACTTTCGCGGAGTGACCACGGTGGTGGCCAAGCTGTTTAACGGCGTGCAGCCGCAGCGCGCGTATTTTGGCCAGAAAGACGCCCAGCAAGCGCTGGTCATCCGGCGCATGGTGCAGGATTTGGCCTTCCCGGTAGAGATCATCGTTTGCCCGATTGTGCGCGAGCCGGATGGGCTGGCGATGTCGAGCCGCAACGTGTACCTGAACCCGGCGGAACGCCAGGCGGCCCGGGTACTCTCGCGCGCGCTCAACGCCGCCCGCGAGGCTTACCTGGCAGGCGAGCGCGACGCGGAACAACTGCGCCGGATCGCTCTGGCCATCTTCGTGGCGGAACCGCTGGCGCGGGTGCAGTACGTGTCGCTGGCCGATGCGCAAACCCTGCAAGAACTGGAGCAGGTCAGCGGACCCGCACTGCTTTCGACGGCTGCGTATATTGGCAAGACGCGGCTGATTGATAACCTTCTGCTGGGGTAGCAAAAAACACCCCGAAACCATCCGTGATATAATCATTTCGAACCGCGCCGCCAGCGGCGGATCCATTTCGATTAATCCAGCCATATTCCTGGGAGGAGTTAAGATGGAGATCACCAGTACCCCGTACAAACGTTGTGACCTGGTCAAGCCTGTCGGCCGCATCGACAGCGGGACATCCCCACGGCTGCAAGACGCCTTGAACGCTATCACTGAAGCTGGGCGATTCAAGGTCGTGATCGACTTGAGCGGCGTGGAGTTCATGTCCAGCGCCGGGCTGCGCGTGCTGGTGAACAGTCAGAAGAACTGCCGGCGCTTCAACCGCGGCGAGCTGGTTCTGGCCAGTGTTCCCAAGAATATCTGCGCTTCGCTGGATCTCGCGGGTTTTGTTCCCCTGTTTAAGATCTTTGACGACGTAACCGCGGCAGTAGGCTATTTTTAAATTGTCCGGCGCTGCTTTTCCTCGCACGCAAACCTTTTTGGGCAGCTATGATTCTCTGGCAAACATAGCTGCTTTTGTCCGCCAGGCGGCTGAAGAGGCTGGCCTGGGAGATTTTGCCATGTATATGGTCGAAACTGCCGTCGATGAGGCATGCTCGAATATTATTGAGCATGCCTACGGCGGCGAGGGCAAGGGTAAGATCGAGATCACCTGCCAGAATACCGCCAAAACCCTGAATATCCAAATCCGCGACTGGGGACGCTCATTCGACCCCGAGACTGTTCCCGACCCGGAAATGCACACTGACCTGGAAGATTTGCCGGGCCATGGGCTGGGCCTGTTTTTTATCCGGAAATGGATGGATGAAGTTCATTTTTCCTTTTCCGGTAACGGCAATCTGCTGACCCTGGTCAAGCGCAAGGAGCAGTAGGTTTGATCTCTCCACCAGCCGGGATTCCCGCTGGCCCGGAATGGAAACAATTCCTGTACCTGGGCGAAGAGCTGGTGCGCCAGCCCACCGCCGCAGACCAGTGCCGGGTGCTGACCGCCACGGTGGAACAACTGACCCACAGCCGGGTGGACGTCTGGCTGGCGCAGCCGTATTACCCCCTGCCGGGGGAGAGCAACGCGCAGATCTTGCCGAATAAAGATGCTCCAGACCTGGTAAAACGCGCCTTTCAGACGCACGAGCCATGCTGCACCAAAGACGACCAATTCCTGGCGGCGTGCGATTGCCTGTCGAGCGGGCCGCGCCAGGTGGCTTTTCCGATGATCACCCAGGACTTTCTCATGGCCGTGCTGACGTTGGAGCGCGGCCCGGAGCAAGATCCGTTCACGCCGGAGGATCTCAATTACCTGGAAGGGCTGGCCGCGAACGCTGCTATGGCAATGCAAATCAGCCGCCAGGTGGCGATCAAAAACTGGCGCAACAGCCAGTTGTCGCTGGTGCGCTCGGTGACCGCGCAGATCTCGAACATGCTGGACCTGGACGAGTTGAGCGAGCGCGTGACCCGGCTGATCCAGCAAACATTTGATTATTACTATGTGTCCATTTACACCGTGGACGAACCCGGCACGGCGCCGCGCTTCCGGGCCAGCGCCAGCGCCGAGGATATGCACGGCGAAGCGCGCCGCATTCCCGTGGCGTTGGGCCAGGGCATCGTCGGCTACGTGGCAGAAAACGGGGTCGAAATGCTGGCCTCCGACGTGCGTAAAGAACCGCGCTACCGTAAGGTTGATCTCCTGCCACAAACGCGCTCAGAATTGACCCTGCCCCTGATGCTTGAAAACCGCATTTTGGGCGTGCTGGATGTGCAGAGCGACCGGGTGGACGCATTCCACGAAATTGACATGCTGGTACTGCGCTCACTGGCCGACAGCACAGCCCTGGCCATCGTGGGGGCCGAATTGTACGGCACCGTCCGGCGCCGCGCGGAGCAGATTGGCGCGGTGCTCGAGGTTTCGCACGCGCTTAGTTCGATCCTCGACCTGGACGAGCTGCTGGAAGAAGTGGTGCAGGTGATCCACCGGCGTTTCGGCTACCCGTACGTGCATATTTTTACCGTGCATCCCGGCCGCCGGTTGATCTTCTACCGCGCCGGCACCGGCGAGCGCAGCCGCGCATACGAAACACTGGACATGACCTATGACCTCGACGCGCCGCGCGGGATCATCCCGTACGTGGCGCGCACCGGTGAAACGATTCTGGCTAATGACGTGACCCGCGAGGAGCATTATCTGCCCACCGGGCAGGCTCCGCTGGAAACCGGCTCAGAATTAACCATCCCGCTGGTGGTGAAAAACGAAGTGGTGGGCGTGCTGGATATTCAAAGCAGCCAGGTAAACGCCTTTGCCGAAAACGACCGCACGCTGCTGGAAGCCCTGTCGAGCAGCGTGGCGGTGGCGATGCGTAATGCTTCGCTGTACCGCTCGGAAGTCTGGCGGCGGCAGGTGGCAGAAAGCTTCCGCGACGTAGCCGAGATGCTGCCCGCCAGCCACGACCCGGAAGCCCTGCTGGAAAAGGTGCTGGCCTCGTTAGAGATGAACCTGCCCTGCGAGGCTTCGGCGGTGTGGCTGGTGGACGAAAGCGCGCGTGGCAAAGCCCGGCTGCGACTGGCGGCATCGCGCGGGGTCTCCGCGCAGCAGCTA
>DATCUC010000178.1:0-6720 GCA_036567625.1 Anaerolineaceae bacterium | reverse complement strand
CGCCTGCCAGATGGCCGCCCAGGTGATCGGGGAAGATATTTGCCCTTTCTGCGGCCAGGAACAGCCGGAAGGGCAAGCCTGCGCAAATTGCGCCAAAAATCACCCCCCATTTTTGGCGATTCGGTCGTGGGCAGTGTACCAGGGTACTTTACGAGAAGCGATTCATCGCCTAAAATATAAGCATGATATTGCATTGGCTGACACGCTCGCGGTGCATTTGATCGAAATCTTCGACCGCTTGCATTGGGCGGTTGATCTGATCACAGCGGTTCCGCTGGGATCTCAACGCGCGATTGAGCGCGGTTATAACCAGGCGGCTATGCTGGCCAGACCAGTCAGTTTGTATTACCAGATCGCATTCCGCGCGGCAGCACTGCAGCGCATCCGCGAAACCAGTTCCCAGGTGCGCCTGGGGCCGGTGGAGCGGCGCGCAAACGTGCACCGCGCGTTTCTGGCAAATTCGCAGTTGGTAGCTGGGAAGGTAGTGCTGGTCATCGATGATGTCACTACCACCGGTGCAACAATTGATGCCTGTGCCCAGGCGCTGCGCGATGCAGGTGCGGCGGGTGTATACGGCCTTACCCTGGCGCGCGCTGGCCGGCAGGCCAACGAAGCCGGCTCCCTTTCAGACGCGGTCTGAACCGACCGGCATATTCCTATTTTCTCTTTTCAGGAGGAAGCTATGGCTCTCAAGGTTGATATCTTCGCAAAGAACATGGAAGTAAATGAACGATTAAACGATTATGTCACCAAGAAAGTGTCCAAGCTCGACCGTTTCCTCAACGGCATTGACGAAACCCGGGTAGACCTGGCGTATATCAAATCGGCTCGCAGCCAGTCAGACCGGCAGGTGGCGCAGATCACGGTGTGGGGCAAGGGCTTTATCCTGCGCACCGAAGAACGCGCGGATGATATCTTTACCGCAGTTGACGCCGCGCTGGATAAGATGCAGCGTCAGATCGAACGGCTGAAGGGCAAACGCTCGCAGCGCCGCGGTGACGGCACGCCCGCCTCGGAAGTGCCCGCGGTGGTTTCGGCCGAACCGGTTGAAACGCTGGAAATGGAAGAGGAAGAGGCTCCGGTGATCGCCCGGCGCAAGGCGTTTACTCTGGCCCCGATGAACGAGCTGGAAGCCGTGGAACAGATGAAACTGCTCGGCCACGATAACTTCTTCGTCTTCTATAATGCCGAAACCAGCCAGATCAACGTGCTGTACCGCCGCCGCGACGGTACTTACGGCCTGATCGAGCCGAAAATCGGTTAAGCCTTTCCTGTGTGATTTTCATCCCCCTGCGCGGGCAGGGGGATTTTTTATCGTAACTGACATCTTGTCATCCCCCCCGGCGTGCGCTATAATTGCCTCCGTTTGTAACCATTTGAACTTGTACGATAAGGCAAATAACCCCATGATTGATGTAAATGATCTTCGCAAAGGCGTAACCTTCGAACTGGACGGCAAGCTGTATAAAGTCCTGGAATATTCGCACAACAAGCCCGGTCGCGGCAATGCCACCATCCGCATTAAAGCCCGCGATCTGCGCTCTGGCACGACCCTGGAAAAGACTTTCTCCTCGGGCGACCGCGTGATGGATGCCCGGTTGGATTTTCATAACGCCACCTATCTGTACCGCGATGGCTCTAACTTCGTCTTTATGGACGTTGAAACGTTTGAACAGCCGAGCATCCCCGAGAGCATCATCAATGATGTGGCCGGCTTTATGAAAGAAGGCATGGAAGTCAAGCTTACCTTCTACAATAACGAGCCCATCGACATCGACCTGCCGACCTCGGTTGACCTCAAAGTCGTGCGCGCGGAAATGGCCGTCAAGGGCGATACCGCCACCGGCGTGACCAAAAAGGTGACTGTGGAAACCGGCGCGGACGTTCAGGTTCCCTACTTTGTCAGCGAAGGCGACACGATCCGCGTGGATACCCGCACCGGTCAGTACGTAACCCGCGTATAACTTCCCTGATACACAAACTACTCCTCTTACCGGTATTATTGTATACTGCGCTGTAGGAACGGCGCAGATCCCATAAAACGGGAAAGACCTGTCCCCTCACGGGGACAGTTTCCTATCCGCTAACAGGTAGAAATGAGAAGCGCATGCGAACGCCCGCAGGTTTTGACTGCCCTTTCTTCTATGGAAATTACTTTCGCGGCCGAAAACAGGAAGAGTGCCGCTTAGCCAGCCCGGAGACCGCGCATAACTGGACACCGGATCATTGCAAGACCTGCCCCGTGCCCGGCATCATCCGCGCCAATGCCTGCCCAAACCTGGTGCTGCACGGCAGCGCCGAAAAGAACCTGTTTGGGCTGGTCAAGCGCATGAAGGTCAGCGCTTTTTGTAAATTGAGCAACGAAAATGTGAAAGAGCCGCACATTGGATGTGGCAAATGCCACCCGCTACCAGATGTTTTTAAGGATGTCCCATGAGCCTGACGCTGCTGATCGACCTGGACGATACTTTACTGCAAAACGACATCAACGTTTTTCTGCCGCACTATCTCAAGGCGCTCAGCAGCCACCTTTCCGACCGCTACGCGGGGGATGTATTCCTGCATCACCTGCTGGAAGCCACCCAGGGAATGGTGGAAAACCGCAATCCGCGCTACACCGCCGAAGAAGTTTTTGACCAGGCATTTTACCCTGCGCTCAAAACCACCAAGCAAGATCTGGGTACCCCAATCAATACCTTCTACGAGGAAGTCTTTCCCAGCCTGCGCACCCTCACCAGCCCGCGGCCGGCCGCAATTCAAATGATGCAGGAAGCTTTATCGCGCGGCTACCAGGTAGTCGTTGCCACCAACCCACTTTTCCCGGCCACGGCCATCCGCCAGCGGCTGGAATGGGCCGGGCTGTCTCCACGCGACTACCCATTCGCGCTTATCACCACCTATGAGAACATGCACTTTACCAAACCCAACCCGGCATATTACGCCGAAATCCTCGGCCAACTCGGCTGGCCGGACTGGCCCGCGGTGATGGTTGGTAACAGTTGGACTGACGATATTCTGCCGGCAGCTGCGCTGGGTTTGCAAACCTTTTTCCTTACCGGCGCGGAAGGCAACAGCGGCGACCTGAATCTTTCACTGCAAGGTAAGCTGGAAGATGTCATTCCCTGGCTGGAAGGCGTGGCCCAGGCCGGCCAGGCGGTGCCGGTGAGGAAAACACCGGCCGCGCTGCTGGCTACGCTCCGCTCTACCCCGGCAGCCATTGACAGTATCACCCGAGGCTTCTCGGCGCAAGACTGGCAGACGCGGCCCGCGGATGGTGAATGGGCCGCCACCGAAGTGGTGTGCCACATGCGCGACGTGGACGCCGAGATCAACCTGGTGCGTTTCGAGCGCATCATCCGTGGTGAAAATCCGTTCTTGCCCGGCATCAACTCCGATGATTGGGCCGCAGAGCGTGGCTATGCGCAAGAAGACGGCCCGGTTGCCCTGCGCCAATTCCAGGATGCCCGCTCTCGGTTGATCGATTTACTCGAAAGTCTGGACGAAGCTGGCTGGAACCAGCCTGCGCGCCACGCGATTTTTGGACCAACCACCCTGCTCGAATTGGTCAGTTTCTCCATCACGCACGATCGCAATCATCTGCAGCAGATCTGGTGCAATCTATACGCCTAGACAGCCCGGTCAAAGGGTGGGCAGATCAGAGCTCCTCAGATATAATCGATCCAGATCGTTTGCTAAATGTGAGCATGGATCGCTCGCGCCGCGCGCCGGAGCTGTTGGGAAAACTGGCCACGTATATGAGTTATATTAGAGAGTACATAATTCCTATACTTTCTATGGAATCCGTAGAAGTAGATTGGTATAATGCAGATAATGTCGTTCCCTATCAGAGGGAATTGGTTGTAATTTGGAGGTATCAGTGAGTTCACGGAACCAATCGTATGTGATCTACCTGCTGCTGTTTGTCGCAATCATTGCGATGGTTGTCTACAACTTCAGCCAGCAGAACACAACACAGGATGTCCTGACCATCAATGAGGTCGCTGAAGGCATCAAGAAACAGACAATCACAAAAATCGTTGAAGACGAAGACCGGCTGCGGATCACCTACAAAGACGGCTCCCAGCGGACTTCCACCATGGAAGCCAATGCGACACTGGTGCAGCAACTTCTCGATCTGGGCGTGACGAACGACCAGCTCACCCCGGACAAAATCAAAATTGAGATCAAGCCGCCGAGCGCCTGGTTGGGTGTCATCACTGCACTGGGCTACATTTTGCCGTTCTTGATCTTGGGTGGAGCGTTCTTCTTCATCTTCCGCCAGGCGCAGGGCAGTAACAATGCCGCCATGTCGTTTGGTAAGTCACGCGCGCGCATGTTTAGCGGTGACCAGCCCACGGTGACGTTCAACGACGTAGCCGGGGTGGAAGAAGCCAAAGAAGAGCTTAAAGAGGTGGTGGAATTCTTGCGCGAGCCGCAGAAGTTCATCTCTCTTGGCGCGCGCATCCCCAAGGGCGTGCTGTTGGTTGGCCCGCCAGGAACCGGTAAGACTCTGCTCGCCAAAGCCGTTTCCGGCGAGGCGGGCGTGCCGTTCTTCTCGATTTCTGGTTCAGAATTCGTGGAAATGTTTGTTGGCGTCGGCGCCAGCCGCGTGCGCGACCTGTTTGATCAGGCCAAGCGCCACTCGCCCTGCATCATCTTCGTCGATGAAATCGACGCGGTCGGCCGCCAGCGCGGCGCCGGCCTGGGCGGCAGCCATGACGAACGCGAGCAGACGCTCAACCAGATGCTGGTCGAGATGGACGGCTTTGATACCGATACCAATATCATCATCATGGCCGCAACGAACCGCCCCGACATCCTCGACCCGGCGCTGCTGCGCCCCGGCCGTTTTGACCGCCGTGTGGTGCTGGACCGCCCGGATGTACGCGGCCGTGAAGCCATCCTCAAGGTACACATCAAGGGCAAGCCCATGGCTCCCGACGTGGACCTGAGCCTGCTGGCTCGCGCTACCCCCGGTTTTGTGGGCGCCGACCTGGAAAATATGGTCAACGAGGCTGCCATTCTGGCGGCGCGGCGCAATAAGCGCATCATCGGCCAGTCCGAGTTCGAAGAAGCCATCGAGCGCGTGATCGCCGGCCCGGAACGCAAGAGCCGCCTGATCAGTAAGGAAGAAAAACGCATCGTGGCCTATCACGAGGCCGGACACGCGGTGGTGATGAACGTACTGCCGCAAGCTGACCCGGTGCAAAAGGTCTCGATCATCGCCCGCGGTATGGCCGGTGGTTACACCCTGGCCCTGCCCAACGAAGACCGCACCCTGATGCCGCGCAAAAAACTGCTGGCCGATATGGTTGGGCTGCTGGGTGGGCGCGCCGCCGAAGAACTGGTGTTTGACGACATCACTTCCGGCGCTTCCAATGACATCGAACGCGTTACCCAACTGGCCCGCACCATGGTCACCCGCCTGGGTATGAGCTCTGAGCTTGGCCCGATGGTCTACGGTCAGAAGGAAGAATTGATCTTCCTGGGCCGCGAGATTTCCGAGCAGCGCGACTACTCGGAAGCGGTAGCCGAAAAGATCGATCTGGAAGTTCGCAAGCTGGTCAACGAGGCCTACAAAGAATCGCGCGCCATCCTGCGCCAGTATCAGGATAAGCTCGATGCCGTGGCTGAGCGCCTGCTGGAAGTAGAAACGATCAACCGCGAGGAATTTGAACGCATCTTCCCCCCGCCGGTGCCGAAAGTCAGCGGCACGCCGATGGCCATCGACCGCGATAACGGCAGCCAACCGGCCATAGCCTGAAAGATCCCGGCCAGAGCCTGAAACCAAATGAAAAAGACCGCCCAAAAAAAAATGGAGCGGTCTTTTTGTTTGCTTGCGTTATCCCGTCTTGCCGCGGTGGACGATGCCCTGCTGCCAGGCGTAAACTGCCGCCTGCGTCCGGTCATCCAGGTTCAACTTCTTTAAGATACTGCTCAGGTGCGTCTTGACCGTACTCTCGCCTAACACCAGCACTTCCGCGATTTCGGCATTGGACTTTCCGGCGGCTACCAGCCGCAGCACGTCAAACTCGCGCTCGGATAATTCCGTAAATGGATTGACATCCTCTTTGCGGATGCCCTGCAGTTCCTGAATAATGCGCGAGGCAACCCGCGAATCCAGCACCGCCTCACCCTGCGCGGCTTTGCGAATCGCATCGGCCAGTTCATCCGGTTCAACATCCTTAAGCAGATAAGAAATCGCCCCGGCGCGCACGGCCGGAAAAATGTACTCGTCCTGGTGATGCGAAGTAACCACAATCACCTGGGTTTCCGGGTGCAGCTTGCGGATTTGCCGGGTCGCCGAGATTCCATCCAGCTCTCCGGGCATTTCCAGGTCCATCAGCACCACATCCGGCGCAGCCTGTTCCACGGCTTTGACCGCGGCTGCCCCGGTTTCAGCTTCAGCAATCACCTGGATATCGTCAAGCGTGTGCAAATACGCGCGCACACCCTGGCGCACAATTTTATGATCATCTACGAGGAGAACTTTTATGGGCATAGCTCACACCTTTTCCCTATTTCTGCAGCGGCACTTCGGCCAGTACCCGCGTTCCAACCTCGAGGCGAGTGTCCACATTCAGTACGCCGCCCACTTCAGCAATCCGCGCTTTCATGCCTGACAGCCCAATCGAATTGCGGCTGACAGCCGCCGGATCAAAGCCGCACCCGTTGTCGGTGATCATCAGCGAAACGCGCAGCGGGTCGATCTTCAACATC
>DATCUC010000177.1:0-16141 GCA_036567625.1 Anaerolineaceae bacterium | reverse complement strand
AGAGCGGCTGTAGCGGTGGGCTGGGCGGTGGCCTGCGGCGTGCAGGCGGCGAGGGCAGCAGCCAGCGCCAGGAAAAATACAACAAGCAGCTTTTTCATTTTTTCTCCCATGCAACCATTAATCTTGAAGAACTCTACCATTAGCACGCCAAACACCAGGCGGTTTGTCCATTATAGAGCACACTGCCGCGCCAACAAACTGGCAAGCATATACACCCGGCTCACCGTCAAGCGCCATAGACTCCGCGCGTTTCCGTCACCGCTTGCGGCGAAAAAAGCCGCGCCAGGTTGAGCAGATCTTCCAGATGCGCTTGTACGCTGGCCGCGGAGATCCCCGCCGGAGCATAGACAGTGAAAAGCGCGCTGCGCGTCTCGGCGCTGATGCGCGTGCGCTGGTCCGGCCCATAGATGATGCTGGAGATCACCCCCGTCTGGTCGGCGATGAACATATCCCCCGCTTTGAGCGTTTTCGGCTCGCCGCTCAGGGTGATATATGCCTCGCTCCCGGCTGCCGCGTCCAGTTTCACCGGCGGCTGGAGCAAATCGAGATCGTGCCCGGCGGTCAGCAGCCCGTTTTTCAATTCGGCCACGAACATGGCCTCCACCAGGGCCGCCACGCTGGGGATCGAGCGGCCTCCGAAGATCACCGAAGCTAACTGCCCCTGCACATGATAGGTCTTCTTAAACGCTTTGTAATACGCGGCATAGGCCGGAACCGGCCCAAAATTCTCCAGCGCGCGCGGGTCCTGGCCGGCAAACTGCGCCCGCAGCCGGTCTTCCAGGGCGCGCTTCTCGGCCTCCAGCGCCGGGTGAACCGCCGGGTTATTTACGTTTCGCAGCGCCAGAATGCCTGCATGCGCCCCCGGATACCGGCTGCGCCAGTTTTGGGTCACAAGAAACATCTCGCTCCTCCCCTCGCGCCAAAAGTGCCTTACGGTTCTTCGTGATTGTCATTCCGCCCGCCCAGGTAGATGAACGCCACCAGCGCGGCGATCACCAGCGCCGCCGCCGCGCCCATCCAGAACACCTGCTCGGGCTGCATCGTGTTTTCAAACAAGAATTCCGTAAACCGCACCGCGATGACCAGCACGATCACGCTGCTCAGCTTCGTTTTCAGCTCCGGCAGCGTTCCGGCCACGACCCGGTTCGACAGGTTTAGGTCACCGATGAACAGCTTGTAGATGCTGGCCGCCAGCATGTACAAGATCGCCGCCAACAAAAAGGCATCGATCAACTTGATCAACTTCACCGTTATCTCTTCTGCCGTGCCGTAGCTGGTGAACATCCTCACCCAGGTTTGCACCGCCTGCGCCACGCCCCAAAAAAGCGCCAGGGCAAAAGTGAGCAGCAGAGTCACTACCGCGATCAGGCTTAAATACTTGCTTTTTTCAATCAGCATGTTCATCTGCCCATCCAATCTGGTCAGGCCGCGAGGATATTTGCATGAATTGTGTTGCGAAATGGTTATCGGATTAAATCTAGCGAGTCTTGCGAATTATTGCAAGTGCCTTTCCCTCGCTTGTACAGGCGTTTGCCGCCAGGATAAACATTATACATTATACGTATTTTCGCTATTTTTCTTTCCAATTTTGTATAATGAATAAGGTTTATCCTTTAACACCTGTTAACGATCCCTGTCTACCGGGCGCCCCGCCCCGGAAGGAGAAAGCTGTATGACTGAGGCGGAACTAGCCCAAAACCTTCTCAACTGGTCCAACACATTTTTGCACCTGTCGCTGCAAGATTTCAACCGCTGCACGCGCACTGTGGGCCTGTCGCTGGTGCAAATGACGGTGCTCATGCACCTGCACTACCGCGGGCCCAGCGAGGTCACCCGGCTGTGCGAGATCTTGCAGGTGACCCCGGCCGGGGCCAGCCAGATGGTGGAGCGCATGGTGCAGCAAGAAGTGGTGCGCCGCGTGGAAGCCCCCGGTGACCGCCGCATCCGCCGCGTGGAACTGACAGACGCCGGCCGCCAACTGGTGCTGGACTGCATCAGCACCCGCGAAACCTGGGTCAACCGGCTGGTTGCGGCTCTCCCCGAGGCCGAACGCGAGTGCGTCGCGGCTGCCTTCGCCGTCCTCAACCAGTACGCCGCCCGGTTCGAACTGCCCGAAGCCGCCAATCCGCTTCCGGCCCCGAAATAACGCCTTTCATCCCCCTTTGCTTTGAGGAATTCCATGAAAAACGCTCGCCTTTTGACCATCTTTATCATCGTCTTTGTTGATTTGCTGGGTTTCAGCCTGATCTTACCGCTGCTGCCGTACTACGCCGAGCAGTATGGGGCCACGGCTTTTCTGGTAGGGCTTCTCGTCGCTTCGTATGCCGCTGCGCAGCTTGTCGGAGCGCCGCTGCTGGGCCGCCTGTCTGACCGCTTTGGCCGCCGCCCGGTGCTGCTCTTCTCCGTAGCCGGCACGCTGACCGGCTTTTTGCTGCTCGGCCTGGCCGATCCGTTGGGCCGCGCACTCTCCACCCTGGTAGCCCCCGGCGCGGCCAATGCCGCGATCATCGGCATTCTTTTCGTCAGCCGCATCCTCGACGGCCTCACTGGCGGAAACATCACCGTGGCGCAGGCCTACATCACCGATATTTCCGATGAGCAGAACCGCGCCAAAAGCCTGGGTATGATCGGCGCTGCCTTTGGCCTGGGTTTCATCATCGGCCCGGCGGTGGGCGGATCGCTCAGCCAGTGGGGCTACAACGTACCCGCATTTGTGGCTGCCGGGGTTTCCACGCTCAACCTGCTGGCCATCTTCTTCTTCCTGCCCGAATCGCTCACCGCCGACCTGCGCGATGCCGCCCGGCAGCGCACGCGCACGCCCTTCACCGCCCGCGCGCTGCTGCACGCGCTGCAGCGCCCCATCACCGGGCCGCTGCTCCACGTGCGCTTCTTCTACGGCCTGGCATTTGCCACCTTCCAAAATATCTTCGCCCTGTTCGCGCAAAGCATCGGCCTCGGCTCGCAGACCACCGGCTACGTGCTGGCCTACGTGGGCGTGCTTTCGGTCATTACCCAGGTGGCGCTGATTGGCCCGCTCACCCGCCGCTTCCGCGAGAACTGGCTGATCATTGCCGGGCTGTGGCTCATGGGCGGCGCGCTGCTGGCCTGGGCCTTTACCGCAAACCTGGTTATGCTGCTGGTAGTCATCCTGCCGCTCGCCCTTTCTGGCGGCGTTCTCAACACGGTGATCCAAAGTGCAATCAGCAAATCCGTACCCCGCGAGGAAATTGGGGGTATACTGGGAATCTCCGCATCGCTTGAAGCCGTATCGCGCGTAATCGCTCCCTCCATCGGTGGGTTTTTGCTGCAAAACCTGGGCGCCTGGGCTCCGGGCGCTTTCAGCGCCATGCTTATGGTCTGGGCAGTAACCTTTGCCTACCGGCGGATTGTGCTTGCCAACCGCGAGCCGGCAGTAAAGATAGAAACCGTCGTCGAATAGGCCAACCCCTCCGGCAGGCAGACCGGCGCAATCGCTCAGCGCTTTCCTTCCCGCCCCTGGGACTCAACAGGAAAAGGAGCGCATTGCCGTGATCCGTAATCAGTGGTACGTCGTCCTGGAATCGAAGGAAGTGGACAAACGCCCGGTCGGCGTCACCCGACTGGGAGAAAAAATGGTCTTCTGGCGCGATGCGCAAGATCACGTCTGCTGCGCAGTAGACCGCTGCCCGCACCGCGGCGTAGCCCTCAGCGCCGGAAAACTGGTCAATGGGCAGATCCAATGTCCCTTTCACGGCTTTGAGTTTGATTCTTCTGGTAAATGCACGCTGATCCCCGCGAACGGGCGCGGTGGGGCCATCACCGGGGCTATGCGCTTGAACAGCTATCCCACGCATGAAGCCCACGGCTTTATTTGGATCTGGTGGGGCGCCAACCCGCCCAGCGAGCTGGCTGCCCCGCAGTTCTTTACCAACCTCGACGACACCTTCGCCTACGGCACGGCTCGCGACCCGTGGAATGCGCACTATTCACGCGTGATCGAAAACCAGTTGGACGTCGTCCACCTGCCTTTTATTCACGGCCGCACCATCGGGCGCGGCAACCGCGTTGTCGTCGACGGGCCGGTGGTGGAATGGAAGGGCGAGCAGATGCTGTGCACCTACGTCTACAACCGCCTGGATGACGGTACACCGCCGCGCCGCTCGCGCGACCTTGCCCCGCGCGGCCCGAGCGACTTTCACCTGGAATTTCTCTTTCCGAACCTGTGGCAAAACTATATCAGCGAAAAGGTGCGCGTGGTCATCGCCTTTGTGCCGGTAGACGAAGCCCATACCTTGCTGTACATGCGCTTTTATCAAAATTTCCTGCGCTTGCCGCTGCTGAGCAAGCTGGTCGCGCAACTGTCTATGCCCAGCAACGTCTACATCGCGCATGAAGACCGCCGGGTAGTTGTGACCCAGGAACCGAAACCCAGCGGGTTGAAGATCGGTGAAGTTCTCATCCAGGGGGATCTGCCGATTATCGAATACCGCAAAAAGCGCGCCGCGCTGCAAACCCTGGCCGCCGAGTCCGTCCCCGGAACGTAAGACCCGCGCTCAATTTCCACCTGCCTGGCCAGGGGCTGCTGTACAATACAATCAATTAGCGGATTGGCCCAGTTCAAGGATAATCCTATGCATCCTGCCGAGGCGCGCGCTTTATTCCCGGTGACGGAAAAGGTTGTCTTTCTCAATAACGCGGCCGAATCGCCGCTGAATATTCGCGTCCGGCAGCGGCTGGATGAATACCTGACGCTGGCTGGCAGCGCGCCGCATAAGAAACCCTCTGTGCGCCACGCGGTGCGCGGTGCGCTGTGCGAACTGTTCGGTGGCTCGCCGCATGAGTACGCCCTGGTCACCAGCACCGGCGTTGGGATCGGGATCGCCGCCGGCGGCTATCACTGGAAAAAGGGCGACAACGTGGTGG
Organism: Anaerolineaceae bacterium; assembly: GCA_036567625.1. GTDB lineage: Bacteria > Chloroflexota > Anaerolineae > Anaerolineales > Anaerolineaceae > CALDSL01. Next base: position 11,239 of record DATCUC010000177.1, on the reverse strand, counting down.
TGCCCGCCGGTGAGCACTGGAACAATACCTTTCCCTGGCTGGCGCTGCGCGAGCGCGATGTCGAAGTGCGCCTTGCGCCGGTGGGCATTGACCAGCGCGTCGACCTGGATCAAATCGCCAGCCTGGTAGACAGCCGCACGCGCATTCTGGCCGCCGCCGCGGTACGTTTCAACACCGGCTTCCGCGCGGATTTACAATCGTTAAGCGCCATCGCGCACGAAAAAGGCGCGCTCTTTCTGGTGGACGGGATTCAGGGCGCGGGCGTCTTTCCGATTAATGTCGTGGACGACGGCATCGACTTGCTGGCCTGCGCCGGGTTTAAGTGGCTGCTTGGCCTGCCGGGAACCGGTTTTCTGTACGCCAACCAGGCCGCGCAAGAAAAGATCCGGCCGCTACTGCCCGGCATGTTCGCCGGTGAAGACAACCTGCGCGAACTGCATTACTTTAATGATGCGCGCCGCTACGAAACCGGCTCAATTGCCTACTCGTTGTTCCACGCCTGGACGGCTGGGCTGGATATTCTGAAAGAAGTCGGCATCGAAACCATTCATGCCCGCGTTTTGGAACTGACCAGCCGCATCATAGCCGGGCTTCGCGCCAAAAAGATCACCATCCTCTCACCCATCGACCGGCAAGAAGAACGTTCGGCGATCCTTTCGTTCACGGTCGGCACCCCGGCAAACAACAAGGCCCTCGTCGACCGGCTGGCGGCGCACAACATCATCGTCGCCATGCGCGATGGGCGCATTCGCGTCAGCCCCAACTTCTTCAATACCGAAGCGGAAATTGACGATTTTCTGCACGCGCTTTCGCCAACAGCATAGTTTGCCCCGGATGGGGCCGGGCATCAGGGTTTTTTGGCCGGAATCTTCGACTGCTGTTCCTGCTTCTTCTTTTCCACCTGCTGCTGCTTCTGCTTGTTGGCTTTGTTCTTATCCTTGCGACCGCCTTTTTCTCCCATTCCAGACTCCTTGTTTTTGGTGTCAGGCTGCAGTTCGGATCAGTTAGTTGTATTATATAGCAGATACCGCTCATCGAGTAAGCGCCGCGGTAATTATCGGCAACCGCCGTTTCCCGGTAATGGCCGTTCATTTTTCACCTCTGGCGGCGCTAACTGCCGGGCTTATGCGTCACCCCCGGTTTTTTCAGGTTTCTCAACCGCGCTTTCCGCCACGCTTTCCATCAATTTCCGGGCGATCTCCGGAGCCAGTTGAATCTTGCCCTGGCAGGCCTCGCGCACAGCTCGCACCAGGTCTTCCGGCCGGATGTCTTTCAGCAGGTAGCCCTGCGCTCCGGCGCGGATGGCCGGAAAGACTTTATCATTCTCACCAAAACTGGTGAGGATGACCACCCGCGTATCCGGGCAAAGGGATTTGATCCGCGCGGTGGCTTCCACTCCGTCAAGCTGCGGCATCACCAGGTCTAGCAGCACGATGTCCGGCTTCAACCGCCCGGCCAGTTCTACCGCCTCGCTGCCGTTGGTTCCTTCGCCAATCACCTGCATGTCCTCTTGCAGATCGATGAACATGCGCAGGCCCTGGCGCACAACAGCGTGATCATCGGCAATCAACACCCTGATCGGCGTTGGCGCGGCCTCCGCAGTCGACAGGCCGCCGCGCCCCGTCTGGCTCTTAATCTGTTTCTGAATCGCTTCAAGCTCCACGCCCACCTGGCGCGCGCTCTCGATACGCGCCGGGGCATCTTTGCGCAGCATGCGGCGCACCAGGTGGGCCAGCGCTGCCGGAATGCCCGGCCGCAGATTTTCGATCACCGGCAGCGGCTGGGTCTTGATCGCCCACATCAGGTCAAAAGCCGTTTCCCCATCGAACGGCAGCCGCCCGGTGAGCATCTCAAACAGCACCACGCCAAACGACCAGATATCCGCGCGCTCATTCACCGCTCGACCCGCGTAAACTTCCGGGGCCAGATAGTACAGCGTGCCCAAAATCGACCCACTTTCCGTCAAGCGCGGCTGCTCTCCCACCAGCGCCAGCCCAAAATCCGTCAGGCGCGGCGTACCGTCCTCGGCCAGTAAAATATTGGCCGGTTTTATATCGCGGTGCAGAATCTCCAGGTGATGCGCGCGGCTGAGGGCATCCGACAACTCTAAACCAATGGAAACCACCCGCTCGAAAGGAAGTTTCGACTCGCGCGCCAGCAGGTCGGCCAGCGACCCGCCGCCCACCCACTCCATGATGATGTAGTGCTGCCTGCCCTCATCTACCGTTGCCAGTACTTTGACGATATTGGGGTGGTTCAACCGCCGCAGTACCTCGCCCTCGCGCAAAAAGCGCTCGACCATTTGCGGCATACCGCTGCTGCATTCCCCGCGCAGTTGCTTAACCGCCACCGGCTCGCCGGTTACCGTATCCGTGCCGGCAAAAACATCGCCCATTGCCCCACCGCCAACCAGGCGGTTGAGCTGATAGCGGCCCTGGATCAGGTCATTCTCAGCAGCCATATGGATATCCCTTCCTGCAAAAGGGGAGACGGCATTTTTATGATACAAACGCCGGCTCCAATTTGCGCGGTCAAATCGAGCGCCGCGGCCCCCGGCCCCGGCTCCCCACTCTCAAACGTTGAGAATGGGGATCGAAACAGGGCCAGCGCGGGCATCCGATCCGGTGAAACCGGCCGGACGTACTTCGCCCCAGGGTGGATTACAGAATTGTCTTCATTCCGGGGATGCGCCGCAGCAGCTCAGCCGCCAGGAAGCATAGCCCCACCACCACGGGAACAACGATTACATATTTGAGCAGCGGGTCAAGCGTCACTGGGGTGAACAGCACCGTCAGCGGAACCAGGATCAGCGGGTGGATCAGGTAAACCGCATAGCTGTTCGGTCCGGCGAAGGCCATCAGCCGGCTTTGCGGCTGTTTGCGGTCGCGCAGCCACAGGATCAGCGTCATGCTAACGGAAACGCTGAACAGTCCAATCCACAGCATGAAGACCGCCGCCTGCCAGTGCAGGCCGCCGATAAAGACGTCAACGCTGCCGCCGGCCGCGCCGCCGAGGAAGAACAGTACCGGCATCATCAGCAGCAGCCCGGCCGTCAGCCATGCCCAGAAACGCAGGTCTTTTCCGTCAAAGCGCGCCAGCCAGTCGTTGCGATACGCCAGGATACCGGCGACAAAGAACAGGACGTACTGCGCGAAGAAGATGGTCATCAGATTGAAGATGCCAAACACCTCCACCGTATCCCCAATTCTGGATTTCAGCCCGATCAGGAACATCAACGCGCTCACCAACGCGCCAAACGCCAGAATTTCTTTCCGGCCCGGAACGCTCAATTGTTTGATCCATTCCAGCTTTCCCGCGCGGGTGACCAGCCGCCACAGCGTGTACCCCACCAGAAAGATGAGCAAAGCAAAGATGAACCAGGTGGGGCCTTCGTCAGCTTCTCGCAAGAAGTTCTGCCCAAAGTACTGCCAAAAAGATTGGGCCGTCTGCCCGTTGCCGATGCTGGCGGTATAGCGCGTGATGATACTGAATATGAAGGTATACGCCAGCATGGGAATGCCCAGGCGCAGCAGGCGGTCTTTCCAGAATGCGCCAATGCCCTTGCGGTCATAGGAACGGGGCGTGAAGTACCCCGAGATGAAGAAATACAGCCCCAGCGAAAACGCCTGGACCATCGTGGTGACAAAGGTCAGCAGAATGCCCGACAGTTCCGTTTGCGCCGGGTCTTCATAGGTCCAGTCGCCTGACGCGCCGTAGGTGATAGCCGTATGCAGGGCGATTACCAGCGCGATCAGCACTACCCGGATTGTATCCAGGTAAACCAGGCGCGCGGCGGCCTTTGCGGCAGCAGCCGGCCGGGCCTGAGAAACAGATTTCGTATGGGTTTTGGTTAAGCTTGTCATGGTCTTTTCCTCACAGAAGTTGAATTGAATGGATATATTTATGCGCCGGCAGCCGCCCCGGGTGGGCCATTCCAGCGCAAAGCGAACTGTTCAAACAGGTCGAGCAGAGCGCGCAAGTCCGTACCTTTGAGGATGAACGCGTCCGCCCCGGCTTCCAGGGCTTTTTGCCGGTACGTCGCGCTGGCATACACGGTAAATACGATCACCGCGCGCGCCAGCCCGCTGGTTTTGATCTGCCGCGTGGCTTCAAGCCCATCCAACCCGGGCATTTCCAGGTCCATCAACACAATATCCGGGTGCAGCCGTTCGGCCTGGCGCACAGCTTCCCAGCCGTCGGCCGCCTCGCCCACCAGGCGCACCGTTCCGGTCAGATCAAGCACATGGCGCAGTTCCTCGCGCACCACATCGCGGTCGTCCACCAGCAGCAGTTGAATGGTCATCACGCCCTCGCTCGAAGCACGCTGTTTGCGTGCTTTCTATACACAGCATACGCGCGGCGCGGCAGGCGTGCATCCGGCAGGCGACCGAAGCGGGGCAAATAAAAAGGCCGATCTTTCGATCGGCCTTCCGGCGGAGGTTCTCAGTCCGGGGGCTTAAGACTGGCGGCGGAGAAACCGCGCCTTATCCCAGGTTCTTCTGGCACTGCTGCCATTCGGGCGCGCGCGAAAAGCCCAGCCGGTTAAAAAGCGCCTGCATTGGCGCGTTCTGCACGGCAGTACAATCTTTGAATTCGCGGTAACCATGCTCGCGGGCATAGATCAGGTTGCGCACCATCAGCGCCAGGGCAATACCGCGCTGGCGAAAGTCGCGGCGCACGCCCATCAAGCCACCCAACAGCGCCTGGCCGCCGTATTCACTCACATCCCGCAGCGCCACATATTCGCCAGCGCAAATGGCGACCAGGTACGCATCCGGCAAAACATAGGGTTCGCTGACGCCCCAGCTCAGCCACTCAGAAAACTCCAGCGGCTCGATCTCAATCTCCTCGTGCGGGATATCCGCGTCTGCCGCGCAGTACATTTCGAACAGCTTTTGATTGCGGTCAGGGTCAACCTCCAACTCGCGCAGGGTCTTGATAAAGATGCCCTGCGCATTCAAGCCAGTTTCAAGCTGAGCGTACGGCGTGGGGTCGAACGCGTGCGCATCGAGGTAGACGGGCGTTTCGCGAAACGCCTCGAAGAAACCGCGGCTTTGTAGAAAACGAAACCCATGCGGCAGATGGGTGAAGGCATCGGCGCGCAGTACGCGAGGGTCGAAGCGCTGCAGCCCATCCAGCAGGCACGCGTACAGCGCCGAGCCAATCCCCCGGCGCTGATACCCCGGCAGTACTTTCACATCCACCTGAAACCGCTGCGGGTGGTATTCTCCAGCAGACTGCTTATACCCCGCGTAGCCTACCACCTGCCCGTCTTCCACGGCTACCCAGCGCCGGCACAGGTATTTTGGGGGGCGGCGCGCGTCCGCGTCTGCCCATGCCTGCGGGTCTACCGGCCATTCCGGCCAGGTGATCTTCTGGCTGGCATGTACCCCTACCACCGCGGCGTAATCCTCCGCGGTAAAGTCACGAATGATCATTTTGCCCTACCAATCCCTTCTTAATCGCGAAGATCGCCAGCCGGGTGCGGTCTTCCTGGCCCAGCTTGCCCAGCAGGCTGCTGATATGCGTCTTCACCGTCTTCTCGCTGATCACCAGTTTTTCGGCGATCTCGCGGTTGCTCAACCCCTGGGCCACTTGCTGCAGCACTTCCCACTCGCGGCCGGTCAGATCGAAGGCGGCCAGTTGCGAAGCGAGCGGCTGCGCAGACACCTGGTTCATCAGCTTACGGATAACATCCGGGTGCAGCCGCGACTCGCCGTGGTAGGCGGCACGAATGGCTTCCATCAGCGCATCGCCAGATACATCTTTGAGTAAGAAACTCGCCGCTCCGGCCTGGATCGCAGGGATTACCTTGTCATCTTCGACAAAACTGGTCAGGGCAATCACCCGCGTGGCCTGTTGGAGCGCGCAAATCTGCCGCGTGGCGGCAATGCCGTCCAGCTCGGGCATCACCAGGTCCATTAATACCACATCCGGTTTCAGGCGCGCGGCAAGGTCTACGGCCGCCTTGCCATTCACCGCCTCGCCGACCACGGAAATATCATCCTGCAACTCAAGCAGCGTGCGCAGCCCCTGGCGGACAATCGGGTGATCGTCCACAATCAGCACCGAAATTCTAGGGGTTTGTTCAGGCATGTTCCACCTCCGGCTCTAATGTAATCTCCACCACCAGCCGCGTGCCCGCTCCGGGCTGCGAATCGATCTCCAGCCACCCACCCAGCGCCTCAACCCGCTCGCGCATGCTGGTCAGCCCCAGGTGTCCGGTCTGCGCCTGCGCTTGCGCCGGGTTAAACCCCACGCCGTCATCCTCGACGCGCAGCCGCACCCGGCCCGCGCCTTCTATATCCAGCGCGATCAATGCATGCCGCGCCCGGGCATGTTTGATGATATTGTTGAGCGCCTCCTGCGCCACGCGAAAAAGCTCGGCCTCCACCTGCGCCGGCAGGCGGCGCTCGCCGGCCACCTGCACATCCACCTGCAGCCCTTCCGCCGCGCGTTTTTCGGACAGCCGGCGCAGGGCCGGAACCAGCCCGCCCGCCATGCCCGAATGCGGATGCAGTTCCTGGATCAGCGCGCGCATTTCGGCCAGGGCATTTTGCGCCAGCCCCTGCAGGTGGTCCAGTTCGGCAGCGGCGCGCGCCGGGTTGCGGTCGATCAGGATACGCGCCGCCTGCGCCGAAAGCGTCAGCCCAAAGATAATTTGCGTCACCGAATCATGCAGCTCGCGCGCCAGGCGGTTGCGTTCGTTGGCCGCCGCCAGTTCCTCCACCTGTGCAGCATAGGCCTGCAGTTTCTGGTTGGCGACCTGCAGGTCCGCCAGCAGGGCTTCGCTGCGCGCCTGGGCCTCCACGGCTCGCTTGGCCAGGTAGCTCAACGAGGTAAAGAGGAAAATGGCGGTTGGATAGATGATGGTGAAACCCACGCTCTCGGAGAGCGGAAAACTGACCAGCAGCGCCGATTCCATCAACAGGATAATCACGCCAATCCAGATGAGCGCGGCGCGGCGGGGTAAATGCAAAATGCTCTGCGTGCAGGGCGGAATGAACAGCAGCGCCAGGAAATCCAGCTCGCCGACTTCGACAACCAACACCAGGGCCAGGGCGGTCTGCAACCCATTGATAATATGCAGAAAGGCCCGGCTGCGGGAAATCAGGTACGGTTCGACGAGTAAGAGCAGCAGGTACAGGCCCAGCAGCCCAACCATCCACCAGAAATCCGGCTCGGCCCGTAACTCAAAAATCGACCGCGCGGCAGCCGCCGCGAAAGCCAGGTAAAGCGCCACGTACGCAATAAGCATCTGCCGGCGAGGTGGCTTGGCCTGCATCGCACCTCCAGGATTACGCTACCATCATAGCAGTTTTCCCACGGGCTGAATAGTAGTCAGGCCAGAATTCTGGCATCCGCTCGATCGAAAACGCTCCACGAAATGGATCGCGTACGATCGGCGCAGGGTTTTAAGCCAGGCGTCTAATCACTTTCCGCTTCCGCCGGGGGCGGCAGCACCGCGGGTGGCGGCGCGGGCGGCAGGGCCTTCACCACCACAGATTTCTCCGCGTCTTGCAGCGCCGCGGAAACGCTTGCCAGTTCTTCCTCCAGGGCTGCCACTTCTTTTTGCGCGTCTTCCCATTTTTTGATGTAGCTGTCGCGGTCCGCCAGCGCCTGGTCTACCCTGGCCTTCAAGCCGTTGCGTTCGGTTTGCAGGCTGTTGAATTTCTTTTTGCTGGCCACGCTGTTCCAACCGCCTTTGATCCGCCCCGGGATCGAAACCAGCAGGGTGATCACCACGCCCGCCGCCAGCGAAACCAGCAGCGCCACTGCCAGTGAAATATCCACGCTCCACGCAAAGAAAGTGATCGAAACCACCGCGATATTTTGCAGCGCAAAGATCACCGCCACAATCGCAATGAGCAAAGCCAGCACCAGAAAAATCTGCATAAGATTTCCTCCATGGGAGATACCCTAATTGTACCGGACTTCTCCCAAAAACCTGCGCCTCAAATAACCCCGCCACCCGGCAGCTTCTCTGCGGGCCAGGAGCAATGACCGGCAAATTTCGGCCATTTGACCGGTGCGCAGCGCGCTGCCGCCGCGTATAATGGACGCATGCTCATCCAGGAAATCCAGGCTAAATCGATCCTCAACGCCTCAAAAATCTACCCGTATGTAATCAACCCATATACGGGCTGCCAGCATAACTGCCGCTACTGTTATGCCCATTTTATGCGGCGCTTCAGCGGGCATAAAGAACCCTGGGGCCAATTCGTCGATGTAAAAATCAACGCCCCCGACCTGCTGCGCAGGCAGATCAGCCGCAAAAAGCCGGATACCGTCTGGATCAGCGGGGTGTGCGACCCTTACCAGCCGCTGGAAGGCAAATACCGGTTGACGCGCCAGTGCCTGGAAATTCTGGCCGAACACGGCTGGCCGGTGGTGATCCAGACCCGCTCGCCGCTGGTGACGCGCGACCTGGACATCATCACCCGCGCCGCGAATTTCGAAGTCGGGTTCAGCGTAACCACTGCCGATGACCGCGTGCGCGCGCTGTTTGAACCGGGCGCGCCGCCCATCCAGGCGCGCATCCGCGCCCTGGATGAACTGCACCAGGCCGGGGTCAAGACCTTCGCCATGATCGCCCCCATGCTCCCCGGCGCGGAAGACCTGGCCGCATCCCTGGCCGGCAAGGTGGATGCCGTAATCCTCGACCGCATGAATTATCATTACGGAGATTGGGTCTATCGCCAGAATGGGCTGGAAGATAAACTGACCGATGAATATTTTGACCAGACCACCGCGCGGCTGACCGCGGAACTGGGCAACATTCGCGTCAAACGCTAAACCGCGCGTATTCTCACAACGAGAGTTGACTTCCCCGCCTTCCCTGTGTGACCTCTGTGGTGAATATCCGGTAAAAACCACTGAGACACAGAGATCACAGAGAACTTCGCCAAAAGAAGTACCCTTCGACGGGGCTCACACCTGCAAAGAGCGCAGGCGCAGGTCGTACTTCGTGACGCAAGACTCCGACCGACAATATTGCCTTGCGAGCCCCGTACGCTTCGATGGACCCAGCCAACGGATGGCGCGAACCGGCTAATTCTTCAACAGCGAACCCATTTTCTTGTAGATATATTCCGTGGCCTGCTTGGGAGCGAGACGAGAAATAAGGCTCATAAACTTTGAATCACTGCCCACCATTACCTGGAAGCTGTTATTTTCCATGCCCCGCAGAATAGTTTCCGCTGCAACCGGCGCGGGGGTGGTTTTCATCCCACGCTGCTCCTGGCCACTACCAGCCGCCTGTATGGTGACGCCCGAGTTCGCGGCGATATTGGTGGCGATAGCGCCTGGGAAAACGACGGTCACGCGCACCTTCGTATCCAGCAGTTCTGAATACAATCCTTCCGTAAACAGCTTGATCGCCGCCTTTGACGCCCCGTACATCGTCTGACCAGGCACCGGCAAGAAAGCGCCCATGCTGGACACGTTGACCACGTGCGCCTCTGGCCGCGCCAGCAGCGTGGGCAAGAAAGCCTTGGTCATGTATACCGTGCCATAAAAGTTGACGTTCATCATGCGCTCGATCTCAGAATAGGCCAGGTCATTGAAACGCACGAACTTCTGGATCACGCCGGCGCAGTTGACCAGCCCATCCACCGCACCATGCGCGGCGATCACCGCCGCGGGAAGCGCCTCTACCGCAGCGCGGTCAGAGATGTTCAGCGCATGCGTGGAGAGCCGGTCTTTCAGGCTGCCGGCCAGTTCCGTCGTTTGCTGTAAGCCGCTCTCGCTGATGTCAACACCCGCAACCCTGGCGCCTTTCTTTAATAAGGCCAGAACCAGCTCGCGGCCAATGCCATTTCCGGCGCCGGTTACCACAAAAATCTTGGATTCGATTTTCATTTTTCACTCCTTACCACTGGAACCAGGGATCGCAATTTCTCAATTTGGCATATTCAGTATAAATCGCCTGAATAATATAGATTTTATTATAAATAGATAATTGACAGATTCTATTGTTTGTACAAGTTCTGGTGTGATGCAACGCAAACAATTTTTGTGCCATCAGAGATGCCATCGTCCAAACTGTAAATAATTCCAGTCATAATGTTATTTGTACTTGACATTATGTATTTTTTGTATTACTATAAGTACATTCAAGATAACAAAGGGAGCCAGTCAATTATGTCTTACCAGGAACGCCGTACCATTGTCAGTCTTCTCACCGGGGTCGCAGTCATCGTGGCATACAGCATCTACGCTTTTGGCCGTTACCAGGCCGGGCTGGTTGCCGCGGGCGATCTGAAATTCTGGGCCGGCACAATGTTGATCTTTGTCGGCATCGGCATTCTCGCTTCCATCATCATCCAGATCATTTTTCACATCCTCACCTCAATCGGCATGGCCGTAACCACCAAAATCCGCGACCAGCAAGCCAGCGACAAAGAGATCGAAGCCAGCATCGAGCGCTCGATCGGCTCCGAGATGGTTGAGGATGAAATGGACCGGCTGATTGAATTGAAGGCCAACCGGGTTGGGTTTGCTGCCGCGGGGATCGGCTTCATTGCGGGATTGGTGGCGCTACTGCTGGGATATTCCGCGGTGATCATGCTCAATATCTTGTTCCTTTCCTTCAGCGGCGGCTCTCTGCTGGAAGGCATCGTCCAGCTCTATTTTTATCGCCGGGGGGTAGCGCATGCCTAAAAAGATCGTTATCACCAACAACATCCGCCGGCTGCGCTTTTTCGCTAACGAAATGACCCAGCAAGACCTGGCGGAACGGGCCGGGGTTTCCCGGCAAACCATTATTGCCATCGAAGCGGGCAAGTATTCCCCTTCGCTCGAACTGGCGTTCCGTATCGCCGACGTTTTCGGCGTCGCCATTGGCGATGTGTTCGCCCACCAGCAAGAGGGCGAGTGAACGAATTCACTTCCAAGGAGACTTTTATGCAAGCTATTGTATACGACAAAACCCAGTCCCCCCGGCTGGCGCTGCGCGAGGTTGAGAAGCCAGTTCCTCAGGGCAGCCAGGTGCTGGTGCGCATCCATGCCGTCTCGGTCAACGCCGCCGATTACCGTTCCATGCAGATGGGTATCATCCCGCCCCACAAGATCTACGGCGCGGATATCGCCGGGCGCGTCGAAGCCGCCGGCCCGCTGGCGCGCAAGTTCCAGGTAGGTGACGAGGTCACCGGTGAAATTTCTAACGGCGGGTTTGCCGAATATGCGGCAGCATCTGAGGCCGTGCTGGCGCGAAAACCCTCCGGTATTTCATATGAAG
>DATCUC010000176.1:0-17395 GCA_036567625.1 Anaerolineaceae bacterium | reverse complement strand
AGCCTGCGCCGGGCCAGGAAGGGCTGCGCCAGCAGAAGGCAGCCCTGCAAATACCGGCCAATCCCTTCTGGCAGCGGCAGTCTGTGCGATTGTTCACTTTTTTGTGTGGGGTGATCGCCGTGCTGGCGCTGGCGCTGTTCTTTTATCCATCGGCCCAGGTGCGCATCCAACCGGCGCGGGTGACACAAGCGCTGGATGTCGCGCTGCGCGCTTCGCCGGAATTCTCAACTGCTACGACCTCGGGCGATATCCCGGCGCGCATGGTGCGGCTGGTGGTCGAGGGCAGCGCGCAGCGGCCAACCTCCGGCATGACCTCGGCGGCTGACAGCTTCGCCAGCGGGAGTGTGCGCTTTACCAACCTGACAACGCAAAGTGTACGCCTGCCGGTTGGGCTGGTGGTGCGCACGCTGGATGAGCCGCCGGTGCGCTTTGCGCTGCTGGAAACGGTTGAAGTGCCCGCTGGCGTCGGCCTGACGGTCGACGCGCCGGTCCGTGCGCAGCTTCCCGGCAGCGCGGGCAACCTCCCGGCTGGCAGCATTGCCGCGATCAACAGCGAGCAGGGCGCGAGCGTGAAGGTCACGAACGTGGAGCCTTTGCAAGGCGGAACAGAGCGGCTGGCTCGTTCCCCCTCCGCGGCGGATGTAGAGGGCGTGCGCGCAGCCTTGCTGACCAGCCTGCGCCAACAGGCGCTGGACGGCTTTGTGCGCGGCGCGGCGGCTGGCGAACAGGTGCTGCCCGAATCAGTGCTGATTTCCAGCGTGGAGCAGGAAGAGGCCACCCCGCAGATCAGCCAGCCCGGCGATGTGCTCAGCCTGCGCATGCGCGTGGAATACACGGCGCTGATGGTGAAAACCGCGGACCTGAACCAGGTGATTACGGCAGGAATGGATGCTAACCTGCCCGGCGGTTTTCGCGTGCTGGACAACACCTTGACGATCACGCCGGGTGACAAGATGGCGCTGGAAACCGGGGGAAAAGCGTTGCGCTGGCAAATCCACGCGGAGCGCCAGGTGGAAGCACGCTGGACGGAAGAAGGCGTCATCCAGGCCGTACTGGGGCGCAGCCTGGTCAGCGCAGCCGCGGAGGTGCAGCGCCGCGTGCCCTTACAAACCGAGCCGCGCATCAGCGTATCACCCGCATTCTGGCAGCGCCTGCCGTACCTTCCGTTTCGCATCACGGTGGTGGCGCAGTGAACGGCAGAATCCTGGCGGTTGACCCTGGCCTCAAACGGATTGGGCTGGCGCTTAGCGACCCAACCGCCACGTTTGCCAACCCGCTGCAGGTGATTGCGCACGTCGGGCGCGCGGTGGACGCGGCGCAGATTGCGCAAATAGCGGCCGAGCACGGCGCGGCGCTGATTATCGTCGGCCAGCCGTTGGACGAAGAAGGACTTGCGGACAACCCGCAGGCGCGGCATGCCGCCCGCCTGGCGCAGGCCATTCAGGAGCAAACCACCGTCCCGGTGCAGTTATGGGATGAAAGTGGCAGTACTCAGGCCGCGCAGGCTGCGCGCCGCGCGATGGGAGTCAATCGCAAGAAGCGCGCCGGTCACCTGGATGAACTGGCCGCCGCGGTTATCTTACAATCCTATTTGGACGCCCAGCGCGGCGAACCCGGCGGCTGGGAACCCATCGATCTGGCATGAGGAGAAAATGACCCGCAACCGCCGTCAAAGAAGCCTATTTCCTGCAGTTCTCATCTTGCTGGCTGCCAGTGCGTGCGCTTTGCTGGCCCTGGGCGCGCTGGGTTTTGTGCTGCTGCCAGACCTTGCCGAGGATAACTTTGGCCCGGCCAGCGAAAAGCTCAGCCCCACGCAGCGCGTGATCTACTCCGCGCGTTTGTTTCTGGCGCGTGATGAAGTGCTGCAGCCGCTGGACGCGGGCGGCGACCCGGTTGTGTTTGAAGTTGGCCTGGGTGAAAGCGTACCGGAAATGGCCGCGCGGCTGGAGCGCGAAGGGCTGCTGCGCAGTGCTGAAAGTTTTCAAAATTACCTGGTTTATTCCGGGCTGGATACCGGCGTGCAGGCCGGCCAGCACCAGCTCAGCCCGGCGCTGAATGCGATGCAGATTGCGCTGGCGCTGCAGGATGCCACACCCCTGGATGTTTCCTTTAGCATCCTGCCCGGTTGGCGCGCCGAGGAAATCGCAGCCGCGCTGCCTACCTCAGGTCTGCCGGTAACACCCGAAGAATTCCTGCAGCTGGTGGAAAATCCGGAAATGCTCACCCTGCCGGAGATGTTCGCGGACGCCAGCACGTTAGAGGGATTTTTATACCCGGATGTGTACCGTATCCGGCGCGAGATCAGCGCAGAGGAGCTGGTGCTGATCTTTGTGAACCGCTTTGCCGAAAAAGTGCAGCCCGCGGTGATTGAGGGGCTGGAACGGCAGGGGTTTGACCTGGCGCAGGGCGTCACGCTGGCATCCATCGTCCAGCGCGAGGCAGTTGTGGCCGAGGAGCAGCCGATGATTGCTTCGGTGTTCATCAACCGCATGAATACCGGCATGAAGCTCGATAGCGACCCAACTGTGCAGTACGCGTTAGGCTACCAGGCGGACCGGGAAACCTGGTGGACAAACCCATTGAGCAGCGCGGATTTGCAAATCGATTCACTCTATAATACCTATATCTATGCCGGGCTGCCGCCTGGACCGATCAGCAACCCCACGCTTTCCGCCATCCAGGCGGTGGCGTTTCCCGCGCAGACGCCGTACTTTTACTTCCGCGCGCGGTGTGATGGAAGCGGGCGCCACGCTTTTGCCAAGACGTACGAAGAACACCTGGCAAACGGCTGTGAGTGATAGACAATTGCGCCGGATTTTGATTTAATAGACATATCTTCCGCAGGAGGCCAGCAGCATGACAACGGTTTTAGGAATCGATATTGGCGGCTCAGGAATTAAAGGCGGGTTGGTGGATATTGAAACCGGCGCAATGGCGGCTGCGCGTCACCGCCTGCCGACTCCCGAAGACGCGAGGCCGGATGATGTAGCCCAGGTGGTCAATGAGGTGCGCAAGCATTTTGAGTACCAGGGGCCAATCGGCAGCGGTTTTCCAGCGATTGTGCGCGACGGCACGGCTTTTTCAGCGGCGAACGTGGATCCAGGATGGATCGGCACCAATATTGAGACGCTGCTAGGAAAGGCGACCGGCTGCCCGGCGTTTGTGCTCAACGACGCGGATGCGGCCGGCATTGCCGAAATGGCCTTTGGCGCGGGAAAAAACGTGCAGCGCGGCGTGGTGCTGATGCTGACCATCGGCACCGGAATTGGCTCGGCGGTATTCGTTAACCGCCACCTGCTGCCTAATACCGAGTTTGGCCATATCGAAATTCGCGGAAAGGATGCCGAACGGCGCGCATCGGATGCAACGCGCAAGCGCAAGAACCTGACCTGGGAGCAATGGGCCAGGCGTTTCCAGGAGTATCTCTCGACCATGGAAATGCTCATCTGTCCCGACCTGATCATCCTCGGCGGCGGGGCATCGAAAAGCCCGGAACTGTTCTTCCCGTACCTCAAGGTGCGCGCCAAACTTGTTCCGGCAGAACTGCAAAATGAGGCCGGGATTGTTGGCGCAGCCATGTATGCCGCTCAACGCAGCCACCTGGCACGCTAAAAATCACCGGGCGGGGATTTCCCCGCCCGTTTGTGTTGCTTACCCTCCACCACCGCCGGTGCCGTGGATGCCGCCCTCGGTCAGCCCGCGGAGATCACCCAGCGCGGCCTGGATCTCCGTGTCGGTTACCGGTCGGTCTTCGTCGCGGTGGCGCAGCGCGCCCTGGCGCGCTTTTTCCAGCGCCACTTCGCCAACCGTGCGGTTGGTGGCCAGCGATTCTTTGACCAGCGCCGCGCCCGCCAGGTAGCCAATGACCGGATTGAGCGCGGTAACGATGATGGCATTGCGCGCCAGCCAGCCTTCGGCTTTTTCACGGTTGGCGCTGAGGCCCACCACGCAGTACTTGGTAAACGCATCCACCGCGCCGATCATCACCTGCATCATTTCGAACAGGTTGTGGGCAATGATGGGCATCATCACGTTCAATTCCAACTGCCCGGCCTGCGCCGCCAGCGAAACGGTCAGGTCACAGCCCTGGATATGGAACATTGCCTGGTTGAGCATTTCCGCCAGCACCGGGTTGACCTTGCCGGGCATGATACTCGAACCCGGCTGTACGGCCGGCAGGCGTAGTTCATCCAGCCCGGTGGATGGACCGGAGGCCAGCAGGCGGAAATCGTTGGCGATGCGCGTCAGGGTGATGGCCAGCGTGCGCAGCGCCGCTGAAAAGTCAGCGGCATCGGCCAGTGACTGCATGCTTTCGAACAGGTTATCGGAAGTGTACAGCTTGAGCCCGGTAATTTCGGACAGACGCGCCACCATCCGCGCGTGGTATTCCGGGTGGGCGTTCAAGCCGGTACCGGTGGCAGTTCCGCCAATTCCCAGGCGGCGCAGCCCTTCGGCAGAGCGCTGAATGCGCTCCAGATCGCGCTCGACAGCGCGGCTATAGCCGCTAAATTCCTGGCCCAGGCGGATGGGAACCGCATCTTGCAAATGGGTGCGGCCGGATTTGACAATGTCGTCGAATTCCACCGCTTTTTGCTGCAGCGCAACAATCAGGCGCTGGATTGTTCCGGACAGTTCATCCAGCCGCCACAGCGCGCCCAGGCGGATGGCCGTGGGAATGGTATCGTTGGTGGACTGCGACATATTGACGTGGTCATTGGGGTTGACCAGGTATTTGCCGATCTCGCCGCCCAGGATTTGCGTGGCGCGGTTAGCCAGCACTTCGTTGGTATTCATGTTATGGCTGGTGCCTGCCCCGGCCTGAAATGGATCGACCACAAACTGGCTGTCCCATTTCCCTTCCATCACCTCGGCGCCGGCCTGCGCAATCGCATTTGCCAGCCGCGCATCTAACAGCCCCAGCCCGCAGTTGACGTCGGCGGCAGCGTGCTTGATGGCGGCCATCGACCAGATAAATGCGCGCCAGGGCCGCAGCCCAGAAACGGGAAAATTCATCACCGCGCGCTGCGTCTGCGCGCCGTATAGCGCTCCTGCCGGGACGTTTACTTCACCCAGCGAATCTTTTTCGATTCGAACTCCATTTTCTTTAGCCATACATCACCCTCTCCATTAACTGTAGCGATAAAAAGAGGAAGTCGGCGACTTCCTCTGGTACTTCTGGTTTGCTTTGGGTCTTATGCGGCGCTGTAACCGGGTCCTTCGGTGTAGTAACGGCCGTTATCGGGAATATCCTTGGTCAGATCGACCACCTCACCGGCAGCCAGAGCGCGAGTGGCTTCGAGATGGACGGCCTCGCCGTCGTGGTTGGTACCATCGTACACCTGGTCGAAACCGGCGGTGCCAACCGGCATCGAAATGAGTTCGCCGCCCTTGGCTTTGTATGCATCGGGAACCTCATCCTCGGGGAAAATCGCCGCAAAGGGGCATTCCGGAACGCATGCGCCGCAGTCAATGCAGGTATCAGGGTCGATATAATACCATGGCCATTCTTCGACCGGTTTCCCAGGCACAATACATTCCACCGGGCAGACAGTTGCGCAGCCACCATCGCGCAAGCACAGGCTAGTGATTATATGGGTCATTGCGTCCTCCAGAACAAGATGATGGTATTTCTGTTTGACAGCCGTTTCAAAACCAGGCGCGCGGAAAGCTCGCCGCGAAGTACACATTTCCTGTCAAAATTGTAGCCACGCGTCTGGGCTTTGTCAAGCGCGTGGTAAGGTCTCTTGGCCGTCTGTGTTAATCTGCTTCCGCGTAGGGGATATGCTGGCGTGGGGGCGGCAATTTCTCCGTTCCGGCAACGCGGTTATAGAGATAATTTTGCTCGTAAATGCGCCCGGTTAGCGCGGCGTCGAGGGCGTTGGGCAGCATGCGCCACATCCAGTTGCCGCTGGCGCGGCCGGGATAGTTCATGCGCGCTTGTGTGCCCAGGTCAAGGAAATCCTGCATGGGAGCCAGGGCGAAGACGGCCACTGAGGACCATACCGCGCGGATCGTATCCCAGGCGACGCTATCTCCTGATCGAGCCAGGTAGCGGCGGAAGAAATCACGTTCTCTTTCGGGCGCCGATTCGTACCAGCCCCGGGTGGTGTCGTTGTCATGCGTGCCGGTGTACGCCACGCAGTTGGACGGAAAATTGTGCGGCAAGAACGGGTCTGTGGGGTCATTGAGAAAGGCGAACTGGAAGATCTTCATCCCCGGCAATCCGAACGTATCGCGTAAATCGAAGACATCTTGTGAAATCTCACCCAGATCTTCGGCCAGGATCGGCAGATCGCCCAGGCCTTCTTGAAGGGCTTTGAAGAAATCCACGCCGGGTCCGCGCACCCAGCGGCCAAATTCGGCGGTTTCATTTCCAAACGGCACTTCCCAATACCCGGCGAAACCGCGGAAGTGATCCAGGCGAATGATATCCACCATGCTCAGGGTAGCCTGCATACGCTGCAGCCACCAGGAATAGCCGGTTTGCTTGTGTACCGACCAGCGATACAGCGGGTTTCCCCACAATTGGCCGGTGGGCGAGAAGTAGTCCGGCGGCACGCCCGCCACCGCTTCTGGTTGGCCTTCGGCAGTCATGTAGAATAATTCTTTGTGCGACCAGGCATCCGCGCTGTCAAAGGCGATAAAAATGGGGATATCACCAATGATCTGGATGCCCTTCTCGGTCGCGTATTTGTGCAGCGCATTCCATTGGCGGAAGAACAAGAACTGGCGAAAGCTGATCTGTTCGATTTGCTCCAGGTGACTCTCGCGAAACTCCTGCAAGACATTGGGAAGCCGGGTGCGCAGCCCTGCATCCCAGTTATCCCAGGAAACCCCACCGTTGGCTTCTTTGATGGCCATGAACAGCGAGTAATCTTCCAGCCAATGGGCGTTCTTTTCCTGAAAGGCCGCGAACTCCTGTACCAGCCACGACTGCCTCTCCGATTTGAACGCCGCAAAGGCGCGGTCAAGTAGGGTCAGCTTCCAGCCGATCACCTCGCCGTAGTTGACCTGCTCGGCGGGGAACTGCGGCCGGTCAGCCAGGTCAGCGCGGGTGAGCAGGCCGTCTTCAAGCAGCAGGGCCGGCGAAACCAGGTACGGATTGCCCGCGAAAGCAGAAAAACACTGGTAGGGTGAATCACCGTAACCGGTGGGTCCCAGCGGCAGCACCTGCCACAAACCGCAGCCCGACTCTTCGAGGAAATTGATCCAGCGATAGGCCTCCGGGCCGAGATCACCAATGCCGTCCGGCCCGGGCAGGCTGGTGGGGTGCAGGATAATTCCTGAAGCACGTTTATAGTTCATTGGGAAGTCTCCGAGTCTGAATATATTCACCGCTGAGCACCGTGCTGCTGGTGAAATCAGCGCCGATCACATCACAGCCGACCATTGCGCCAGGCTCCATGACAATGCTTTCGGGAATTTTGCAGTTCTTACCGATCATGGCAATTTTCTTATCGCCCTGGACTTCTTCGAGCGAACCGATGCGGCAGCCGGGCGCCAGAAGGGTGCGTTTATCCACAACGGCGCGTTCCACCACGCTGTTCTTGCCAACGAGAACATTTGTGAGCAAAATCGAATCGCGCACCACGGCGCCGGACTCGACGATGACGCCCGGTGAAAGCACGCTGTTAATCACCTTTGCTCCGGATTCGATCACGCAGCCATTACACAGCAGGCTGTCCTCAAATTCCGCGCCGCGCTGGATACGCATCGGCGGGCGTTCTTCGGAGCGGGTGTGGATGACCCAGGATGGGTCGTGCAGGTTGAGAATGGGCGGCGTGGTGAGTAGATCCATGTGCGCCTGCCAGTACGAGTTGACTGTGCCAACATCGACCCAGTACCCGCTGTAGGGAAAGGCATACACGCTGGCTTCCTGTTTGATCAGCCGGGGCAGGATATCTTTGCCAAAATCGTGAGAGGAATCCTGGCGTAGATGATCTTCCCACAGCACCTCGTTCAGCACGCTCATGGTGAAGACGTATACACCCATATTTGCCTGCTGCGACGGTGGATGCGCCGGTTTTTCCACAAAGTCGATGCAGCGATTGGTCTGATCGACGGCGACGATGCCAAAGCGTGAGGCCTCCTCCAGCGGCACGCTGATGGTGGCCATGGTCACATCCGCCTTGTGGTCAATGTGGTAGGAGATCAATGTGTCATAGTCCATGGAGTAGACATGGTCGCCGGAAAGGATCAGTACCAGGTCGGGTGAACCGCGCTTGATGAAGGCAAAATTCTGCTGGATGGCATCCGCTGTGCCAGAGAACCAGGCCGAGGAGCGTGAGCGGTATGGCGTATAAATGCGCACGCCTCCGGTTTGATTGCGGTCTAAATCCCAGGGGCCGCCCGCGCCAATATGGTCGATCAGCGAGTGCGGTCGGTATTGGGCAATAATCGACACGTCAAACAGGTTGGAGTTGACGCAATTGGACAGAGGAAAGTCGATGATGCGGTACTTGCCACCAAACGGCACGGCTGGTTTTGTCCGTTTTGCGGTCAGCACACCCAGGCGTGTACCTTCGCCACCTGCCAGGATCACAGCTCTAGTTTTCATGGCTCATTCTTCCAGGATTGGTATAGTTTTGCGTATTCGATTGCAGATTTTTCCCACGAGAAATTCTGCCGCATCCCCTGCGATTTGCGAGCCTGCCAGTTTGCGGGATGATGCTGGTATTCATCCAGGGCGCGACGCAGGGTTTGGGCCAGGGCGGCCGGAGCGGCCTCGGAGAAGAGGAAGCCGGTACTTTGCGAGGCATCTGGGTCATCCAAAATAGTATCCGTCAGACCGCCCACGGAGCGCGCTATGGGAACGCAGCCATAACGCATAGCAATCATCTGCGCCAGGCCGCAGGGCTCGTAGCGCGAGGGCATAATCAGCGCGTCGCCGCCGGCGTACATACGCTGTGACAGGCGGGTATCGAAGCGAATGGCGGCGCGTACCCGGCCGGGGAAGTCGGCTTCCAGCCGGCGGATCTCATCTTCCAGGTAAGGGTCACCGGTACCTAGCAAGATGGCTTTCCAGGGCAGGTCGGTGATCTGCCGCAGGGCATCCACGGCAATGTCCACGCCTTTTTGCTGGTCCATGCGGCTGATCAGGATTAGTAAGGGGGGTTCCGGATCAGGTTCCAGATCAAATTCTTTAAGCAGGGCCAGCTTATTGGCTTCACGCTTCTCGAGCGTTTCTACCGAATACTGCTGGACGAGCGCCGGATCCGTCTGCGGGTTCCAGTGGTCATGATCCAGGCCGTTGAGGATGCCGAAAACTTTGTCAGCACGCTGCTGCAGAAAATGCTCCAGTCCGCAGCCAAAAGCCGGGGTGAGGATTTCTTTGGCGTACGTTGGGGATACAGTGACGATGTAATCCGCGGTGGCGAGCGCCATCGGCAGCGGGAAATAGCGCGCCCAGCCGGGTAAATCGGGGTCTTCAGACGGCGGCAGGCCGTAATCGCGCAGCGCGGGGTCAATGCCGCCGCCCATGAACGGCAGGTTATGCACGCTGATGATGCTGTGCGTGTTGGCGAAGAATGGATCGTCCTGCTGGTGCAGCAAATGCAGTGCATACACGCTGGGGGCGGTATGCCAGTCATTGGCGTGGAGCACGTCGGGCTGCCAGTTCAACGCGCGCGCCAGTTCCAGAACTGCCAGCGAAAAGAAAGTAAACTTCTCTCCATCGGCCGGGGTGTTCATGCTGTACACCGGCATTTCACCTTCGAACGGCTCTCCGGCGATCAGGTAGATCGGCACGCCGTTGCGTTCAATAAGAAACGCGCGGGCCTCCACCGGCCCACCGGGTTTCGGAACCAAAAATGTCGCGGCCAGTTTGCATTCATCTGGGGCGATGGAAATGGAAGAATGGTAGGGAATGACCACGCGCACATCCAACAGCGGTCCGCCAGTCTGCTCCGGGTCCAGGGCGCGCAGCGCCAGGGGAAGCGATCCAGCGACATCACCAAGTCCCCCAACTTTGATGAGCGGGTCTGCTTCGGCCGCGACGAACAACACCTGAAGCATACCCTTTGGCGTGTTTTGGGGATTATTCATCTTTCTCCTCACCGCATAGTCTATAATGGCCGGGATCTACTGCTTAACTTCCATCATTTTAATATATTCATCCGGTAATGTGGTATCTGATGAACCACCCAATAATTGGAGCAATTGCGCCACGATTTGTGATTTATTTTCGGCGTCTTTCCGGCTCCATGTACGGCTCTTGACCTCGATGAAGTAGCCCATGTCGGGCTTGGTGACGTGGTCAATATTGATGAAGAACTCGATATTCTGGTAGCGAACCAGGTAGCGGCGACGGTCCTTCTCAATTTCGGTTTCAGCCTGCGGTTTGAAATATTCGCGGTAGAAGCGCAGCGACTGCGTGGCCGGGGCCAGGAAGCGGCTGCGGGAAAGCAGCACGCCCTGTGGGAACTGCCGTTCGCGGGTGGGGCCGATATGCGTCAACCGGGTGCGCACGTTGGTCACTTCGCCGTTATCGCCCACAAAGTGGTCTTCGCGGAAGCGCAGATAGCCTTCATCCGCGTTTTCAAAGGAGAAATAGGTATCGTATTCGCGGTAGTGGCGTTTGCGCAGGATCTCGAATTGCGGTCCGTGCAGCGTCTGGATGGCGCCTTCGGGGTCGATTAACACAGCCTTTCCCTGTACCTCAAAGCTTTCTTCTTCGGTGGCTCCGCCAATGGCGATCAGCTTGGAAAGGATATACTTTTCGCGCTGGATTAAGAAGACATCAATCTGTTTGGCGTAATCCTGACTGGCGTAGAGCAGTTCCTGGTCGTCCAACGTCAGCAGTTGCTTATCACGCATCACCCACTGGCCGTTGACCATCACGTCGGTGACATCGTTGGCTTTGGCGGCGTAGACGAGCTGCGCGTACACGCCGTTGTTTGGATCGCGGCGGAAGCGCGGGGCGTTATGCAGCATGGCCAGATCCACCAGGATCAGGTCGGCGCGCTTGCCGGGCTCCAGCGAGCCGGTGAGGTGGCCGATGTGCATGGCATTTGCGCCCAGCCGGGTGGCCATGGCCAGCGCGGTTCGCGCCGGAAGCGCGGTGGGATCGCCGCTGTAGCCTTTGGCGATAAACGCCGCCAGGCGGACTTCTTCAAACATGTCCAAGTCATTGTTGGAAGCCGGGCCGTCAGTGCCGATGCCCACGTTGACGCCCAGGTCGAGCATGCGCTTGACCGGCGCGAAGCCGGATGCCAGCTTCATATTGGAGGAGGGATTATGCGCAACGCCTGCGTTGGCATGGCGCAGCGTGCGAATCTCTCCTTCATCGATGTGGACGCAGTGGGCGGCCAGGACTTTGGCTTCAAACAGGCCCTGTTTTTTCATGTAGGGTACGACGGGCATTCCCTGTTCATTGCGCAGGTTTTCAACTTCAAACGCGGTTTCCGAAATATGCGTATGCAGCGGCACGTCAAATTCCAGCGCGAGTCGGGCGGTAGCATTCAGAATATCAGGCGTGCAGGTATACACCGCGTGCGGCGCCACTGAGGGGATGATCAGCGCGTGGTCTTTCCAGCGCTGGATAAAATCACGCGTATATTCCAACGATTCTTCATACGAACGCGCATCCGGGGTGGGGAACTTCATCACGCTTTGCGCGCACAGGGCGCGCAGGCCGGCATCGGCTGTGGCGCGGGCTATGTCTTCTTCGAAGTAGTACATATCAGCAAAGGTAGTCACGCCGCTGCGGATCATTTCGGCGCAGGCCAGGCGAGTGCCAAGTCTGACAAAATCAGGCGACACGAATTCGCGTTCGACCGGCATCATATAGCCCATCAGCCACACATCCAGGCGGAGATCGTCCGCCAGGCCGCGCAGCAGAGTCATGGGAACGTGGGTGTGGCTGTTGATCAGGCCGGGCATAAGCACCTTGCCGCCGCAGTCGATGACACTGGCCGGCTGGTAGGCTGCGCGCAGTTCGGCTTCTGGGCCAACCGCCACAATATGATCGCCGTGGACGGCCAGAGCCCCGCCTTCAAAGAAGTGGTATTCCTCGTCCATGGTCAGGATAATCGCGTTCGTGAAAAGAAGGTCTACATTCTGCATTCTTTTTCCTTTGCCTGAAATCAAGAACAACGTTGAGTGAGCGTTACCCCGGTGACAATAACTGCCGCCGGAGAAAGTCGAGTGTATTGTTGACCGCCCAGGTGGGAGCCAGGGCGGGCGGACCGCCGTAGGTGCGGCTTGTCTGAAACTCCCCGGAGGGCAAGCGCACGAAAATGGTTAATGCCTGGCGGTCTGCGAGGTTTACCAGCGCGGCTGCTACCAGCATGGTGTGCGGCGGGTAGGTTTGTACCTCCGCCTGCAGTTGATAGGCATCGATTTTCTCGTGCACCTGCGTGCAAGCTAGATTTAACCGGCGGGAAAGCTCTCCCTGTAAACCTGATTCTACCACGCATGGCACAATGCCGCGTTCGGCAAGGGCTGCCCGGGTGACTTCATCGAGCGTCTGGTTGTCTACACCGTAGATATCAATGCCCAGCCGGGCGCGCAGTTCGGCTTCGGCCAGCGCGATCAACCGGTCGGCTTCATCTTGCGTATCGGCCTTGGTGGTGATGCGGATGTCCACCTGGCCGGCATGAGCCAGCAGCCCGACGGTTGGATTGGATGCTTCTTCCATATCTCCGATGAGCGCATCGACTTGCGATTCGCCCAGGCCAGCAGTATGCAGTACGCGGGCTTTGATCACTCCGCGCAGTTGAAAGCGCTGGCGCAGGAAAGGCAGCA
Source organism: Anaerolineaceae bacterium (assembly GCA_036567625.1). GTDB lineage: Bacteria > Chloroflexota > Anaerolineae > Anaerolineales > Anaerolineaceae > CALDSL01. The sequence goes on along the minus strand of DATCUC010000176.1, from coordinate 4,651 downwards.
CAGCGTTTTCGTATAGATATTCCATTTCTCGGGGGACACCGGGCAGACTGATGACCACGCCCGAGCCAATTTCCATGAAAAAAGCCGGGGCCGTTCCAACCGGATTTTCAATGGGGATTGCGCCGGCGGGAATGTAGGCCTGACGGCGGTTGTTCTCGGTGGCCGTACGGCCGTAGCGCTGGAAGCGAGCAGTGATTTGCTCCCACAACTCGGGCACGTAGACCTGTTCAACCCCGGCAGCCAGGGCGACTGCCTGGCGGGTGGGGTCATCCACGGTCGGCCCCAGCCCGCCGGTGGTGATCACGATCTGCGCGCGGCTGAGCGCCTCCTGAATGGCCCGGGCGATGCGGTTGGCGTTATCGCCGACGACCATAGTACGGTATAAATCAATGCCCGCGTCGCGTAAAGCGCGGGCCAGATGGCGCGTGTTGGTGTCCTGGATTTCACCCAGCAGCAATTCCGTTCCGATGGCGATGATTTCCGCAGCCGGCATTCAGTCTCCGTTGGAAAACGTGGCTCAGGCGCGCTTAAGGTACAATTTCTGTAGCCATCCTCCGCCCGTGATTGTGGTTAGTGTAGCATGAAAAGCAGAAAAGTCAACGAAAACCAGTGAGGTGCGCCATCGTCGCCAGGCACAAGGCAGTTATCTTTTATGCGTCCATTGGGTCCGGGCATTTCACTGCGGCTCAATCGATTCAGTCCGCCATGTTGGCCCGCGGCTGCTGGGATGTTGAACTGCGGGACGCTTTTTCGCCCCGCGCGCGGCGCAGCGGATTGGCGGATATGGCCCTGGTGCTTTCCAATACGATTCTTCCGCGGGCGTACACCCAGGCGTGGGAAAGCGGATCGATGCGGGCGCTGTTCGCCTTCACAGCGTGGTTTCCGTGGGTGCGCCTGCGCATCAACCAGATTATTCAAGCCGAACAACCAGACGTGGTCATCTGCACGCACGCGCTGCCGTGTGCTGTGCTGGCAAAGCGCGAACGGAAATTCGCGCTGCTAGGCGTGGCGACAGATTTTCAGGTGCACGCGTACTGGCCGCCGCGCGGCGTGGATGGGTACGCGGTGGCCAGCGCGCCGGCCGCGGAGCGGATGCAAAAGCGCGGCGTACCGGCCAGCAAGTTGCGCGTGCTGGGCATCCCCGTTCAGCCCGAATTTGGCTGTCTGCAATCCAGCGCGAAGCCGCCGGCAGGGGACTCCGGGCCGCGGAGGATGCTGGTGATTACCGGGGGTGGACGCAACGCGCCCTACGTTCCCTTGTATCCCAAGATCCTCCGGCTGCTCAATCTACTCGCGCGCGAGCCGCTGGATGGGGTAGAATGGTGTTTCGTCTTTGGCCGCGGCGACTGGCTGCGCCTCCAGGCGGAAAAACGACTGGCGGGCCGCGCAGATGTGACCTTACTGGGCCTGTCCGGAGAAATGCCCATGCTGATGGACTGGGCCGACCTGGTGGTAACGAAACCTGGCGGTTTGACCCTGGCAGAAGCGCTGGCCCTGCAGAAGCCGGTGCTGCTGCTTCAGCGCGGCGCGGGGCAGGAGGCTGCGAACACGCAAATTGTTGTAGAATCAGGCGCAGGGATGCTGGTCGAAAATGCCGAGGCGGTACTGGAAGCCGCGCGCCGGCTGACCGTTGATACGAGTTGGGTGAATGCGCTGGCTGGTGGGGTGACCCGGCTGGCCCGGCCTGCTGCTGCGCACGAAATCGCCGCCTGGGCGGAAGAGTTGGTGAATCAATGATGCACGCAAAGCAGATGGTTGGACGATGGGGCGAAAATGTAGCCGCGGAATATCTTAAGAACCGCGGGTACACCATCGTCGCGCGCAACCGGCGCACACCCTACGGCGAACTGGATCTGATCGCCAGCAAGGGCGCAGAACTGGTGTTCGTTGAAGTCAAAACGCGCACCAATAACGCCTTTGGCTTGCCGGAAGAAGCCATCAACCCGGCTAAGGCGCAGCATTTGCTCGATTCCGCGCAGCATTTTTTGTTGGAATACAGCCCGCAAGAAATCGACTGGCGCGTGGATGTTATTGCCATTCAGGGCCGGCCAAACGGAACCGATACGCAGATTGAATGGTTTCAAAATGTTCTTTCCTGATCTCCCCCGGCCGGTTGTATTCATCGTCGGGCCGACCGCGGTGGGCAAGACGGAGATTGCCCTGGCGTTGGCTGAACGCCTGGGCGGGGAAATCGTTTCGGCTGATTCACGGCTGCTGTACCGCGGCATGGACATTGGCACCGCCAAGCCAACGCCGGAAGAAATGCGTCGCGTGCCGCACCATCTGGTGGACGTGGCCGACCCAGATGAGGTGTGGAGCCTGGCGTTATTCCAGCGCGCCGCGCGTGAAGCCATCGAGGCAATTCATGCCCGGCGGCGGCTGCCGTTCGTGGTGGGCGGCACCGGGCAGTACGTTCGCGCCCTCACCGAAAGCTGGGAAATTCCGGCCCAGGAGCCGGATCACCGGCTGCGAGATGCGCTCGAAGCCTGGGGCCGCGAAATTGGCCCGCGCGAACTGCACCGCAAGCTGGGCTTTGTCGATCCGCAAGCCGCGCAGGTAATTGAGCCGAACAACCTGCGCCGCACCGTCCGCGCGCTGGAAGTGGCCTTGCTCACCGGGCGCCGATTTTCTGAGCAGCGCCGCAAGGCGAGTTCGCCATATTCACTGCTGCAAATTGGGCTAGTGCGTCCGCGCGCTGACCTATATGCGCGTGTCGATGCTCGGATCGAGGCGATGCTGCAGTCCGGGCTGGTGGACGAAGTGCGCGGTTTGCTGGAGAAGGGCTATTCGCCTGAACTACCGACCCTTTCGGCGATTGGATATCGTGAAATTGCCGCGGTCTTGCGCGGCGCGATGACCCTGGAAGAAGCGGTGGCGCAGATGAAACGCCTGACACGCATTTTTGTGCGCCGGCAGGCCAACTGGTTCTCGTTGAAGGACCCGGCAATTCACTGGTTCCGCCCTGGGCAGAACTCGGTCGAAGAAATCGAGGCGTTCATTCGCTCGGGCGCCGGCTGGATCCGGCCGGAAACTGCATAGACCCCGCCGCAAGGTTTTAGCAGCTCCCGCAAAGCGCCGCAGCGTGCAAATCTCCCCCGCCAGGATGACCCATAATCCGACTGGCGGCGGACGACATTCGCTGGCAAACCTCCTATACTCTGGGACGTAATCTGGAAAGGAGATTTGCCATGACCATTTTTCTCATTTTTATCACGCTGCTTTTCGCCCTGGCCAGCCTGCTGCCGCTGCTGGAAGACGATTTGAATCAATGCGGGTGTATCGATCACCGCGGCTAGTCCGCGCTCTTGCGCCAGAAGTTTTCGAACTTCTGGCGCAAGCTGTTTTCCATAATCCTTGGTTATCGAGCATAATAGGGAGCATATGAGCAACATCCTTCAACGTATCCTGTCGTTCTTCCGGCACTTGCAATGGAAAATCACCCTGTCGTACGCCCTGGTCACCGCTGGAACGGTGATCGTGCTGGCCGCGCTGTTGGTAACGGCTGCGCTTGTGGTTGATTCGGCCAGTACCAATACTACCCGTGAAAGTATTTTCTGGTCGAAGACCGCATTCCAGGATAACATTCCTTTCCTGCTGGACGACCGGCCAGCCTTGCAGACCTGGTTGGACCAGGTCCGGCAAAACGGTTTTGAGCCGGTTGATTTTCAATCCAATACCAGCGAATACACGTTGACCTTCGCCAATACCGTGATTGGGAATGCGCCGATCTATGTCCTCGATCCGGATCTACATATCCTCGCCTCTTCTCCAGAAGATGCCAGTCTGGTCGGTAAGCCTTTTGATCGCAGCATTAGCGGAGTAGGGTTGGAATCGATACTGGCTGCCGCGCAAACCGGCGATAAAAACTATACCGCGCAGAGCGTCGGCTACCCGGATGGCAGTTATGTGGGCGCATTTCCCCTGCGTCAGAATGACTCTGATCCAGTGGCGGCAATTGTCGTCTATCACTTTTCTCCGCCCACGATGGTTACCCCGGCCAACCTGGACACATACCTGACGTTCCTGCTTTTCACCACTATCGCCATGCTGGTCATTTCGCTGCCGGTTGGCGCGATATTTGGTTGGCTGGTCTCCCGCGGCTTGAACAAGCGCCTGGTGAACCTCTCTACCGCGGCACAGTCGTGGAGCCAGGGAAATTTTGCGGTGCAACCCAGAGATAAATCCGGCGATGAAATCGGCGAACTGACCCGCTCGCTCAACCGCATGGCCGAGCAATTGCAGACGCACATTCACACCCGCGATGAACTGGCGCGCGTGGAAGAACGCAACCGCCTGGCGCGCGATTTGCACGACACGGTCAAGCAGCAAACCTACGCGGCGCGGATGCAGCTCAGCGCCGCCAAAAACCTGCTTACCAGCCAGCCAGAAGTCGCCGCGGAACACCTGGAAAGCGCGCTGCAGCTTAACCGCGAGACGCAGCAAGAACTGAAATTGATCATTGATGAGTTGCGCCCGGCTGCGCTGGAAGGCCGTGGGCTGGCCCAGGCCCTGGGCGAGTATACCGCTCGCTGGCAGGAGCATACCGGTATCCGCGTGGAGACCAGCATTTCTGGCGACCGCGCGCTGCCGCTGGACCTGGAACAGGCGTTGTACCGCGTGCTGCAAGAATCACTGGCCAATATTGCCCGCC
>DATCUC010000175.1:0-2318 GCA_036567625.1 Anaerolineaceae bacterium | reverse complement strand
ATTGCGGAAAAACTGAATTCCTACCACATGACCTTTCCGGATGGCTCTACCGTCAAGGTGCGCCAAAAGGGTCATCCTGGCGTATCGGTCGCTGGACCGTTCAAAAAGGATTTGATCCGCGATATGCTCAATCGGGTTTTTTATACTGGTAAGCTGCCTTACAAAGCATCCAGCGAGATCGGCGCTCGAAAAACAAAACGCAGCGAGTTGAATGAAATGACATTGTATGAGGGGAAACATCCTGCCCTGATCAGCGAGGAGGATTTCCAAAGGGTGCAGGAGATGCGGATGACGTTGGGCAGCAACTGGCGGGCTGAAAAGCCGACTGCGCAGCTGTATCCGTTAACTGGCATTTTGCGTTGCGGTTATTGCGGCAATGCGATGAGAGGCGTGTCGACTTCTGGACGCCGTTACTATCGGGATGCGTCGCGGATCGAGCGATCCACGAACTGCCAGCAAGATACGGTGAGGGCAGAGGTGGCTGAACGCCAGGTTGCGACTATTCTATTGGAAATGCTGAAAGATTGGACAGAGGATCAGGGCCTGGAGCGATCAAAAGCAATGGTAGCGGAAGCTGAGGCACGCTACGAACGTGCGAAAGAGCTGTATCTTATGGGGGAACTTGACCGCGATGAGTTCAGGAAAGAATCAGATCGGTACGAGCATATCCAAAGTACCTTGTCTTATTCCAACCCCAATGCTATAATAACATTGGTCAGTTCTATCCGGCCTACGCTGGAAGATTGGGACCGCACCTTACCAATCGAAAGAAAAAAGCTGCTCAGGATGGCAGTCCAAGCAGCTTTTCTCCGAGGCAACGTAATCGTGGCCGTTCAGCTAACCGATTCGTTTATGCCCCTTGTGACCCAAAAAAGTTGTAGTAGCGGGGAGGGCGGGATTCGAACCCGCGGCTGAGGTTAAGCCCAGCACTCACTTAGCAGGCGAGCCCAATCGGCCACTCTGGCACCTCCCCAGTATTCGATTGCAGCGGAGGAAGTGGGATTCGAACCCACGGTGGGGGTTTCCCACACCTGTTTTCAAGACAGGCGCCTTAAGCCGCTCGGCCATCCCTCCAGGGTTGGAAGGGTATCCTCCCATGCGCCGGTTATTGTATCATGTATCCTGGCTGTGGGCAAGACGCACCGTTGGTTTCTTCACGTCGCGCCTTGCTTCTTTGTTAAGTCCGCTCCGGTTGACCCCCACCCCCGCTCGCGGTATAGTCAGGATTATCCCACGCGCGGTTGGAGATGGTCTCATGCCCAATGTCCGGATCCTCGTCATCGAAGATAACCTGGATAACTACGACCTGGTTCGCTTTCTGCTCCAGCAAGAAGGCTACAGCGTGTTGGGCGCTTACGACGGCCGGCAGGGCCTGGATATGGTGCGTGAACAGGCTCCAGATATGATCCTGCTCGATCTCTCGATCCCGGAGATCAACGGTTGGGAACTGGCCGCCCAATTGAAGGCTGATCCAACTACCGCGCATATCGCTGTACTCGCTATCACCGGCCACACCCTGCCCGGTGACCGCCAGCGCGCATTGGATGCCGGTTGTGACGATTATATTTCCAAGCCGCTGGATATCCCCGAGTTTCTGAAGACGGTGGCAGCGCACTTGCCGCGGTAAGCCGCTTTACCCCGGCACATATACCGTCACCGCGCTGCCGTCATCATTGGCCAGCGCAGTTTTGGGCAGCGTCAGCAGCCAGGCCACCACCGCCATATCGCCCACCGCGCCCGAGGCGTTGCCGATCATCAGCGCCAGCAGCGCGCCAATCCAGCTTGCGGGCATCACGGTGATCAACGCCAGCCCGCCCAGGCTGATCAGCACCAGCGGCGCCAGCCCCACCACCAGGTACTGGTTGCGCGGTAGATACCAGCCCGGCGCCGCCGCGTAGGCATAGCCGGGGCCAATGCCGAACTTGGGCCGCGCCCCGGTGAAGCGCCAGAAGAAAACGCCGTGGATGGCTTCGTGGATAACGAGCATCACCACCAGGATTCCAAGCAGCAGTACTATCTGCCGCGCGCTCCCGCCCCGGCTGAACTGTTCAAACAGCGCGGTCACCGCATCCGGGCGCAGCAGCCGCGCCAGCGCCACGAACAAAACTCCCGCGGCCACCAGGATCACCAGGCCCAGCACGTTGAGCGCAAAGTACAGGCGCGGCTGTTTGGTCAGGTCAACCTTGCCGCGCAGCACATACCCGAATGGCAGCCTGTCTGTGGCCTGCGTCATGGCGTCAGCCGGATAAAGCGGGTGGGCGTGGGCGGCAGCGTGTTGGTGGGCCACGGCGTCAGCGTTGGGCCGCCGGCCGGGATGG
>DATCUC010000174.1:0-11833 GCA_036567625.1 Anaerolineaceae bacterium | reverse complement strand
GGGGGCTGGGTGGGCAGCGGCTGGGCGGTAGGCTGCGGCGACGCGGCCTGGGTAAGCTGGCAAGAAAGCCCTACGAGCGCAAAAACAATCAGAACAAGAACTGCAAAGCGGTTTCTCATGCATTCCTCAATGTCAGTACTGGTACATGGATGGATCGATTTCGCGCGCCCAGGCGTTGATGCCGCCGGTGAGGCTGCGGGCGCGAGGGAAACCGGCCCTCAACAGCCGGTCGACGGCGCGGCTGGAACGCACCCCGGTGCGGCAGTAGACCACAATCTCCTGCGCCGGGTCGAGTTCCTGCATGCGCTCGGGCAGTTCGCCCAGCGGGATCGCCAGCGCGCCGGGAATGCGCGAAATCTCGCGTTCCATATCTTCGCGCACATCCAGCACGAGCGGCGCATCCGCGGCGCCCATCCGCGCCGCCAGTTCGTCGACCGTGATCGTCTGTTCGGCAGGCAGGGCAATCACATGGCTGCCCGCGGCCGGAACGCCGCAAAATTCTTCATAATCCACCAGTTGGGTGATGCTGGGCTGGCTGCCGCATACCTTGCAGTTGGGGTTCTTGCGCAGGCGCACCGTCTGGAAGGTCGTTTCCAAAGCGTCGTAGAGCAAGAGCGAACCCACCAGGGTCTGACCGACGCCGAGAATCAACTTGACGGCTTCGGTGGCCTGCAGCGTGCCGATTGTTCCGGGCAGCACGCCAAATACCCCGGCAGTGGAGCAGGAAGGGACGCTGTCAGGCGCGGGCGGTTCGGGGAACAGGCAGCGGTAGCACGGCCCCAGGCGCGCGTCAAAGACGCTCACCTGGCCTTCAAAGCGAAAGATCGAGCCATAAACGTAAGGCTTGCCGGTCAGCACGCACAGGTCGTTGATCAGGTAACGGGTGGGAAAGTTATCCGTCCCGTCGATGATCAGATCATACTCCGCGGCGATTTCGCGCGCGTTGATCGAGGAAAAAACCGTGTTGTAGGCATCCACCTGGATATACGGGTTGAGATCACGCAGCCGCTGGCGCGCCGATTCGACCTTCAACTCGCCCATCCGCGAGGTGCTGTGGATCACCTGGCGCTGCAGGTTCGAGGAGTCGACCACGTCGTAATCCACCAGACCCAGGCGGCCCACCCCGGCAGCAGCCAGGTACAGCGCGGCGGGCGAACCCAACCCGCCCGTGCCCACCACCAGTGTCGAGGCAGATTTAAGCTTGCGCTGGCCTTCCATGCCCACTTCGGGGATCATCAGGTGGCGCGCATAGCGCTGGACTTCGGCATGAGAAAGAGGAGCATCCATCGGTTCACCTCTCGCGGAGCAAATTGACTGAAGTTGATCATACCAAAAAGAGGGATGTGGAGCAAACCAGGATAGCGGATTGGATACTTTCGTCGGAATATTAGTTGCTGCTTTCAAGATTCCGGTTTTAATTGATGATGTTAACTCCTCAAACCAGACCAAGTTTATAATAATGTTCTCGCGAAAATCGATTACACACATACAAAATATTTCACTATCAAATCTGGAGGCGGCAAACCATGAATAATCAAAATGACCAATGGAGTCAAGTCTGGCAGGCGGCGAGAAACCACCCGATATATCGAGGGTGTTTTTTCATCCTTCTGCTTGAGTTGATAACACTTCTGCTGGGTATTTCTTTCTGGATGATCACGCACGCCCTTCTGTTCGCTTTATTGCGACTGGGGATATACTGGGCGCCTAGCTATAATCTACTTCGTAAGACCTGGATGCCGGGGCAGTTGCCTGGCCAGGTCGATCATGTTCCGGTTACGGTCTGGAATGCACCTCTCATTATTCTTATGGTAATTCTCGCGGGCGGAATGGTTACTTACGGATTTCTTCTTCTCTTTCGAGATGGTTTTCTCGCGCAAAATTTAATCTGGATGTTAATCCATGTGCAATAGACTGGTTATCGAAGGAAAATAATATCCTAATGCAATAGATCGCGTATTCTTCAAAAAACCTCCCATCTCCCGTCTTCGTCTTCCTGATACAATATCCGTATGCACGTCATCCTCACCCACGAACAGGCAGATTTTGACGCGGTGGCAGCGGTACTGGGGGCGCATTTGCTCAACGAGCAGGCCTACCCGGTACTGCCGCGCAAAATGAACCGCAATGTGCGCGCCTTCCTCAACCTGTACGGCGCGGAACTGCCGTTCATTGAGCCGCGCGACCTGCCGCAGGGCAGCATCCAGCAGGTGACTCTGGTGGACACGCAATCGGTGGTGACGCTCAAGGGCATGGGGCAAAAAACGGCGGTGCAGGTGATCGACCACCACGCGCTGCGCCCCGATCTGCCCGCGGATTGGACGGTGCGCATTGACCGCACCGGGGCAACGACCACGCTGTTTGTTGAAGCGCTGCGCGAGGCGCGCGAAAACCTGGGCAGCCTGCAGGCATCGCTGCTGCTGCTAGGCATCTATGAGGATACCGGCTCACTGACCTACGCCAGCACCACCGCCCGCGATGCGCACGCCGCGGCGTATCTGCTGGAGATGGGCGCGAATTTGAGCGTGGTGGGGAATTATCTCAACCCGCCGCTCTCACCGGCGCAGCGCAGCCTGTATGACCAACTGCTCAGCGCTGCCGAGTCGTATCATATCGGCGGGCAGAACATTATGCTGTCTTACGCCAGCGCCGAAGACCTGAGCGAAGAAATTTCCAGCGTGGCGCACAAACTACGCGACCTGCTCGACCCGGATGCGCTGGTGCTGCTGGTTTCGGTAGTGGACGGCGTGCGCCTAGTGGCGCGCTCGACGACCGATCAGATTGACGTTTCGGCTCTGGCGGCGCACTTCGGCGGCGGCGGTCACGAACGCGCCGCGGCAGCCTTGATCCGCGCCCAGGACGGGCAGCGCGTTGACCCGGCCGCAGTGTACCGCGAGCTGATCGATATATTACCGCGCTTTGTGCGCCCGTCGGTTACCGTGGGAAGCATCATGTCGAGCCAGCCGCGACTTCTTTCTCCGGATGCAACCGCCAAAGATGCCGCCGCGTTGATGACCCGCTACGGCTACGAGGGCTATCCGGTGATCAAGGATGGCAAGGTCATCGGCCTGCTCACCCGCCGCGCGGTAGACCGCTCAATCGCGCACAAGCTCAACCTTCCCGCCGCCAGCCTGATGGACGCCGGTGAAGTCACCGTGCAGCCCGGCGATTCGGTGGAACATTTACAGCGGGTGATGACCAGCACCGGCTGGGGCCAGGTTCCGGTGGTCGACCCCACAGGCGGCAGCGTGATCGGCATCGTTACCCGCACCGATCTACTGAAAAGCCTTTCGGCAGGGCTTTCGGCGCTGCCGGGTAAGCAAAACCTGGCCGAACGGCTGGAAAGCGCGCTGCCACCGGCGCGGCTGGCATTTCTCAAACTGATTGCCGAGCGCGCCCGCGAACAGCATGTGGGCATTTATATCGTCGGGGGCTTCGTACGCGATCTGCTGCTTGAGCGCCCCAGTATCGATTTTGACATTGTCGTTGAAGGCGATGCCATCAACCTGGCGCGCGTATTGACCGGCGCATACGGCGGGCGCATGACCTCGCACGGGCGCTTTGGCACGGCCAAGTGGCAGATCGCCGACCTGCGTGAAACGCTGGTCAAAGAAGAGGATTTTCCGCCCGGCGCTGACCCGCTCGACCTGCCCGAATCGCTTGACCTGATCAGCGCGCGCACTGAGTTCTATGATTACCCCACCGCGCTGCCCACCGTAGAGCGCAGCAGCATCAAGCTTGACCTGCACCGGCGCGATTTCACCATCAACACCATGGCGCTGCGGCTCGACGGCCGGCATTACGGCGAATTGTACGATTACTGGGGCGGGCTGAACGATCTGCACCAGGGATTGGTGCGCGTGCTGCACTCACTATCGTTTGTCGATGATCCCACTCGCCTGCTGCGCGCGGTGCGTTTTGAGCAGCGTTTCAAGTTCCGCGTTGAAACCCGCACGCACGAACTGATGGAAGGCGCGCGCGCCTTGCTGCGCCAGGTGTCGGGCGACCGGCTGCGCCATGAGATCAACCTGATCCTGTGCGAAGAGCAGGCCCCGGCCATGTTTGCCCGACTGCAAGAGCTGCAACTGCTCAGCGCCATTCACCCCGACCTGGCCTGGGATGATCACCTGACCCCGCTGCTGGATGGGGTGCTCAACTGCGAAATCGACCCGGGCTGGGAATTGCCTGACAAACTGGGCAGCCTGGACGTGCACCAGGCGCTGGGCTATCTGGTATGGCTGGCCAACCTGCCGCTGGATTCAATCCGCGGAGTGAGTGAACGGCTGCGCTTCCCGCGCGTGCTGCATACTGCACTGGAAGAAACCAACCGCCTGTGGAAAGAACTGCCCGGGCTTCGCGGCGCCAGTCCCAGCCTCACCGTATCGCGGCTGGACGGCACACCGCCGCTGGTGCTGTACGCGGCATTCAAAATGCAGCCCTCGCTGGAAGTGCAGCACATGCTCGATAGCTACGTGCGCCTGCTGCGGCATGTGCGCCCGTACACCACTGGCGAAGAACTGCGCGCGCTGGGCGTGCCGCCCGGCCCGGCCTACCGCGCGGTGTTGGATGGACTGCGCGCAGCCTGGTTGGACGGCAAAATTACCTCCAAAAGCGAGGAACAGGTTATGCTGCGGCAGCTTCTGGCGCAATACCCGGATGCGCCTGCCGGAGATGGGTGACGATGCTGCAAAAGACCCTGCAACCCGACTGGCTCGACCAGGTAGTCATTCGACAGGCTACCCGGGCGGATTTGCCCGCGCTGGAGTGGGAAGGCGAGCTCACCCATTTCCGCAAGGTCTTCGCCGATGCGTACCGGCGCAGCGAACAGGGGCTGGGGCTGATCTGGGTGGCGGTGCTGCCGAGCGCGGGGCTGGTGGGGCAGGTGTTCATCCAAATGATCTGCGACCGCCACGAACTGGCCGATGGGCGCCAGCGCGCCTACCTGTATTCCTTCCGCGTGCGCCCAGATTACCGCAGGCAGGGCCTGGGCACGCGCATGATGCAGGTGGTGGAAGCCGACTTGATCGAACGCGGCTTTGGCTGGATCACCCTCAATGTGGCGAAGGATAACCCGCGCGCGCAGGAGCTGTACCTGCGCTGCGGTTATCACCGCGTGGCTCACGAGCCGGGAGTATGGTCGTACCCGGATGAACAAGGCATCTGGCACACAATAGAAGAGCCCGCCTGGCGCATGGAGAAAAAGCTGTAGCGCCACACAGCAAACGGTTTTCCTCAGCCGAAGCCAGGGATTATTCATTCGCCGCCGGTTCAACAGATGACCCGTCTGCCCGGGCTTATCTTCCGCGGATTGCCAGCACGCCGTTGACGATGAGATACCCCGCGACTACGATCGAACCGGCATTATCCATATATACCGCGGCGGCGGATGCAGGAGCGACCGCCACCGTGGCAAGCGCGGCGGTCACGCAAGCGTCTACCAGCGTTTTGGCGCGATACAACTGGCTTTGGGCGGCGAGGATGGCGTTGGCATGGGCCTTATCCAGGATGCGGTAGCGCAGCCAGAACCAGCAGTTGGTGATAACGCCAAGGATGGCGATGATCAGCCCGGGAATGACATTGCCCTTTTCGCCGCTTTCCGAAACCAGCGCCACAATAATCATTGCCGCGCCGCCCAGGCACATCGCCGCGCCAACGCAGCGGTTGGCAATACCTTCCAGCCGGGCCTTTCTGTCCGCGTCAAATTCAGCGCCCCTGTTGGTAATGCGGAAGATAGCCCAGGAAACGATAATCGCCACCAGTTCCGCCGTACGGCGGATGAAATCCGCGAGCTGGGTAGATGACCGGCCAAGCAACAGCCCAATACCGACGACAACCGGCCCGGGCGAGCTTAACACCACGGAGGCGAGCAGCGTGCGCTCGCCGGAGCGCGATTTCAAAGCTTTGCTCCTCCCCACATCAGCATTAGCGGGATCATTACCGCGGCGACCGCAAAGGGGCAGGTGATGGTGTCATAGCCCTTGAGGGTATACAGCTCAACCACGGCGCAGGCCGCGGCGGTTAGCGCGGCGATGGGCAGGGATGCAAACAAGGACAGGTCGCCCCGCAGCTGCAAAAAGAGCAGCACCGATAAGAACGACACCAGAAACATCGCCAGCGTTCCTTCGACGGTCTTGCGGCCTTCGATCAACCTGCCCTCCAGATAGTTGCGCCCAAAGCGTTTGCCCGCCAGCGCAGCGGCGGCATCCCCCAGGCCCCAGGCAAACACGCAAGTCAGCACCAGCAGCCGGTCGTCCAGCCAACCCCAGCCAACAGCGATCATCACCGCAAACATGGTAAACACCAGCAGCAAACTGTGCTTGATCTCGCCCTGTTTGCGCTCCGTCAGCAGTTCTGAGTAACCTTTCACCCGTTCACCCAACGCCAGGAGTGGAAAAACCAGAGCCGCAAAAACTACGGCCGCCAGCGCCGATACCCACCAGGTTTTGAATGCATACAGCCATGCCGGCAGCGAAAAGAGCAGGATCAGATGTAATGTTTTCCGAAAAACTTCGCGCGGCACGCGTACCAGGCGGCGCAGCAGCAATGCACTGGAGGCGCAAATCACATAGTAACCTATCAACACAGAAAAGCCGGTAAGAAACTCCTGGATCATCGCGCAACCTCCACGGCATGGAGGTTACCGGCAACCCGGGCCAGCAGCCGGGCAAGCTGCTCGAACTCGGACTCCGGAATGCTCTTTTTGACAATCTCATATACGTGATTGTAAGCATGCTCAATTTTCGGGCCGGTATTGACCGCCCTTTCTGTCAGGGTCAGCTGGTATGCGCGCGCATCACTGGGATGCGGCGCGCGCTGGAGAAAACCTTTTGCGACTAAAGAATCTACTGTCCGCGAGATGGCGGCTTTGCCTACGTCCAGCCGATCAGCGAGTTTCTCCTGGGTAAATCCATCACTGCCGGTGAGCAAATGGAAGAGGATATCCCCTTCCGCGCTGGTCAGGTTGAGCGGTTCGAGTTCAGCATTGATGATGTGCCGGGCGCAGCGCAGCACATCTTTCATGACTAACCAAAAATCTCGGATTGTTGGCATCCGTGTCCCTCCTTCGGTTTGGCACCGGTGCGCATTATAGCATGAGATAGTTGACCAGGCAACTATTTTGCGTTTGCACTTTGGTTAGCTGCCGGGTCATACGCAGCGGTCAGCCGACAGGCGGCGTTAAAACGCACTGGTATTGGCGGATCTTTCCTTTAAGAATCGCAAGATACCTGTTATAATAGAGGACGCTGTGTCTGGTATCAAATACGGGGGACCTGGCGCGGCGCTCCACCGCAGGTGCAATACGAGCAAATCCCAGAACCATATAGAAGGGTCTTATATTCATGAAAGAGTATAGTACTGAGTCTATCCGTAATGTTGCGCTGGTTTCCCACAGCGGGGCTGGGAAAACCATTTTGGCTGAAGGGCTTCTCTATTTTTCCGGTGCAACCACGCGTATGGGGAAGATCGAAGACGGGACGACGGTTTCGGACTTTGAAGACGAAGAACACCGCCGCACCCTTTCGCTCTCCACGGCTGTTATCCCGATCGAATACAAAAACACGAAGATCAACTTGCTTGACACGCCGGGCTACACCGACTTCGTCGGCGAGGTGATCTCGGCTTTACGGGTCTCCGACAGCGCCATCGTCATGGTGGACTCAGTGGCTGGCATGGAAGTGGGCACGGAAATCGCCTGGAATTATGCCAACCAGTTCAAGCTGCCACGCATGGTCCTGATCAACAAAATGGAACGCGAGAATGCCAACTTCCAGAAGGCGCTTGCCTCTGTACAGGAATTCTCGGATATCCGCCTGATCCCGATTCAACTGCCGTGGGGCGAAAAAGCCGCCTTCCAGGGCGTGATCGACCTGCTCTCGATGAAAGCCTATAAGGGCGACGGCAAGTCGGCCCCGGCGGAAATTCCCGCCGAATATCAGGACCAGGTTGACACCGCGCGCATGGCGCTGGTGGAAGCGGCCGCTGAAGGCGAAGATGAGCTGCTGGAAAAATACCTGGAAACCGGCGAACTGACCAATGAAGAAGTCGCGCGCGGCCTCAGCAAAGTGGTGCGCTCGGGCAACTTTGTTCCGGTGCTGGTTTCTTCCGGCCAGCAGGTGATCGGCGCGAGCTGCCTGCTGGACGCGATCCTCAACCTGCTGCCCTCGCCTGTGGATGTTGGGCCTGTGACCGCTGCCGGCAAGAGCGGCGACGAACAGCTGCCCCCCTCTGACAACGGCCCGTTAGCGGCGTATGTCTGGAAGACCACCGCGGATCCCTTCGTGGGCAAGATGACCTACTTCCGCGTCTATTCTGGCAGTGTCCATTCCGACAGCCGCGTGTGGAACCAGAACAAGGGTATCGAAGAACGCATGGGCACCATCAGCGTGCCGCGCGGGAAAGAACTGCTGGGCGTCAAAGTCGTCCACGCCGGAGATATTGGCATGGTTCCCAAGCTTTCGGAAACCGCCACGTCCAATACCCTGTGCGACCGCGCGCACCCGCTGACCCTGCCGGTTCCTACCTACCCGACCGCGCTGTTCCGCGTGAGCGTCAACCCGCGCACCCAGGCTGATTCGACCAAGATCAGCCCCACCCTCACCCGTCTGGCGGAAGAGGATATGACCCTTTCCTGGTACATGGACCCCGCCACCAGCCAGACGATCCTGCAGGGCATGGGCGACCAGCATATCGACGTGGCCCTGCGCCGCGCCGAGTCAAAGTTCCAGGTGGGCCTGCTTACCGAAGAGCCCAAGGTTCCTTACCGCGAAACCATCACCAAAAAGGGCGACGCGATGTACCGCCACAAGAAGCAGACCGGCGGCGCCGGCCAGTTTGGTGAGGTTCATCTGCGCGTTGAACCCGTGGCCGAAAAGGATTTCGAATTTGCCTGGGATGTCTTTGGCGGCGCGATCTCGCAAAGCTACTCGACTTCTATCCAGAAGGGCATCCAGAGCGTGATGAAAGAAGGCGTACTGGCCGGGTTCCCGGTGTCGGGCGTCAAAGTCTCGGTGTACGACGGCAAGGAACATGCGGTCGACTCGAAACCGATCGCCTTCGAAATCGCCGGCCGCGAAGCCTTCAAACTGGCCTTCCACGAGGCCGGCCCGGTGCTGTACGAACCGATCATGCTGGTGCGCATTACGGTGCCCGAAGAAAACATGGGCGACGTGATGGGCGACCTGAACACGCGCCGCGCGCGCATCCAGGGCATGGACACTGAAAAGGGTCACTCCACAGTAACCGCGCACGTTCCGCTGGCCGAAATGCAGCGCTACACCACGCAGTTGCGCTCCTTCACCGGCGGCCGCGGTGTGTTCACCATGGAACTGGATCACTACGAGGTGGTCCCGCCGCACATCACCGCCGAAATTGTGGCTGCCCGCCAGAAGGAAAAGAAAGAAGGCGAGTAAATCGCCCCGACGGTACCAACAACACCCCTCTCCTGGCAACGGGAGCGGGGTGTTTCTTTTTCCCGCGGAAATTCCGGTATAATGAGAGCCATGTCTGACCTAAAGCAGTTGACCGAAGCCATGCACCGTTTCGTGGGCGCCAAAGGCTGGTACGATCCCGACAGCCCGCGGCAGCAAACCTCGCGCAACCTGGCAATTTCACTTTGCCTGGAATCGGCGGAAGTGCTGGAGCACTACCAGTGGACCGAGCGCAGCGCCGACCGCGAAGCGCTGGCCGGAGAACTGGCCGACGTGGCGCTGTACCTGCTGCAGCTTGCCGCCGTCAACGAGATTGACCTGGAACAGGCCATTTACGCCAAACTAGAGCAAAATTACGGGCGCACCTGGGATGATCCCCGGCCAGACGCCTGATTGAAAGGGAAGCTATGCGCGTGACAATTTTTGGGGGAGCACAGCCCAAACCCGGCGAAGACGCCTACCAGGATGCCTACCGCCTGGGGCAGATGTTGGGGAAGGATGGGCATACCATTCTTACCGGGGGCTACATCGGCACGATGGAAGCAGCCTCGCGCGGCGCGCGCGAAGCCGGCGGGCACGTGATCGGCGTCACCTGCGAAGATATTGAGCAGTGGCGTAAAGTGACCCCCAACGCCTACATCGTCGAGCAATTGCGCTTCCCAACGCTCAACGAACGCCTCACCGCGTTGGTCTTCAACTGCGACGCGGCCATTGCCCTGCCGGGCGGCGTGGGCACCCTGGTGGAAATTGCGCTGTACTGGAATAACCTGATTATCGAATCCTTCCCGCCGCGCCCGCTGATCCTGGTGGGCGAAGGCTGGAAACAAACGATCGAACAGTTTTTAGAAATGCTGGGCGGCTATATCCCCGAAAAAGACCAGCGCCGGCTGACCTTCGCGGCAACGGTTGATGACGCCTACCAGCATCTGCGAAGCTACCTGGCCTCGGCCAATAGCGCCGCGTAGGATGCAGTTCCGCGCACTCTCATCTTTTTTTGCTGGAAGAAACGAAAATGGCTGACGAAAAACTCCCAACTCGCTCTGAGAACTACTCCGAATGGTACAACCAGGTGATCCTGCGCTCCGAAATGGCCGATTACGCCCCCGTACGCGGCTGCATGGTGGTGCGCCCCTACGGCTGGTCGCTGTGGGAAAATGTGCAGGATGCTCTCGACCGGCGCTTTAAGGATACCGGCCACGTCAACGCGGCTTTCCCGTTGCTCATCCCAATGTCTTTCCTGGAGAAAGAAAAGAGCCACGTGCAGGGCTTCTCCCCCGAGCTGGCAGTGGTAACTCACGGCGGCGGCGAAAAGCTGGAAGAACCGCTGGTAGTGCGCCCCACCTCGGAAACGGTGATTGGCTACATGTATTCCAAATGGATCAAATCCTGGCGCGACCTGCCGGTGCTGATCAACCAGTGGGGCAGCGTGGTGCGCTGGGAAATGCGCACGCGCCTGTTCCTGCGCACGATGGAATTTTTCTGGCAAGAAGGCCACACTGCGCACGCCACCGCCGAAGAAGGTCTGGCTGAAACGCTACAAATGTTGAACGTGTACGCCGACTTCGCCATCAACGAGGCCGCGCTCCCGGTGATCCCCGGGCGCAAGAGCCAGACGGAAAAGTTCGCCGGCGCGGTCAACTCGTACAGCATAGAAGCCATGATGGGCGACACCCGCGCGCTGCAGTCGGCCACCTCGCACGACCTGGGCCAAAATTTTGCCAAAGCCTTCGAAATCCAGTACCTTGACCAGAGCAACCAGCTTCAATACTGCTGGACCACCTCGTGGGGGCTTTCGACGCGCATTATTGGCGCGATCATTATGACTCATGGCGATGACCAGGGCCTGGTACTGCCGCCGCGGCTCGCGCCCATCCAGGCAGTGATTGTGCCGATCTACCGCAGTGATGAAGAACGCGCCAATGTGATGCCGGTGGTTAACCGGCTGCGTGGCGAGCTGGCCGGCGTGCGCCTCAAGGTAGATGACCGCACCGGCGTGACCCCCGGTTTCAAGTTCAACGACTGGGAAATGCGCGGCGTGCCGCTGCGCATCGAAGTAGGCCCGAAAGATGTGGAGAAGGGCACCGTGGCGCTAGCCCGGCGCGACGTTCCGGGGCGCGAAGGCAAGCAGTTCGTCTCGCAAGATGGGTTGGCGGCGCGGGTGAATGATCTGCTGGTGGAAATTCAGGCAGCGCTGCTGGCCAAAGCCACCGCCTTCCGCGATGCCAATATTCACGATGCCGAAGATTACGAAACGCTCAAGAGCGTGGTGCAAGACGGTTGGGCGCGCGCCTGGTGGTGCGGTGATGACGCCTGTGAGGCAAAGGTGAAAGAAGATACGCGCGCCACGACTCGCAATATTCCCCTCGAACAACCCGGCGGCACGGGCCGCTGCGCGGTGTGCGGCC
>DATCUC010000173.1:0-8178 GCA_036567625.1 Anaerolineaceae bacterium | reverse complement strand
CCATTTGCGCGCCCAGGTAGGGGTCTTCGCCCGAGCCTTCGACGCAGCGCCCCCAGCGCGGGTCGCGGGCAATATCCAGCATGGGCGTAAAGGTCCAATGCACGCCGGCGCTGGCGGCTTCACGCGCGGCTACCGCGCTGGCTTCTTCCATGGCAGCCGGGTCAAAGCTGGCGGCCAACGCCAGCGGCAGGGGGAAGACGGTGCGGTGGCCGTGGATTACATCGCGGCCGTGGATGAAAGGAATGCCCAGGCGGCTGCCTTCGACTGCCGCGCGCTGCAGCGCATTGAGCGTTTCTACGCTGGTGGTGCGCCCCGTCTTATCCAGGTTGGTCAACACCGAGCCGACCAGCCCGTGCTTCGCCTGTTGTTCGATTTCGGCGATATTGTGCAGGTTCAGCCAGACCTGGTTGGTCTGGCCGATCTTTTCGGCGACGGTCATCCGCGCCAGCAGGTCTTTGACGCGCTCGGCAACCGGCAGGGTAGGATCCTGGTAGGGGAAAGCAGCAGTTTTCATGGGCCTCTCGCAAAGGTAGAAAATTCGGATATTCTAATTGTACGCATTTTTGGGATTTTGGGAACGCTCCCATAGCAAAAAGTCTGGATTGCGAAGGCGTACCATCTCCGTTACAATAGCCCGATGGATACCTACCGCCGTCTTTTTGCCATTGCGCTGCCGATCATCGCGCAGCAGTTTGTGACCGCTTCGCTCAACCTGGTTTCCGGGCTGATGATTGGCCAGTTGGGTGAGGTGGCCGTCGCGTCGGTGGGTCTTTCCAACCAGGTCTACTTCCTGATGACCTTGCTGACCTTTGGCATATGCAGCGGCGCGGCGATCTTCACCGCGCAATTGTGGGGTAAAGGCGACGTGCCCAATGTGCGCCGCGTGATGGGCCTGTCATTGATCATGAGCCTGCTGGGGGCGTTTATCTTCTTCAGCCTGGCGGTCTTTCTGCCGCGCCAGGTGTTGAATGTGTACACGGTCGATCCCGCGGTGATCGACCTGGGCAGCCAGTATCTGCGCATTGCCGGGTGGAGCTACCTGCCAACCGCGTTGAGCTTTAGCCTGTCTTCTACGCTGCGTTCGGCGGGTTTTGTGCGCGTGCCGCTGCTGGTCAGCATCAGCGCATTGAGCATCAACACCGCCCTGGCCTACGGACTGATTTTTGGCAACTTCGGTCTGCCGGAAATGGGCGTTACCGGCGCGGCGGTATCCATCGTCGTTGCCCGTGTGTTGGAATGCCTGGGGCTGTTCGCTGTGATCTGGCTGCGCAAGCTGCCACTGGCCGGCACGCCGCGCCAGTTGTGGAGCTTTGACCTGCCCTTCGCGCGCGCCGTTCTGACCCGCGCCCTGCCGGTGGCGGCCAACGAAATGCTGTGGTCACTGGGGATCACCACCTATAACATTATTTACGCGCGCATTGGCACGCAGGCCGTGGCGGCGGTGAATATCACTTCTTCCATAGAAAGCCTGGCATTTGTCTTCTTCCTGGGCATTTCCGATGCAACCGCCATCGTCGTCGGGCAGCAAATTGGCGCCGGAGAGGATGATTCCGCCTACCATACGGCGCGCAATTCGCTTATTTTGGGCGTCGGCGGCGCGCTGGTGATGGGCCTGCTGCTCTACCTGCTCTCCGGGCTGATTCTGACGCTCTACAAAGTTTCGCCGGAAGTGATCGATTACGCGCGGGGTATTTTGATCGTCATTTGCTGCACCCTGTGGCTGCGCGTGTCTAATCTGACGCTGTTTATCGGCATATTCCGCTCTGGGGGAGATACGCGCTTTGCCTTCTTGCTGGATGCCCTGGGCGTCTGGCTGGTGGGCGTTCCGGCCGCGGTAATTGGCGCATTTGTGCTCCACCTGCCGGTGTACTGGGTGTACCTGATGGTGATGGCCGAAGAGGCGGCAAAGTGGGGCTTTGCCCTGCGCCGCTTTTTCACCCGGCGCTGGATGCACAATGTGACCCACACAATCTAGGCCGCTTACCAGGTGTAGGTTTTTTGCGGTGTCAGCCGCACGAGCGTATTTTCCGCGTCGTAGATCCACGACTGAGGCTCGGCAGCCAGCACGCCTTCTTCGCCCAGGTAGCGGGTGTAAATGCGCGTCGAAATCAGCGCAACGCGCGGGTCTGGCGCGCAAATCAACTCGGCGCGGCCTTCCAGCAGCACGGCTTGCAGCTCACCGGGCAGCACTTCTTTGGGTTCAATCAACACCGCGCACAGCGGATTACGCAGCAAGTCTTTGACCTTGCGCGTGCTGCGGAAAGCGCTGATCCAGATACTTTCGCCGTCCCAGAGAAACCAGACGGGAACGACATGCGGCTGACCATTGCGGGTGGTTCCCAGGCGCGCCAGGACATTGGATTCCAGAATGGCCTGCATTTGCGCGGTTTTTGCGGCGGTTTCGGTCATGCGTAGCTCTCCCTTGGTGTGTTACGGTTGATTGTATCCTTCCTGTTCCCCGGCGGCAATGGCGCTGGCGCGATTTTGATGGCATACTTTTCCCCCTTTCCCGCTGGAGCTGCGGAGAATCCCGCATACCGGCGCGGGAAAGCCCCAACTATATTTCTTTACGGATGTGCCTATACTCTATATCAGAACGGTGGTTGTATGCCGCCAATCGGAAATCTAACTTTTGTTGTCAGGATCAAAACTTAAAGGAGTGTTTGTCATGGATCTTACCAGTATCATCATTTGGCTTGTTGTTGGCCTGATCGCCGGCCTGCTGGCTGACGCGGTTGTGGGCGGTATTGGCGTTGGTATGCTCGGCGCGATTTTAATCGGTATCGTTGGCGCGTTCATCGGCGGGTGGGTCTTCTCCCTGCTGGGCATTGGCCTGGGTATGGGCATCATTGGAAGCATCATCACCGCCTTTGTGGGTGCGGTCATCTTACTCTTGATCGTCCGCGCCGTGCGCCGGGCTGCGTAACCCCTCCGGGGCACAAGTTCATTACTGGTTGTAACAAAATGCCGGCTTTTGGCCGGCATTTTGTATTCTCTAGTCTAAGCGGTTTCGTGCGCTGCGTCTTCCGGGGCATGATCGGGCAGGATGACCGTAAACGTCGAGCCTTCACCGGGTTGGCTGATGATATCGATGCGGCCGCCGTGGCGCTCGACGATCTTATGCACGATCGCCAGGCCCATGCCGTTACCTTCGTAGACACCCTTGCCGTGCAGCCGCTGGAAGGGTTGGAAGATACGAGCGAGATGTTGCTGCTCGATGCCAATCCCGTTATCTTCAATGTGCAGGCAGATCTCGCGCTGCTGGCCGCTTCCGTTCTCTTCGGCGGAAATGCGCACTACCGGGTCGACCCCCGGGCGGCTGAACTTGATCGCGTTGCTGATCAGGTTGAGCAGCAACTGGCGCATTTGCAGCGGATCGGCGTGCAGGCTGGGCAGCGGTTCGACCTGCACCGCAGCCCGGTTGTTTTCGATGCGCAGTTCCAGGTCGCTCAGCACGTCCTGCATTATGCCGTTCAGGTCAACCGGTGAAAACGGCTGCGCCTGCGTAGTGACCCGCGAAAGGTGCAGCAGAGCATCGATCATGCTGCGCATGCGTTCAGCGGCGCGCTGCATGCGCTGCAAGTAATCCTGCTCGGTTTCGTCGAGGCGCGCGCCGGCGGTTTCTACCAGGCGGCTGCCAAAAGCGATGATCTTACGCAGCGGCTCTTGCAAATCATGCGAGGCCACGTAGGCAAAATCTTGCAGTTCGCGGTTGGAACGCTCTAACTGCTTGGCGTAGCGCTGCATGGCATCTTCGGCCCGCTTTTGGGCGCTGATGTCGATCACGTAAGCGATGAATTGCTGCGGTTCTTCTTCCAGCGCGGCAAACGCAGTGAGAATGGAAATGCGCCGCCCATCTTTGTGCAGCAACTGCTTTTCATACGGCATGCATTCTCCCATTTCCTGCGCCTGCCGGTAGGCTTGCAGGTCTTGCTGCCGGTATTCAGGCGGGGTGAGCGTGTCCCAGCGGATGGCGTGCGCAGTCAGTTCGTGCGGCTGGTAACCCACCAGTTCCAGGAAGGCATCATTGGCGGCCAGAATCGCGCCATCCTGGTGGATGGTGACAATTCCGGCGATATTGGAATCAGCCAGGCGGCGCAGCCGCGCCTGGCTGAGACGCAGCTCCGATTCGATGCGCCGGCGCTGGTCCAGTTCCACTTCTAGCTGGCTGGTGCGGTTTTCGACGCGCTGCTCCAGTTCCACATTCAGCAACCGCAGCGATTCCTCGGCCTTGCGCCGCCGGGTGATATCCGACAGCACCACCACCGTGCCGCTGAGCGAGCCGTCATCACGGTGGAGCGGGCTGGCGCTGGCAATCAGGTCCGAATAGGTTCCATCCGGATGCAGCAGGCGCAGTTCCAGGTCCAGCACCGTTTCTCCCTGAATGGCGCGCGGCAGCAGCCATTCATTGGGCGAAAGCTCGCGGCCTTCGGGGGTGATGATCTTTCCCCATTCAAACGTTCCGTCGGCGCTGCTGTTGGCCTGGCGGATAAAATCTTGCGCGGCCAGGTTGGCAAAGGTGATATTGGCTTGCGTATCGGCCACAATAATTCCGCTGGCGGCGTCGCGCAGGATGGTTTCCAGCAGAGCGCGCTGGTCGGCCAGTTCTTGCGTGCGTACCTGCACCTGCTCTTCCAGGCGCGCCTCCGAAAGACGCAGCGCTTCTTCGCTGGCCTTCATTTCGCGGAAGATCAGGCGGTACGGCTCCTGCATTCCGGTGGCTACCACGGCCCGGTAGAGGAAGTAGAAGGCGAAAATCTTCAGGAAGTGACCGAACATATTGATCCAACTATCAACGGTGACATAAACGGTAAAGACCAGTTCGGCGAAGATGCTGGTGGCGAGAAAACCCGCCAGAAGCCGGTAAACGCCGCGGTCAAAATTCTCGCGCAGCCAGTAGAGCAGGAGAAATCCGATCAACAGCGCGGCGATAACCACGTATTCCGCGCCGATTTTGAAGGCGGTCAGCCCCTGGCCCTCAATATACGCTGTCGGAAAATCTTGAAAGACAAAGATGCTCAACACAATCGACAGGGTGACCGCAGCGCAGGCAGACAGCGCCAGGTATGGGCGCGGCCCGAGGCGCAAGAAGACCGGCGCGAACACCACCGCCAGGCTTTGCACGATGCGCGCCGCCACCCATAACTGCGTCGCCAGGTTGGCATCGTTGCCCGGAAAGACGCCCATGCCCTTATATGCCACGGTGTGCAGCAGATCTAACACCGCCACAAAAGCGCTGGCGAAGCCCAACAGCAGCAGGTAACCGTTTTGCAGATAATGGCGCGAATTCCAGGCGATTGTCGTGACGGCGATGCCAATGCCAATGCTAAAGAACTCAGTCAGCACGTGGAACAACAGGTAGTTGTAACCGGCGAGGGTCCATAACGCGGCGCAAGCCGCCGCCGCCAGCGCCAGGCGGAATATCAGGTTTGTATCGCGGTTCATTGGTTGGCTGCCTTTTCCCTTCCGGCTGCCATCCGGCTTATTTCCACCCGGTTGCGGCCTCTTTGCTTGGCCCGGTAGAGCGCTTTGTCGGCCATATCCAGCAGGCTTTGAATATTTTGCATGCGGCTGTCGGCTTCGGCCACGCCCAGGCTGACCGTGACCAGAATTTCGCCGGATTTGGTTTCCAACGGCTGGGTAGAAATCGAAGCATGGATGCGGTCGGCGATGCCGCGCGCCGTGGATAAGTCGGTACGCGGCAGCAGGATTACATATTCATCGCCGCCGTAGCGCCCCAAAATATCGGTATGGCGGATATTCTTGCGGCACTGATCGGTGACTCTGAGCAGAATCTCATCCCCGATGGCGTGCCCGTAATGATCGTTAATACGCTTGAAATGGTCAATATCCAGCATGATCGCGGCCAGCGGCTGGTGACTCTTGCGATGTTCGGTCACCTGGTCGCGGCCCAGGTCAAAGAAAGCGCGGCGGTTGAACTGCCCGGTGAGCGCATCGTGCTGCGCCATTTGCTTCACCTGAGCGTGCAGCATGGCATTTTCAATGGCCAGCGCGGCGCGCTCCGATAAATCCTGAAAGAAGGCCAGGTCGCGCTCAGTATAAGGCCGGTTGGGGTGACTGCGGATGAACGACAGCGTGCCCATGGTACGGTCGGGCGCGCGCAGCGGGGTGATGATCAGGCTGCACATATTAAGTTGCATGATCACGTCGTGCATTTCCGGGCGCAGCAGCTCCAGCACCTCATCTGTCTGTGTATGGAACAGCGCCAGCGGCTCGCCGCTGGTGAAAACGCGCCCAAGGGTGCCTTCGCGCACCGGCTCGCGCAGCAGGCTGGGCTGGTCGGCCAGGCTTTGCTGGGTTTGAGGATCGCGAAAATGCGCGGAAACCGGGTCGAGCCATTGTCCGTTGGCGCTCTCCAGACGCACAATGCAGCCGTCGGCGATAGTTTCGGTGATCTTGATCGCGATGGTGTTGAGGATGCGCTGGTAATCCAACTCGGCCTGGGCGAACGCCTGGGAGAGCGTGGCCAGCACTTCGCCGCGCAGTGCGTTCTCTTGCAGATCGTGCTCGCGCTGCTTACGCTGGGTAATATCCTGGAAGACGCCAATCGCTCCACCCGGCGCTTCGCGGCTGTCGCTGATTGGCCGCGCATTGAGCACAATGTAGCGCTGGGTTCCATCTGTGCGGCGCACCAGCAGTTCCTCATCGAGCACAGTTTCTTTTTTGATGGCGGCGCGGGCGAGGATCATTTCATCCGCGGTGAGCGGCGTTCCATCCAGGTGGCAGACCTGAAAGGTAAATGCCGCGGGATCATCCGGCAGGTTTGCCAGCGGCTGTCCCATCATCTGTTCCGCCGCGGGGTTGGCAAGGATGATGCGCCCCAGGTGATCGGTGACCACAATGCCGCCCGGCGCATTTTCGATGATGGTATGCAGCCGCGCCTGTTCGATCTCCAGTTCCGAAAGCACCTCTTGAAGCTGCTGGTTTGCCAGGCGCAGTTCGGCCGTGCGCTCCTGCACCCGGTTTTCCAGCTCGGCCTTGGCTTCTTGCAGTTGTTTTTCGGCCAGGTCGCGCTCGGTGATATCGAAAGCGGTGATCACCGCGGCGCTGCGGCCGTCATAATCCATCTCGCCGGTGGTGATATCGACCCAGCGCTCCGCGCCGTTTTTGGTGATGATTTTTAGCTCAAAACGCACCGGCAGCCCCGCGCCCCACTGCTGCGTCAGGCTGCGGCGGCGCAGTCCCTCACGGTATGAGGGGTGCGCAAGCTGCCACACCGGCGTGTCGAGCAACTCCCTCGGGCTGTAGCCGGTGACAAACCGGGCCGCGCTGTTGGCATAGCGGATCAGGCCGTCTTGCTCGATAAAAATAGCGGCAGAAGTGGTTTCAGACAAGGTGCGCAGGCGCTGCTCACTGGCGCGGAGTTCAGCTTCCACCCGTTGGCGCGCGGTGATTTCCGCCTGCAGTTCCTCATTCAACGCAGCCAGTTCCGCCGTGCGCTCGCGCACGCGTTCTTCCAGTTCGTCTTTGGCGCGCTTGCGCTCCAGCGTGTAGCGGATGACGCGCTCCAGTAAAAACGGGTTGACCTGAGATTTCACCAGGAAGTCGGATGCGCCTTCCTGCATGGCGGCCAGGTCGATTTCATAGCTGCTTTGCCCCGTGAGCAGCACCACGGGCACATGCGAGCCTTGCTCGGCCCAGGCGCGCATCACATCCAGGCCGGTGCTGGCCCCCAGGTTGTAGTCGACCAGGTACAGGTCGTATAATTTTTCTCGGCTGGCCGCGAGCGCGCCGGATAGATCCGGCGCCCAATCCAGTGAATATTCCACCTGCTTGCGGCCAACCGGCATGTGACGCAAATGGTCTTTGAGTAGCACATATTCGTCCTCATCATCGTCGACAAGGAGAATTTGCATCCGTTTTTGCATGGCTCGCTTCGCTTCCCGTTATACCATCTAAAAAAATGCTTTGGCGGATTTCATCCCTGCCTTCTTTTTCCGTCGCCGCAAGCCACCTCGCTTTGTAAAATCCATTATACCTGTTACTAAATTGCTCTGACCAGTGGGGAATTGTCCTGATTGATCCAGTACATTCGTCGCCGGCCGCGCCTTCAGTCTTCTCTCACCCAGCGCCGGACGACCGCGGCCAGAGCCTGGCTGGCATCAAAATTGGTGGCATGCGCCGCGCCGCGGATGACCACCAGCCGGCCGTCGGGCA
>DATCUC010000172.1:0-2634 GCA_036567625.1 Anaerolineaceae bacterium | reverse complement strand
CTCGGCCAGCGCATCTGCTGCTGCCGCAAAGGAAAACGGCGCGCTCTCCAACGCCCCGTGACCCGGCAAATCCGGGGCAATCACGCGGAACTCATCCGCCAGATCGCGCAGTTGCGGTAGCCACATCTTGCGCGTCACCACCGACCCGTGCACCAGTACCAGACCCGGCGCGCCGGCTGCTCCAGTCACATCCCACTTTTGGCTCATTTTTACTTCCCACCACTAAAATCTGTATCACTGCGCCCCTACGCTTTGGTCTTCTCGCTCCTGCTGGACAGCCGGAAAAAAAAGGCAGTCAACACCAATCCCGCAACCGCGAGCGCGCCTAACGCCCACTCCAGCGCGGTGAATGCCGCCATTTGCGACAGCGCGATCAGCAGCGCCACCGCCTGGGTGATCAGGAAAACACCGCCGCTCGAAAAAACCGCCGTCGGGCGAAATTCCTTCTTTTTTGCCTGCTCCACCCGGTTTGCATGGCGGAAAGTTTCCCAGCGCAGACCGTTTTCCGGGCATTCCAGGTTTTCACGGATATACTGGCCCAGCCAACTGATCAAGGTATCACACTGCACCCAGGCTGCCGCCAGGAACGTCGAGATGAGCACATAAATCAGCGGCAGGGAAGGATTTTCCAACCCGAGGCTGAGCAGCGCACCGGCAAAGGTCAGCGTGCCAAAGGTGATCGTATTGCGCAGTTCCACCCGCCGCAGGATCTCGTCTCGCAGGGTCTTATACTCGGCCAGCAGACCTTCCATTTTCCGCGTGGCGGGCGCATCTTCCATCGGGTTGATCATCGGCCCTCTCCTGCCGCCGCAAGCGGCGCTGTGCTTTTGAGAATCGATCGCGTTACCCTTCCAGTATACAACCGGGCGCGCAAAATACAGCCCAATTCCCCGGCGGAAATTGGCTGGCATGCAAAAAGCCGCGTGGAATTCGCCACGCGGCTTCTGACAGTACCTGAAAATCTAAGCCACGAACCTAATGCTTTCCACCGCGCGCCAGTTCCATGATCTCATCCCGGCCGCTGAAGATGCGCACCAGTTTGCCATCTTGCATTTGCAGCACGCGGTCCACATACTCGCACATGCGCAGGTCATGGGTTACCATAATCCCCGCGCGTTTCTGCTCGTGGATCAATCCGGCAAAGGTTTCTACCACCTGGTAGGCGCGTTCGGTGTCCAGGCTGGCAGTCGGTTCATCCGCCAGCACCAGGCTGGGGTTGTGGATCAGCGCGCGGGCAATCGCCACGCGCTGCTGCTGCCCGCCCGACATCTGCCCCGGCAGGTTGTGCAGCCGTTCGCCCAGCCCCAACCGCGCCAGCAGTTCGCGCGCGCGCAGCTTGCCGGCTTTGTCCAGCCGGTCGTTGAGCCGCAGCATCAGCTCCACGTTTTCAACCGCGGTCAAATACGGAACCAGGTTATTGGCCTGAAAGGTGAACCCGATCTTTTCGCGGCGCATCGCCACGCGCTGCGCGTCGCCCATCCCGGCCAGGTCCTGCCCGTCGAGCAGGATTTGCCCTGAACTGGGCTGGAGCAGCGCCGCCAGCATCGACAGCATCGTAGTCTTGCCCGAGCCGCTTGGCCCCACCAGGGCCACGAACTCGCCCGCCGCTACCTGTAAAGAAACATCATCCACCGCATTGATCGTGCCCGATTCGCTCTGGTAGACCTTCATCACCGAGCGGGTTTCCAGCGCGTAAGGAGTAGAACCGTTGCCGCCGCTCATGAGCTCAACCCCAGTGCCTTCAAAGGCTCAATGCGCACCGCATAGCGGATGGAAACCAGCCCACCCAGCGGGCCGATCAACAGCAGCGCCGCCAGCGCCAGCGCCGATTTGGTTCCGTTGAAGACAATCGGCACCGTGGGCGGGAAGCTGAGCGAGAACAGGAATGTCAGCACACCGCCAATGGCTACGCCGATGATGGTGATAACCACAATCTGGATCACCGCCGCCGCGCCTACCGCCGGGTTGGCCGTGCCAATCGCCTTCAGCACGCCAATCTGCGCTACCTTCTGCAAAATCTGGATCTGGAAGAAGCCGCCGATCACCAGCACGCCGATGAACAGGGTAAACGCCCCCTGAGTGTTGAGCGTGCTCTGCTGCGCCGAGTATCCCGGCAGAGCCTGGATCGCCGCTTCGCGCGTGGCCACGTCCACCGCATCAACCTGCGCAGTGATGCGCTGGCTGACGGCATCCGCCTGGGCCGGGTCTTCCAGCTTGACCAGCAGCACATTGGCAATCGGGTTGGAACGCCCCACCTCAGCTTCCGACTTGGGCCGGATGCGGTCCCAGGTGAAGAACGGGGCAAAGATGGACGGCTGCAGCGAGTACTGGTTGCCAGCAGTAATACCCACGATGCGCAATTCAAACACCTCGTCCTGAGTACCCTGGGTCACGCGCAGCGATAGCGTATCGCCCACTTTTAGATTGGTGCGGTAGGCCGTATTGGCATCGATCAGCGCTTCCTGGGCCAGGTCGGTGCTCAACTGGCGGCCGTCGGTCACCCGCGGTTCGCCAGTGTGACCGGGCTCCACGCCCAGGAGCGCCACTTTCAATTCTTTCTCGCCGCCCACCAGCGTGGCGCTGGATGTACCCAGCATTCCCGCGTCGGCCACGCCTTCCACGCGGCGCACCGCG
>DATCUC010000171.1:0-5206 GCA_036567625.1 Anaerolineaceae bacterium | reverse complement strand
ATAGCCTAACCGCCCGCCGGTATCTGTCACCCACAACGCCGGGGAATCATCCGCCCGGCCTTTCAGGTAGGCGCGCAGCGCCCGCCGTGTTTTCTGCCCTACAAACACGGTGCGCGGCTTCCTGCCCTTGCCCTGCCGGATAAGCACGCTGCCGGCCATCAAATCAACGTCTGCCAGATTCAGGGCGCACACCTCGCCGGCGCGCGCGCCGGTGTCCAGCAGGAAGTAGAACAGCGCCCTATCGCGCAGCGCGGTAAACTCGCTGCCGGCGCAGCAGGTGATAAGCGCCTTCACCGTATCCAGCTCCACCGGTTCTAGTGGTTCGGTGGGCACTCTCGGCGCTTTCACCCGGCGGATAGGATTCTTCCAGCCTTCCGGTTCGGTCTCTGCTTCAAACCACAACAGGAAAGCACGCAGCGCACGAAACGCCGCGTGTACCCCACCGGGATTATGGCCGGTATCTTCCAGGTGCAGCAGGTAACGCCGGATAGTGTCCGGTGTAATCTCGCTTATCCGGGTGATTACTTGCCCCTCGCAGTAGAAACTAAACTGCGCCAGCTTTTGACGGTAGAACGTCAGGCTGCCTTTTGACAGGTTTTGGGCGCGCCTGTCCACCAAAAAGCCTTCAATCCAGGTGGTCAGGTAATCATCCAGCCCAACATTTATGATAGTCCGTTGTGTTAGCGCCGTTTGTGCCATCTCCACACCTCCCATATATGGGTTTTGTGGGCGCGCAACGGGTGAAATTAGCTACATGTGGCGGGGCGGTGGCGGAATCGGCAGACGCAACGGACTTAAAATCCGTCGATGGAGACATCGTGTGGGTTCGACCCCCACCCGCCCTACTTAATCTCTTCGCTCGAGTTCTTCAGATGTAGGTTTCTGGAAGAACGCAATCCACGGTTTCATACTTTCCGCGGAGATTTGAAAGCTCTCCGGTGAAGGTTGCGCGTTTCTGACCGCAAGCCGTGTCAGCAATTCTTCTTCGGGCACATCCAGAAAATGGATTTCACTGCTGGCTCCCAGGCGCTTTGCCCGCAGCCGGAAATCTTCGCGTTCCTCTTGCGCCCAAAAACCATAATCCAGGATAACACTCATTCCCAACGCTAATGCTCTGCTGGCGATGTTCCAAAGCATCGCCTCGATAAAATTGTGCCGGGCATCGTGTTCCGGCTCGTTCGCATCCTGACCAAAAAGACCGATCTGCCACTCATCAGGTGTCAACCGCAGGGCTGATCGCTCCTGTTCGAGCTTCTTTGCAAGCGTTGTTTTCCCTGAACAAGGAAGTCCAACCATCAAATGAAGGGTTGCCACGCAGTTACCTCCCACCGATTATCAAGAAAGCATCCGGCAGTATTGTACTCTGAGCAATTACAGTATTCCATGAATATCTCATTTATAATCTTTAGGAATTCATGTTCCTATCCTTTTCGCAACAAAAATTGAGGACTTCCCTATGCGACCCTATGACCTGGAGTATTTGCAACGAGCAATTGCGCTATCTGCACAGGCGCGCGAGCGCGGGAATGGGCCGTTTGGCGCGCTTTTGGTCGACGCGGCCGGAAATCTGCTGCTGGAAGCTGAAAATACGGTGATGTCGGCGCAGGACTGCACCGGCCACGCCGAAACCAACCTGATCCGCAAGGCCAGCGCGCTCTACCCGCGCGAGGTCCTCGCCGGCTGCACGCTGTACACCAGCACCGAACCGTGCGCCATGTGCGCTGGGGCGATCTTCTGGTCGGGTATCAGCCGCGTGGTCTACGCCATGCCCGAGTGTTGGATGGGGGAAATGGCGACCAATATGGCCCCCGGTGACTTTCTCAATCTGCCTTGCCGTGAGGTTTTCGCGCGCGGGGGTCGGGACATCGAAGTTCACGGCCCGCTGTTGGAAGAAGAGGCCCGAAAAGCGCACATCGGGTTCTGGTAGAGGCACCCTCGCTGGGAGCGCGCGGGCAGAAGTGGGCTGCGCGAGATATAATAAGCGCATGGCTGAACAAGATACTCCCTCCCTGGCTGCCGAAACCGGCCGTCACGTGGAAGTAGAAATGGTCTATGAAGGCGGTGAGGTCGAACAGCTTAGCCTGGATATCGTCCCGGATGCCGCCGCGGATTTCGCTCGCGGGATGCTGGGCGAGAGCACGCCCCTGGCCCGCGCCATCCACGGTCACGCGGCGGGCAGCGTCATCCCCTACCACGAGGGCGATGCCCTGCAAGTGCGCGTGCTGGCGGTGAGCGGCGGACTGCTGAACCAGCCGGTTGACCTGACCAAACGTCGCCAGGAAACCGAGCGCAAAGCCATCCGCCGCTCTGACCAGACTAACCTGATTATTTTTGCGTCATCCGTCAACAACAAGTGGGGCGATTACGACCCCGGCGCGATCCAGGAAGATGACGAGGACCGGCCCGAGGAAGAAGGCTAGACCTATCTTCCTTTTAACATCTTGGCGATGACCCCCAACGCCAGCAGTGACCCGGCGCACGGCCAGACCGGCGCGCCTTTACTGCCGGTCGTCGGCACCGGGCCGGAGGTTGGCGTGGGCTGCGCCGGAATCGCGCTGGGCGCAACCCCGGTCGGCGTGGGGAAGACCGGCTGCACGGTAGGTACCGGAGTGGGAACCTGCACTGGCGCTACGCTGCTGTCTTCGCTGACCGTTTCGTACACCTGCCCGCCGCTGACCACAATCACCCGCTCCCCCAGGGCCAGCGCAGAGCTCAGTTCCGGGCTGGAAGCTGCCAGTTGATAGTAATCCGGCGAAAGGAACGCTACTTTCTGAGTCTGCATCGCATCCGGGTCGTACAGCGTATCCATCCACACCCCGTCATTTTCGACGAAGGTTTTTTCACCTACCACGCGCACGCGCTGGCTGTCATCCTGGCTGATCGGCGCGGCGACTTCCGCCTGGGAAAGCGCGCTCTGCCCGGCGGCTTTTTCCACCGCTTCCGCGCCGAAGGCCGGGGCCGGCGCCTGGGTCGCCATCAGGTTGTAGGCATCGCGAGCGGCCTGTTCCTGCGCGCTGGCGCCCAACGCGTTGGGTTCGGTCACCAGGTACGAGGTGTATTCGGTAACGATGCCATAGCGAATGCTCAGGCGCACAATCTGATCGACCAGTTCCTGATTATTGCCTTGCAGGCGCACCTGGTTGAGCAGATAACCGATTTTGCGCGTGGCCCACAGGCGCGGCAGCCCCACCGGCGCATTGCGGATCGCGCGGCTGTCTTCGATGAAAACCTGCTCAGGGAACGCCAACGTCTGCTCGCGGCCGTTGACCAGGCCGCTCAGCTTTACGGTTTGCACGCCGCCCTTGCGGTAGCGCCCGGTGATGACCACCTGGCTGCCAGAGAACAGGTCGGGCAGCGGGTTTGGATAAACGTCATATACCTGCGCCCCGCCAAAATCGAGCGCCACGTTGGTCAGCACCGGGGTGCTGATCTTCGCATAGAAGGCCGAGAGCATTTCATCCAGGGCCTCGCCTGGGCGCACGTAAGTGCTCAGTCCGTGGTGCGCCTGGCTGAGCGAATCCAGCAAGAAGGTGTCTACGTCATAGCCCACGCCAAAGGGGAACAGGCGGATATTCTTACCCGCCGCGCGCTGGAAGTTATCCAGAATGGCCTGGCTTTCCTGAACGCCTTCAGTGGGCAGTCCGTCAGTAAGGAAGATCAGGTATGTCGGGCGCTCCTTGTCCGCCGCCGCGGCGGCCTCGAGCAGCGCGCGGTTAATATCGGTGCTGCCAACCGCGGTCAGGCTGTTGACCCATTGCAGGGCCTCATCCGCCTGGCTGGCGGGTTGAAGCTGCGGGCTAAACACCTCAACGCCGCTGGAAAATGCGGTAATGTGGAAGCGGTCTTCTGCGTTCAAGTGCCCCAGGATATAGCGCAGCGCGGCCTGCGCCTGCTGGAACTTCTCGCCTTCCATGCTGCCGGAGTGATCCAGCACCAGCAGCACATCTTTGGCTACCACTTGCGCCTGCGCATCCGGCCGCGGGGCCAGCAGGAGAAGGAAAAAGCCGTCGCCATCCAGCGGATCACCCGGGTCGCGGTAGCTGAGCAGGTGAAACGCCTCGCTTTCGCCAACCGAGTACAACAGGGTGAAATCCTGGTCGGGGCGGCTGTTGGACTGCTCAAAGGTGACGGTGGCCTGCTGATCATCCGGGCGCTGCACCGCCACCGCGTGGCTGGGCGAATACACCGCGCGCAGCGGCTGGCCGGCGCGCACATCAACGCGGATCGTCACGCTCTCGATGGGCGCGTTGGAGAACTTTTCGGTGTTCAGCGGGTAGGTGTATTTGACCAGGCCGTTTTCGGCGGTCAGCACCTGGCTGTATTCCAGTTCAATCCGGCGCTCACCATCCGGCGGGATGGGAAAAACGCTGGCCTGCAGCGCGCCGCGGCCGATATATTCCAGCAGCGCCGGGTCGCGCAGTTCGCGCACGGTATCTTCATAGATCTGGCGCGCCTCCTGCGCGGTCAGCACCTTACCTTCCACCGGCTGGCCGTCAACCCACAGAGTGAAGCTGTTGACCACCGCGTCCAGCGGCAGCGGGAAGACATACGTGCCTTCAATGGCGTAGCTGTTGGGATTGTGGAAAACCTGATCCACGTGCGTCACCGCGATTTGATTATCTATGCGCACAGTGACGTGATGATAGCGAATATCGAGCTGGGAAATTGGCCGCTCGGGCGTGGGGCATTCAAACCCGGGGCATGGCGGCGGAATGATGATACCATCCGCAAGAACCGGCCCGGCGGCTGTGGCGAGCAGCACCAGGCTGACCAGCAAGGCGAACAAGATCCTCTTCATGGCGTCTCCTCGTCACAACCTGGTGAACGGCCAGGTTGTTCCACTTCTCCGCCCTTAAGACGCCTGCCCTTCTCCTTTTGTTCCGCCCTCATCGAACTGCCCGCGTTGCAGGTGGTGCATGGCGCTATACAACCCGCCGCGCTCCAGCAGCCCGGTGTGCGTGCCGCGTTCCACCACCCGCCCGCCGTCCAGCACCAGGATTTCGTCCATGCGTTCCAGCGCGCCGTCCAGTTGATGCGTGATCAACAGCCAGCTTTTCCCGGCCAGGGCGCTTTCCAGGCCGTCCATTAATCGCGCGGCGCTGGCCGCGTCCAGGTGCGCTGTAGGCTCATCCAGGATCACCAGCGCAGCATCTTCTTGCAGCACGGCGCGCGCAGCAGCCAGCCGCTGGCGTTCACCGCCGCTCAT
>DATCUC010000170.1:0-4096 GCA_036567625.1 Anaerolineaceae bacterium | reverse complement strand
ATGCCATCTTCACCGGCGAACTGACTGCCGCCGGGCTGTTGGGCCGCCGGATGGAAGAAGGCGGCGCAGACATTGCCCAGGCGTTTGTGGCGCTACTGCCGGTGCGGTCAGTGGGGGTGATGGGCGACCAGCGCACGTACCAGGAAACGGCGGCGCTGCGTGCTGTCACCACGTCTGATTTTATGACCGCCGACTGGGCACGGCTGCCGCATGACCTGCTGGCGCGGGTGGCAAACCGGATCGTTAACGAAGTAGACGGAATCAACCGCGTGGTGTATGATATTACCAGTAAGCCGCCAGCTACGA
Organism: Anaerolineaceae bacterium; assembly: GCA_036567625.1. Taxonomy (GTDB): domain Bacteria; phylum Chloroflexota; class Anaerolineae; order Anaerolineales; family Anaerolineaceae; genus CALDSL01. The sequence continues at coordinate 3,790 of DATCUC010000170.1, read as the reverse complement.
TCGAATGGGAGTGACGCCCAGACGCACTCCTTCTCCAACCCACTACTGGCGGCGCAAGGAGCAGCATGAACTACGGCGAGGTTCTGAGCAAAGCCTGGAAAATCATCTGGCACAATAAGGTGCTGTGGATCTTTGGCATCATGGCCGGGTGCAGCGGCAGCACTGGTGGTTCGGGAAACTTCCAGTTCCGGCAAACCATGCAGGATAATGGCGAACTGAGCCAGCAAATACAGCGCTTTATTGAGAGCATCCCCGTGTACGCGTGGGTGTTGTTGGCCCTGGGCGTGCTGCTGCTGATTGTGCTGGGGCTGTACCTGGGAACCATTGGGCGCATTGGACTGGTACTGGGCACGGTGCGCGGCGATGACGGCCAGCAGAAGCAAACCCTGGGCAAGTTGTGGGGCGACAGCCAGCCGTATTTCTGGCGCATGTTCCTGCTCAACCTGCTGGTTGGCATTCTCAGCCTGGTGATTGCGCTGATCATCTTCGTGCCCACCGTCATCCTCACGGTGCTGACCGCGGGGATTGGCGTGATCTGCCTGATTCCACTGATCTGCGTGCTGGCGATCGCGGTCTGGGTGGTCAGCATCATTGTCGAACAGGCTGCGGCGGCGCTGGTTATCGAGAACCTGGGCCCAATCGACGCGCTGCGGCGGGGTTGGACCGTTTTTCGCGCCAACCTGGGCGCGCTGGTGGTGATCGCCCTGATCATTTCCATCGGCAGCTTCCTCATCAGCCTGGTGCTGGCCGTACCAATGGTGATTACGCTGCTGCCGATCATGATCCAGATGATGAACGGCGATCCGTTCAGCATGACGGGAATCACCTGGGCTTCGGTGGGGCTGCTGGCGCTGTACCTGCCGGTGCTGCTGGTGGTCAACGGCATCATTATTGGCTACATTCGCAGCGTGTGGACGCTTTGCTTCCGCCGCCTGACGGCGGTCTCACCGCCCGTCAGCCTCACTCCGGCATCCCCCGAGCCACCATCGGGAGCGGCAGTGTATTAATCTACAGAGAGGTTGCGTGCAATTGCAGCGGACCGCGCGGTCTGGTCATCACTCAAAGATTGGCGTTTTCGGCGCTTTCCTGGCGCTGATCGGTTTGCTGTGCCTGTCGCTGACCCCGGTTCTGGCGCAAGGCGGCGGCTCCGCGGAGATTTCTACGCCCAACACCAGCCGCTTCCCAGAAATCACCTTCTACCTGGATGCGTACGATACTACCGGCGGGTTCATTCCTGACCTGACGCCGGAAGAATTGACCGTTTTGGAAAACGGCGAATCGCGCCCAGTAACCAGTATCACGCTGGTGGAGCCCGGTTTGCAGATCATCGTCGCCTATAACGGCGCGCCGCTGATGGCAAACCGCATTGGCACAGTCACTATCTTCGAAAAGCTACAAGACCGGCTGGAAAGCTGGGCCGCGGCGCAGTCTGACCAGACGCAGGATGATTTCTCGCTGGTCACTGGCGAGGGCGTGCAAACCATCCGCCAGACCGAGCCGCGGCGCTGGAAGCAGGAACTGGAAGAATACCAGCCCGACCTGCTGCATAGCAGCCCGTCGCTGGCCAGCCTTTCGCAGTCGCTGGACCTGACCACCGATCCGAACCCGCGGCCGCAGATGAAGCGCGCCATCCTGTATATCACTCCCCTGCCGCCCGACTCAGCGCTGGCGGCGCTGCCCAACCTGGCGGAACGCGCGGCGGAAACCGGCGTGCGCATCTTTGTGTGGCTGGTAGCGCCGACGGCCAGTGAAACCAGCCCGGCAGCCGAAGCGCTGCGCGCGCTGGCGCGCGAAACCGGCGGGCATTATTACCTGTTCTCCGGCACAGAAAACCTGCCTGACCCGGACACGTATTTCGGGCCGCTGCGCGAGCTGTATCAGGTGAGTTATACCTCGGGCGTGCGCGAGGCCGGGGAACAATCCCTGGAAGTGGCGATTGAGCGTACCGGGGTGAAAGCCAGTTCTGCAGCGCAAACTTTTACGCTCAATGTGCAGCCGCCCAACCCCATGTTCATTGAACCGCCAGCGCGGGTGGAGCGCGTGAGCACCGGCGGCGGACTGGAACCGGCCAGCCTGACGCTGAACATGCTGGTGGAATTTCCCGACGGGTTTTCGCGCGCGTTGAAACGCGCTGAACTGTACGTGGATGGCGAACTGGTCACCACACGCACATCGGCGCCGTTTGACAGTTTTGAATGGGATCTTTCCGGGTACACTGCCAGCGGCAGCCATACCTTGCAGCTTAAAATAGAAGACGCGCTGGGCTTTATGCAGGCCAGCAGTGAATTCCCGGTAGAAGTGGTGCTGCCGGCCGCGGAACAGGTGACGCTGCGCAGCCAGATCTCGCCGCGCCGGCTGATGATCGGCGGGGCGGTGTTCGTGGCTGCCGGGGCGCTAGTGGCGGTGCTGTGGCTGAGCGGCAAACGCGGCTGGTTCTCGAAGGCTGAACGGCTGCGCCGGGCGAAAAAACTCAAAGACCCGGTCACCCAGCCGGTGAATATCCAGCAAGAGCCGCCGCGCAAGCTCAAAGAGGCTGCCGCCGAATCGCCTTCGTGGCCGCGGCCGTCTGCGAACCGCCAATCTCCGGCCTGGCTGGTGCGGCTGGATGAGGCCAACCAGCCGGTCACCGGCAATACTATCCCGATTTTGCGGCGCGAGACGACCTTTGGCAGCAGCCCGCAGCAGGCAAGCTGCGTTATCCCCTCGCCTTCGGTTTCGGGGCTGCATGCGCGTCTCAGCCAGACGCGCGAAGGCGCGTACCTGCTGGCCGATACCGGCTCGGTGGCCGGCACCTGGGTGAACTTTTCGCCGGTTTCGAACAGTGGCGTGATTTTGCATCATGGTGATATCATCCACCTGGGGCAGATTGGTTTTCTGTTTGAGCTGGCCAACCCCGGGCATGTGCCCGCCCCGCAGTTGAGCGAATACGAAGACCCGCTATGACCCAGAGCGAACAGGCGCATCTCAACGTTGTGGCGCGCAGCCACCCCGGCATGACCGGCAAGAATAATGAAGACCGCTATGCCGTCACTGCGCTGCGCCTGCGCTCCAGCCGCACCCCGGTGCTGCTGGCCGTGCTGTGCGACGGCATTGGCGGTCACCGCGCCGGAGAAGTGGCCGCGGAACTGGCTGTGCAAACCATTGGGCAGCGCGTAGCGGCGGGGGCGGCCAGCGATCCGCTGAGTACGCTGAACCAGGCAATCCAGGCCGCCAGCCAGGAGATCTACGAGCACGCGCAGAATGACCCGGCGCGCGCCGGAATGGGCGCTACCACCGCAGTGGCACTGGTAATGGGCAATCAGCTATACACGGCCACGGTGGGCGATTCGCGCGTGTACCTGCTGCGCGGGGGCGGTATTCGCCAGCTCAGCACTGACCATACCTGGGTGCAGGAAGCAGTCGATCACGGTTTTCTGCAGCCGGAACAGGCGCGCAATCACCCGAACGCGCATGTCATCCGGCGCTACCTGGGCTCACCTACTCCACCCAAAGTCGATTTGCGACTGCGGATGAACAGCAAAGAAAGCGACAGCCAGTCTGAGGCCAACCAGGGCCTGCAGCTGCGGCCCGGCGACCGCCTGCTGCTATGCAGCGATGGGCTGACCGACCTGGTGGAAAACGCTGAAATCCTGGCCGCTTTTCAATCATATGCGCCGGAACAGGCGGTGGAATCACTGATCGCGCTGGCCAACCAGCGCGGCGGGCATGATAACATCACCCTGGTGACGCTCGGAATGCCGGCGGCGCGGCGGGCGATTGGCATCCCCTTTGCGCGGCGCGCCTGGTCGGC
>DATCUC010000169.1:0-1854 GCA_036567625.1 Anaerolineaceae bacterium | reverse complement strand
GGGATATCTCAATCTGCGGGCAGGATGGCGATGATCAGACGGCCAAACTGCTGGCCAATATCCCCGGGCAGTTGTTCACCGCCGGCGATAATTCCAACGAAGACGGCGCGGAGTGGCAGTATACGCGCTGCTTTGAAGAATCGTGGGGCCAGTTCAAAGATCGCTTGCGCCCCGCCCCCGGCAATCACGACTACAACACCCCCGGCGCGCAGCCCTACTTTGCCTATTTTGGCGCCGCGGCGGGCAACCCTGGCGAGGGTTGGTACAGCTACGATTACGGCGGCTGGCATATCATCGTGCTCAACAGCAACTGCAACGACGTGGCCTGCGGCAAGAACAGCCCGCAGGTGACCTGGCTGCGCGAAGACCTGGCCGCCAGCGACGCGCTGTGTACCCTGGCGATCTGGCATCACCCGCGCTGGAGCTCGGGCATGGCTGGCAGTGATGGGCGCATGTCGGCGGCCTTCCGCGCGCTGTATGAAGCCGGCGCGGAGATCGTTATCAGCGGCCACGACCATGATTACGAGCGCCTGGCTCCGCTGGATGCTGACGGCAAGCGCGACCCGGAACGCGGCATTCGCCAGTTTGTGGTCGGCACCGGCGGCGCGTACTTCCGCCCCTTTCTCAACCTGCTGCCCGAAAGTGAAGCCAACAAGAGCTTCGCATTCGGCGTGCTCCGCTTCACCCTTCGCCCCGATAGCTACGATTGGAAGTTCATCCCCATCGAAGGCGTAGAGTACGAAGACAGCGGCTCGGGGGTCTGCCACGAGTAATCCAGCGTTGTGCATGCGCGGGGCAGCCAGGGCAGGGGGCAATATATCCACATTTTGCCCGCAAACCTGTGGATAACCCTGTGGAAAACTGTGGATAGATGTGGATAACCGCCAGTTTACCGGGGGAATACCGGTGGATAAAGTATATACAGGCTGTTTGTGAATTTGTGTACAATGTTTCCCCGTCCTGATTTGTAAATCAGATAAAAAGGGTTATAATTGTAAATAAATTCACAAATGGAGTGTTCGCATGGCTATTCAAGTTCCCGTATCCGGAAAAGACATCGATCACTGGCCCCATGTGGTGATCGTGGGCGCCGGTTTTGGCGGGTTGAATGTGGCCCGCCGCCTCAAGCGCGAGCGCGTGCGCCTCACCCTGGTGGATCGCAACAACTATCACCTGTTCCAGCCGCTGCTCTACCAAGTGGCCACCGCCGGTGTTTCACCGGATGAGATTGCCTACCCGGCGCGGGCTATCTTTCGCGGCTACCGCAACGCCACCTTTCGCATGGCCGAAGTCCTCGGCGTGGATTATGAAAAACGCCTGCTTCTTACCAGCGGCGCTGAGATTCCTTATGACTATCTGGTGCTCGCGATGGGCGGTGAAACCAACGATTACGGCGTCCCGGGCGTGCGCGAGCATGCCTTCGACTTGAAAACCCTCGACGATGCAACCCGCCTGCGCAGCCAGGTGCTGCGCATGTTCGAAGCCGCCGTCCAGGAAGAAGACCCCGCCCGCCGCAAGGCCATGCTGATCTTTACTGTGGTCGGCGGCGGGCCAACCGGCGTAGAATATGCCGGCGCGCTGAGTGAGCTGATCCGCCTGGTGCTTTCGCGCGAATACCTGGGGCTCAATATGCAGGATGTGCGCGTGCTGCTGCTGGAAGGTACCAGCCGCCTGCTGTCGATGCTGCCCGAGGAACTGGGCCGCGCCACGGAGCGCATTTTACACGACCGTAAAGGCGTAGAAGTGCGCCTGAACGCTCAGGTTACCGGTTATGACGGCCAGCAGGCTGTGCTAAAAGACGGCAGCCTGATCCCTACCTGCACGCTCGTCTGGGCGGCGGGCGTACAGGCTGCC
>DATCUC010000168.1:0-12847 GCA_036567625.1 Anaerolineaceae bacterium | reverse complement strand
CGCTGGCCTGGAAATACGCCGCCGCTTTTAGCGCTGCGTTCTCGGCATAGGTGCTGCCGGTCTCTTCCACATGCAGCCGGATCCCCGCATCCGCCGGCAGCAGCAGGCGCAGCGGCAGGTCATTCAGCAGCGCGCCAAGTTCAACCAGTTTTCCCGGGTTCGTGCTGGCGATCAAAATCGTGCGTTCCATAATATTTTATAATTCTCTCATATTAATCATAATAAGTTGACTTGCTTAACCGCGTATGCTATAATCTCGTAGAGATTATATCTTAGTTAAGTAGTGTTAATTAAAGTGAGTAACCGTTATCCTCTTCGTTTTAATGTTGGGTTTTTACTCAACCAACCTGTCGGCACTAGCCGGGACCTCCATTTTGATTTTCCCAGCATCCGCCTCCATCCCGACCTCGATGTCCGCGATTTGCGCGGGACGGTGCGGGCAACCAGAACCGCCCAGGGCATTTTTCTTCAATCCGCCTTTGATGCCATCGTCACCACCGAATGTGTGCGCTGCCTGGCGGAATTTGATCAACCGCTGCATACCGATTTCGAAGAACTATTTGCTTTCTCAGAGCGATCGGTTTCCGAATCGGGTCTCGTCCTTCAAGAGGATGCCAACATTGATCTCGAGCCGCTGCTGCGCGAGTACCTGTTAGTGGAAATTCCCATCAGTCCCTTGTGTCGTGAAGATTGCAAGGGTTTATGTTCTTTTTGCGGAGAAGATCTTAACCAACGCATCTGCGAGCATCAGGCCCAGATGCACAATGAATAAAAGGAGCACTTATTTTTCGAATTCCCGCCTGTTCCCCACCCGGTTACTCCCCGGGCGGTGAACCAAATCAGGATCACATCCTGCGGGGAATCGCTCGGCACAGTCACCATTGTAATTGTACAGGATTGCGCGCATCCTGGCCGGTCGTGCGGGAATACGAAAGAATAGCTGCCACCAGGATTTTCTGTGAGGAGGGTTAATTGGCAAATCCAGGGAGACGCAGAAAAAGCACGGAAATCCTGAGCATGCTGTTAGAAAAGGCAGATGTTCAGGGTTACCTGACAACCGAAGATTTAATGGAAGTGTACCCCGACGCCAGCCAGGATTCCGATCATCTCGAGGCGATCGTTCTTGCGCTGCGCCGCCGGGGCGTAGAGTTCTTAGACCAGGACGCCGAAGCGCCTTTTTCCGATGAAGACGACAGCGCTGCTCCCAGCGACATGAATCCCTATGCCAACCTCGACCCCATTTCGAGTGACGACACCATCGGCCTGTATCTCAAAGAAATGTCGCGCGTTCCGCTGCTCAACGTGGAAGAAGAGCTGGATCTCGCCAAGAAGATCGAACGCGGGCGCATGGCAAAAACCCAGATCGAACGCTCCAATGGCAAACTTTCGCTCGAAAAACGCTCCGAGCTGGAGTTGGACGTAGTCGAAGGCGTCCGCGGCCGCGAGCACCTGATTAAAGCCAACACGCGCCTGGTGGTCAGCATCGCCAAGCGCTATATCGGCTCCGGCGTGCCCTTTCTTGACCTGATCCAGGAAGGCAACCTGGGCCTGATGAAAGCCGTCGAAAAATACGAGTACCAGCGCGGTTTCCGCTTTTCCACCTACGCCACCTGGTGGATCCGCCAGACGATCACCCGCTCCATCGCCGATCAGGGCCGCACCATCCGCGTTCCGGTGCACATGGTCGATCGCATCCGCCAGTTATACAAGCTGACGCATGAGATGGAGCAAAAACTGGGCCGCATTCCTTCCAGCGAAGAACTGGGCGATGCGATTGGCACCAGCGCCGAAAAAGTGGACTGGATGATGCGCGTTTCCTGGCTGCCGCTCTCGCTGGAAAGCCCGGTCAACGACGAGGACGATTCGGAACTGGGCATGTTCGTCGAAGACGAGGTCACGCCCACGCCGATGCAGAGCGCCTATTCCAACCTGCTGCGCGAAAAGATCGAAGAGGTTCTGTCCACCCTGCCCCCCCGCGAGGCGCGCATCTTGCGGCTGCGCTTCGGACTGGACAACGGCCACACCTACACGCTCGAAGAAGTGGGGCAGAAATTCGGCCTCACCCGCGAGCGCATCCGCCAGATTGAAAGCAAAGCTCTACGCCGCCTGCGTCACCCGCGCCGCGCGCGCCAGTTGAAAGATTACGTATAAAAACCAATCGGGCGGCCAAATGGCCGCCCGGTGGATTCTCCTTAAGACCTGCTTCGCGCGAGTCACTCGCCCTTGCGCCCGTTCACCAGCCGGGCGTACTGCCGCTGCAAATCCCAGCGGTACTGCTCGATCACCGCCAGCCGGCGCGTGAGGAAATCGGTCAGCCCCTGGGCAACATGCGCCGGTTTTTCCTGGATCAGCATATGCCCGGCCTGCTCGAACACTTGCAAATCCGCGGCGGGCAGCGCCTGAGCCAGAAAATGGGCATACGCCAGCGGCGTAATCCGGTCGTCCGCGCCGCAGGCCACCCAGGTTGGAGCCTGAATCTGGCCTACCAGGTCGCGAATATCAAAGTTGGAGCACGCCAGCCAGTCGGCCAGCAGCAGGCTGGGCCGCGTGGACTGCAGATTGCGCATTACCGCGTTCACCAGCGCCGGGCTGCTGTGCGGGCTAAAGGCCAGCGTTTCCAGCCGGCGCATCCCGCTCATCGCCGTCACCGGGTTAGAAAGCTCCTGCAGCAGGCTGCCGTCAACCCCCAGGTACGCCCCGGTAGAGATCAGCCCCAGCCCGGCCACCTGGCGCGGGTACTTGAGCGCCACCGTCAACGCAATGGCCCCACCCAGCGAATGCCCCACCAGCACCGTTTCGGGCAGCCCCATCCGCGACAGGAAGGCATGGACCTGGTCCGCATACACGGGGATCGACTGCTGCGCCACCCCGCGCGATTTACCGTGCCCCGGCAAGTCCAGCGCAATCACGCGCTGGCCGGCCAGGCGGCGCATGTCTACTGGCCAGGAAAAACACGAACCTCCCGCGCCGTGGATGAGCACCACCGGAGCGAGTTCGTTGTTCCCCCCCTCACAAACCGTATAGTATAAACCGGCTTCTTCGGGCATTCATTCGCTTTCATCTGCAGGAGTCAGTGTATTAATTATATCAACCCTCAGCGTCCATGCAAGCCCCGCCGGCGTACCAATCCGGCGGTTTTCGTTCGGCTTTTGGCGCGCCCCGGGTTACTTATGCCCGTTGGTTGCCACCCCGCGCCGTTGAATACGCTCCGCAGCCGCATCCGTCAGCGGGATCAGCACCGAAACGCACGTTCCGCGCCCCGGCGCCGAATCAATTGTCAGCACACCGTTGATCAGATCCGTGCGCTCGCGCAGGTTCACCATCCCCAGGCTGCCGCGCCGCCCATACTGCGTAGCGATCATCGCCGGGTCAAACCCCACCCCGTTATCCACCACTTCCAATTGCGCCACGTCGGTTTCCCCGGCCATCAGCGCCAGTCGGATCAGCACCTGGCTGGCGCGCGCGTGCTTGCGCGCATTGTTCACCGCTTCTTCGGCCAGGTAAAACACCACGGTCTGCTTGCCGGTGTCCATCTGCCGTTCAATACTCACATCCGCTTCTACCAGCACATTTTCCTGGTAGGTGGAGTGCATTTTCTCCGCCATCGCTTCCAGCGCCGCCACCAGCCCGTCGCTTTCCAGCACCAGCGGGCGCAGCGTGAACAGCATATGCCGGATCTCTTCGGCTGTGCGCCGCGCCAGTTCTTCCAGGCGGCTCAATTCCGTGTCAATATCCGCCGTGCCGCGCTGCAGCATGCGCCGCGCAATTCCCAGCCCCATCGCAATCGCCGAAACCGATTGCGTAGGCCCGTCGTGCAGGTCGCGCGCCAGCTTCTTGCGCACTTCATCCTGCGTTTCCAGAATCTGAGCTTTTTCGTCCTGTACTTCCTCGTACAACCGCGCATTCTGGATCGAGATCACCGCCTGGTGACTGATGACCTCCAGCACTTCACTGCGGTCCTGGGTGAAGAAATGCGGGTCCGGGTGCGCGAACAGCATCAACCCGTAGGCGCTCAGCCCGCGTCGCAGCGGAAGCGCCAGCGCCGCGCCGCAGTTTTGCAGTGAAACCATGCGCTCCAGTTCCGGGTCGTTGCCCGGCTCGGCAATGCGGCGCGCCTCGCCGGTCTGCACCACCTCATTCAACACGCCACGCAGCGCTGGAAAACCCGCGCGCAGGTCGCTGGCAGGCATTTGCCGGCCTGCGCCCACGTACAGCGCGCTCTGCCGCCCACTGCTGTCATCCAGCAGCAGCACCATGCCCACCATTTGCCCCACCGGCGAGTTGGTGACGCCCAGCGCGGTTTCGGCCAGTTCCAGCGATGTATCCAGCACCACCTGGTAATCCAGCGTTGCGCCCAACCGTTCGAGCAGCCGGTAGAACGCCTGCATGCGGTCGTGTTCGGCGCGCGATGCCTTGCGTTCGCTGTCGCTCTTGGCCTGCATTCGCGCCTCGGTAGTGCGGTCTACGGCTCGCCCCAACCGCCAGCTAAAAAAGCCGACAATCCCGCCCATCAGCAGGTTTGCCCCGGCCACAATCAGCGCGCCGATCCATACCGGTTCCAGCGGCAGGTCAAACGGCGAGGGCAGCCCCGAAAGATGCCACAGGTAATTCCAGCTCCACAACACCTGCACGCACAGCAGCAGGCCTGAGGTTAACAGGCTGCCTTTCATCCCATAATACACCGCCGTAGAAAGCAGCGCCAGCAGCCCGGCCCACAGCACCGGGCCGTTCATGCCGCCCGTGCTGCCAAACACGGCCAGGGCCACGCCCCAGTCCATGAGGATGTTGATGCCTTTGTGCCACGGCAGCCGCTGGTTGAGCGCCGCCAGCAGCGACGCCCAGGTATTCCACGCCATCGCTGCCAGCACCGCGGCCAGCATGATAATGTTGAGTTCGCCGGCCAGCGCCACGGCAATGACCATGCCCAGCAGCACCAGCCAGCGCAGCGAAATTACCAGCCAATCCGAAAGGAATGGTTCTTCCGCGGTTTGCATCTTTGCCAGGCTCATGCGCTCCCCTTATCCATGATCACCCGCGTTTCCATTTCTCGACTGCATACTGCCTGATCCGGCTAACCCTCGACGCGCTCTACCGCTTCCACCGGGCTGACATCGCCGTACACCACCGCCAGAATGCCGGGCAGGTAGCGGTCCATCGTCCACAAATTGGCGTATACCAGGTTGGACACCAGCGCCGTGGTCAGCCGGTCATTTTCCACGTCGATACTGGTTTTGTAACGCAGCTCGCCGTCGGAGAAGTCCATCTCAAAATTCCCAATCTTCAACCCATAATTGGCGCGGGTGATAAACTCCGCCGCCGCCATGCGCTTATCTTCCGGAATGTTGACTGGCGATACTGAATAAAAGAAGAAAATGTACTGGTCTTCCTTCACCTGCGCGTAGCAGGTCCACTTGCCGTTCTTGCCCTGAAAGCTCATCTGCAAGATCGGCTGGTTATCCATTTGCAGAAAGTACCACTCATCATCCGTAAAAAAGCGCTGCACGATGTCAAAGATATCAGCCATGATTTACCTCTTCCAATAAACAACAATCGAATAAGCCGCCCTCGCGGGCTGGTAAAAGATTCTAACATATATACTACTCGCTTCGAAACCGCCCAGAATCTCCAAAAATGTAAGGTCGCTTCACCCGGGCGAGCAGTGAGATTACAGTCTGGTTAGCTTCCGGCCCGGTCAAACAATCAACCGGGGGTATACTGGTGCTTAATCGATTCTACCAATCCGGAGTACCCGCATGGATATCACAGCCCTTCTCGCTCGCGCTGCCCAGCATGGCGCGCCGGTGATCGATGGCGATCGCGCCACCTTCCTCTGGCAAGGCGCGAAAGCCCCGCGCCTGATGGGCGATTTCACCGATTGGCAAACTCGAGCCCTGGAACTGGAACCCGCCGCGCCCGGCCTGTGGACGCGCACCCTGGCCTTTGACCCCCAGGCTTACCTGGAATATGCTTTTCTCTCTGGCAAACGGCCCCTCGCCGACCCGCTCAACCCGCGCGTCACCCCTTCAGGCACGGGCTTCGACAACCAGTATTTCTATATGCCCGCCGCTGCTCCCAGCCCGCTGATCCAACCTGCCGCGAACTTCCCCGCCGGCACCCTCACCCGCCACGATTTGCCCGCCCGGCCATTTCTCACCAGCCCGCGCCGCGCCGTCTGGCTCTACCAGCCCGCGGTTCCTGGCCCGCATCCGTTGTGGGTGGTGTGGGATGGCAAAGACTACCTGGAGCGCGCCATGCTGGTGAATATTCTGGAAAACCTGGCGGCAGCCGGGCGCATTGCTCCCGTGGCGCTGGCCTTTGTGCAGCACGGCGGGCCGAACCGCATGGTAGAATACAACTGCTCCGAGGCGACGCTGGGATTCTTACTGGAAACCCTGTTGCCTTTCGCCCGCCAGCACCTGACTCTGCTCGACCCGGCCACCCACCCTGGCACCTATGGCGTGATGGGCGCGTCGATGGGTGGGCTGATGGCGCTCTATACCGGCCTGCGCCTGCCGGGCATCTTCGGGAGCGTCCTGTCGCAGTCCGGCGCATTTATGCTGGGTGACGGCTACGCCCCGGTAGTGCGCGATCTGATCGAATACGCGCCCCGGCCGCAAATCAAAATCTGGATGGATGCCGGCAAGTACGAATGGCTGCTGCGCCCCAATATCGAAACCCACCAGCAGCTTCTGCGCCGCGGTTACGCCGTTACCTACCGTGAGTACCCCGCCGGGCACAACTACCCCGCCTGGCGCAACGATCTGCACCACGGTTTGGAGCATTTATTAGCCTATTGATTGATCGCATACAAACGAACGAATCCAGGCCAACCCCCCACAGCGAGAACCGTATCATCCTGTGATATGTCGAGAGAAATAGTGCTGTAGTGTCCTATCTTCATTTCAGGAGATAACTCTTCCTGATAGACAATTTTCTGCGTATCGACACTCCAGACAACCAGCACCATCGGCTCTGTTGAAACCGTGAAAATCAGATCGCCTTTGTGGTTGAATTTCGCCAACCCGTAATCTCGATCCATCTTAATGGTCTGAATTGGGTTTGGGTCCGCAATGCTGCCATTCTCGAATTTCCATAAGCGGATCGCCGGCTCATATGCCTGATCTAGCGTTAAAAGGGTGTCACCACTTTGATTAAAATCAAGGCTTGTGGCGACAGCACCTTTGTAGGGCGATATTGAAACGGACTGGACGATTTCGCCAGAATTTGCATCCCAAATTTTTATTCCGGTTTTGCTTTGAGGGTCTGGCCCACCGGAAAGCAGTGCTTTTCCATCCTCAGAGAACAAAAGCTGCATGAAAAAGTTGGTGAGAATTTTTGTATTTCCTGCTCTCGAAATTCTGATCGCCTCCACTACATGCCCTTCCAAAACCTCTACCTGGTTTCCGGATCGCATATCCCATATTTTTATTCCCTCATAAATGTTTTCTGGCTCAGTGTCAAAGTAGCTACAAATTCCAACAGCAAGCAACGACCCATCTGGACTAAATTGAACAATACCAGCAGATAAAAATGGAAAGGTGTATAGTAACTTCTTTTCTGGCAGTCTCCAAACTTGTACACCACTTGGCGCAGTTGCAGCCAGTAAAGTCCCATCTTCGGTAACATCAATAGAATAGCTGCTAGCGGCGCCATTTCGACAATACGCATCCTGATTTGCATCACTGAAGAAATACCGATCTTCAACATTATCGATATTTACCATTCCCAGCTCACTCACGCGGCCGATAGCGCTATATACCAGGGAATGCCCGTCTGGAAGGAAAGCCAGGCCATCCACTTGACCAATGGCCTTAAACTCCGCAAGAACAGATAGACTCTGTATCGATGCAGCAGAGATAGGCGTTCTGGGAATCCTGGTTGGGGTACTCGTGAGCGTCGGCGTTGCTGTAATTGTTGGTTCTGGAGTAATCGTACTTGTGCTCGTCGGAGGTGGCGTTGCCGTTACTCCTGGCGTGAGCGTTTCTGGCGGCCGCGCAGGAGATGGGCTTGCTTGCGTCAATACGGTAAACGGAGTACATCCCGCAGTAAGACCAATAATCAAGCACAAAGAAACAAATGTTTTCATCACAATTCTCATTTTGGTTTCTCCTATGGCGTGAAAACAAGTGCTGTAGTTATATATCTTGTAAAGATGTGATCGCTGGATAGAAGACGATCGGAATCAAAAATCTTGATGATCAATTCAAAAAGGGGTGATCAATGAATTATAGTGCATCACCGCTCGAGACAGATGGTTAAAGAATGTGAAATTATCTGGCCAAAGCAATATCGGAAAGCGATGAAACTGTTTGGTATTTCCACGAATAGAAAATTCGTTCTTGACAAATCCCCGCAAACAATTTATGATAACTTTTGTCCATTTTTTGGCGCGCAATCTCATTCCCGGTTGCGTTGGAGGTGACCTTATGCCTGATCCCCACTCCCCTGCCGCGCAAACCGGCGATCCGTTCAACGGCTGGAAACGCAAGACCAGCATTTTTCTCTCCAGCCAGATCATTTCGCTCTTTGGCTCTTCCCTGGTGCAGTACGCCATCATCTGGCATATCACCCTCACCACGCAGTCCGGCCTCAGCCTGACCATCTCGACTCTGGCCGGGTTCTTACCGCAGATGGTCATTTCGCTCATTGCCGGCGTGTGGGCCGACCGCTACAACCGCAAGCTGCTGATCATGCTCGCCGATGCGCTCATCGCAGTTTCCACGCTCGTCCTGGCGCTGCTCTTCTTGCTCGGCTACAGCGAGGTGTGGCTGCTGTACGTCATCTCGGCCATCCGTTCCCTGGGCGCGGGTGTCCAGCAGCCCGCGGTTGGCGCGCTGCTGCCGCAGATCGTTCCTACCGAAAAGTTGATGAAGGTCAACAGCATTAACAGCACCCTCCAGCCAATTCTCTTCATCATTTCGCCCATCCTGGCCGGCGCCATGCTCAGCCTCTATCGCCTGGAATACATCTTCTTCGTCGACGTGGTCACTGCCGCGCTGGCCATCCTCCTGTTGATTTCCCTGCACGTGCCCCCGCACGCCAAAGCTGCCGCGCAGCAGGCCACGGGCTATCTGGACGACTTCAAAGCCGGGGTGAAATACATTCACCAGCACCGCGTGCTGCGCGCCCTGTTTGCCTTTTTTGCCGCGGTGCATGTGCTGGTGGCTCCGGCGGCGTTCCTTACCCCGCTGCTGGTGGCGCGTTCCTTTGGCGAGGAAGTCTGGCGCTTGACTGCCAACGAAGTCACCTTCTTCGTCGGCATGATCCTCGGCGGCGTGCTGATGACTGCCTGGGGCGGCTTCAAAAACCGCTTCCGCACCATTGGGCTGGGCTGCGTGCTCCTCGGCCTGGGCTTTTTCAGCCTGGGGATTGCCCGCGATTTCTACATCTACCTGGCATTCATGTTCCTGTGCGGCCTGCCGCTGCCCATGTTCAACGTACCCGCCACCACGGTGATGCAGGAAATGGTCGAGCCGGATTACATGGGCCGCGTGTTCAGCGTCAACAGCATCATTTTCACCGCCGCCATGCCCGCCGGCATGCTCATCTTTGGCCCGCTGGCCGACGTGGTTTCCATCGAATTGCTGCTGATCATTTCCGGCCTGCTGATGGCCCTGCCGGGGGTGTGGCTGTATTTCAACCGCCACCTGCACCGCGCGGAAAATGCACTCAACCCGGCGGATTGACGGGCAGCAATCACCGGCGCGAGAGCGAAGGGCCGGGCTGCTTCTCCTGCTATAATCAGTACCGTATTGACAGGAGAGCACCCGTGCCCACTGACGCCAATAAAATTGTCCTGGCCATCCTCATGGCCTGGTACTTCTTGATCCGCTTCCATTACCAGAGCATCGCGCGCCTGACCCACCCGGTCCAGGCGGATATTCCACTGCGCGACCGGCTGCTCAATGCTTCCACCAGCCTGTGGATCCTGCCCGCGCTGCTTTTCACCTTCACCAGTTGGATCGACCCGCTGCGCCTGCCTTTTCCGCACTGGCTGCAAAAAACCGGCGCGGTAATCACCGCTGCCGGTATCCTGCTCTTCTGGTGGACGCATTTCACCCTGGGGCGCAACTGGTCACCCTTTTTACAGATGAACCTCCACGCGCGGTTCGTCCAGGTCGGCCCCTACCGCTGGGTTCGCCACCCCATGTACTTATCGGTGATCATCACCGGCATTGGGGTGACGCTGCTTACCGCGAACTGGCTGGTGGGGGTTGTCTTCCTGCTGCCCGCGCTCTACAGCGCGGCCGTGCGCATCCCCGCCGAGGAAAAACTGCTGCTGGGCGTTTTTGGCGATAACTACCGCGCCTACCAACAGCGTACCGCGCGCCTGTTCCCGCTTTTCGTCTTCCTAAAACGCGCGGATCAAGAACGCGCAGATGAGGATAAATAAGCCCACACCGGCCAGGATCGCGTTTTCTACCCACGGACGACGAATTTGACGCTCCATAGTTGCCTCCTCGATGCCAGTTCCCCCTGTTAAACCGCTGTTGTGCTCTTATTGTAGAATAGGCGTATAGCCGAGTCAATTCTCTGTAACCCAGTTGTAAGGAATGCCATGGACGAAGCGGAAATCCTGCGCTACCTGGATGAGCACGCCATCCCTTACCGGCGTTATCCTCACTCGCCGGTGTTCACCGTGGCCGAAGCCGATGCCGTCACCCCACCCATCCCCGGCGCCGGCAGCAAGAACCTGCTCCTGGTTGACCCCGCATCCGCGCGCTGCTTACTCTTGATGGCCCCCGGCCACAAGCGCGTGGATTTCAAGCGCTTCGCGCCCCTGGTTGGCGCGCCCAAAGGGCTGCGCTTTGCCCCGGAAAACCTGCTGCGCGAATACCTGGGCGTGGGCCTCGGCGCGGTGACGGTCCTGGGGTTGGTCAACGACACTGGCCGCCGGGTGGAGCTATGGCTCGACCGCGAACTGTGGCAGGCCAGCGCGGTGCACTGTCACCCGCTGGTAAATACTGCCACGCTGGTCATCACCCCGCCAGACCTGGAGCGCTTTTTTGCCCTCACCGGCCACCCGCCGCGCCTGGTTGATGTTCCGGCGGCTTAGGCGCGCGTCACCTCTTCGCTGCGGTCGGTGGCGGGGGGCGGTTCGGGGGTAAAGGCCGAAATTTCCGCGCGCAGTTCCGGGCTGAGCGCCAGTTCACCGGCGGCCAGCGACGCTTCCAACTGCTCCACATTGCGCGCGCCGATGATCGGCGCAGTCACCGCCGGGTGGGCAGCCACCCAGGCTACCGCCAGCGTCGCCGGGTGATAGCCCCTGGCGCGCGCAAAATCGCTAAAATCACCTGCCGCGCCGAACATCCACTCCTGGCTGTAGCGTTTGGCGTACATCGCATTTTCTACCACCCGGCCGTGATCGGGGCGCAGCCCCGCGCCGTACTTGCCCGAAAGCAGCCCGCCGCCCAGCGGGCTGTACGGAATCACCCCCAGCCGCTCGGCCTGCGCCATCGGCAAAATTTCTACTTCAGCCTGGCGTTTGACCAGGTTGTACATGGGCTGCAGCACCTCAAACCGCGCCCAGCCCTGCCGCGCGGAAATGCCCAGCGCTTTTTCCACCTGCCAGGCGGCAAAATTACTCGCCGCCGGGTAAAGGATCTTGCCATCCCGCACCAGGTCATCCAGCCCGCGCAGAGTTTCTTCCAGCGCAGTCGATTCATCAAAATGGTGGATGAAATACACGTCCAGGTAATCGGTTCCTAGCCGGCGCAGGCTGGCTTCTACCGCGTGGCGCAGGTGCTTGCGCGTCGCCCCGCGCTGGTTGCGGTCGGGGCCGGTAGGAAAGTAAGCTTTGCTGGTCAGCACCAGTTCCTCGCGCTGCCCGGCAGCCAGCCGCCCCAAAATTTCTTCCGCGCGTCCGCCATTATACACGTTGGCGCAGTCGAAGAAGTTAATCCCCGCGTCGCGGCAGCGCGCGAACATTGCCCGCGAAGTTTCCTCGTCAGCATCGCCGCCAAACGACATCGTGCCAAAACACAGGCCCGAAACCTGTACCCCGGTGCTGCCTAACAGTTTATAGTTCATCCTGCACCACCCTTCTCACGCCGCGCGGCTGCCCGCGCCACCATTTCGCGCAGGCTCACCGCGAACGGCGGCCTGGCAATCCCCTCTTCGGTAATAATCCCGCTGATCAATTCCGCCGGGGTCACGTCGAACGCCGGGTTGAGCGCGCGCGCGCCCGCCGGAGTGATCAGCTCGCTGCCTATTTGCGTCACTTCCTGCTCGTCGCGCATCTCGATCTCGATCTGCGCGCCGCCGGGCGTGTCCAGGTCGATGGTCGTCGTCGGCCCAACAATATAGAAAGGCACGCCGTGATAACGCGCCGCCATCGCCAGGTTATACGTGCCGATCTTGTTGGCCGTGTCGCCGTTGGCGGCCACGCGGTCACAGCCCACCGTCACCAGGTCGACGCCGCGGTTCTTCATCACCCACCCCGAGGCCCCATCGGCGATCACCGCGTGCGGCACGCCTAACTGCCTCAGTTCCCAGGCTGTCAGCCGCGCGCCTTGCAGCCGCGGCCGGGTTTCATCGACATATACAAAGATATCCTTCCCCTGTTCGTGCGCGGTGCGGATCACGCCCAGGGCAGTTCCGATGCCCACGGTGGCCAGCGCCCCGGTGTTGCAGTGGTGGATAAAGCGCGCGCCCTGCGGCACAACTGCCTGCCCGTTCTCGCTGATGCGCCGGCACAGGTCAATATCTTCCTGGGCAATGGCATGGGCTTCATCCAGCACCAGCGCGGAGAGCGCCGCCGCGTCCAATTCCCTCGCGCTGCGCGCCCGTGCCATCACGCGCTCCACCGCCCAAAACAGGTTGACCGCCGTAGGCCGCGCCGCGCGGA
>DATCUC010000167.1:0-2226 GCA_036567625.1 Anaerolineaceae bacterium | reverse complement strand
GGCAGCCGGTCGAGCAGCGCGGCGGTCACCGCGGGGGTATCTTCGCGCCCCACGCGCAGGGTCAGGGTTTGATCTTCGGTGCTGATCCATTCGACGCCGGGGGGCAAATCCATCCGGGCAGCATCGGGAGGCGCGGCCAGGGTGACGCGCAGCAGCTTGTAGGGCGCCAGGCGGCGCGCCAGCCCGTTCAACTCGCCGTCATAGAGGATGCGCCCGCCGTGGATCAGGATTACCCGCGGGCACAGCGCGGAAACGTCGGCCATATAATGGCTGGTGAGGATCACCGTGGCGCCGTGCAGGTGGTTGTACTCGGCCACAAAGCGCCGCACCCGCGCCTGGACGGAAACGTCCAGCCCCAGGGTAGGCTCATCCAGAAACAGCACTGCGGGGCGGTGCAGCAGCCCGGCCACCAGCTCGCATTTCATGCGTTCGCCCAGCGAAAGATTGCGCACTGGCCGCGTGAGCAGGTCACTCATGTCGAGCATCCCGGTCAGTTCGTCAAGGCGGCGCTGGAACTCGGCGCGCGGAATGCGGTAAATCTCGGCCAGCACCCGGTAGGTATCCAACGGCGGAATATCCCAGATCATCTGGCTTTTGTTGCCCAGCACCATGCTGATCTGGCGCAGAAACTCATTTTTCCGCTCCCAGGGGATAAACCCGGCAACGCGCGCGCTGCCCGCGGTGGGGTAGAGCAGCCCGGCCAGCATCTTGAGCGTGGTGGTTTTCCCGGCGCCGTTCTGGCCGATTAGCGCCACCATTTCGCCGGCGCGGACGCTGAAGGTCAGTTCGCAGGCGGCCGGAACCTGCGTGTAGGTGGGCTTGACCAGCGCGCGCAGCGAGGCGCGCAGCCCGGCCTCGCGCTCCGGCACGCGGTACGTCTTGGACAAATTTTGCGCGGTGATCATTTCAGCGTTCATTCGCCCTCCTCCTTTACAATCTTACAACATTGGTGCGCAAGTGGAGGGTTTGCGGAGGCGGGTCTACTCGCGCTCGTCCAGCAGCCTCACCAGCAGCAGCGCATTTTCTTCGGCGTCGTGCAGCGAGGTCAGCCAGTGATCCGCGGCGACATAGGCATCTTCATCCGGGCGGGGGGTATCCAGCGCGGCGCGCAGGTCGCCGCCGCCGTTGTCGAGCTGCAGCAGCATGCGCAGAATGGACATGGTGCTGTACCCGGCGCTGCGCAGCAGGCGGATTACGCGCAGCCGGGCCAGTTCTGCCGCGCCGTATTCGCGGTAGCGGTTGCGCGGGTTGCGCGGCACGTCCAGCATGCCGTCCCGCTCCCAGCCGCGCAGCATGTCTGGGGTAGCGCCCACGCGATGGGCCGCCTCGCGGATGCGCAGGGCAAAGCGGTTTTCCGCCGGGGCAGGGAGGCTGGCCCAGCTTTCCAACACGCTGGCGGCATCTTCCGCGTATGCCAGTTCAGTGCGCACCAGCTCCAAGTGACGCGCAGCCGCCGCGCGGGCCTCTTCCAGGCTGTGGGAGGCGGCAGTCAGCACCAGCGCGGTCAGTGAACGGCGCAGCGCGCGCCCGCACCAGGGCGAATTGAACGCGGCGCGGGCAAAGATCATCTGATGCAGGTGCGCCGGAGTGTACAGGCGGTAGCCGTTGGCGGCGCGCTGCACCGGCGGCAAGAAACCCTGCTGTTCGTACATGCGCACGGTATTTGGGTGGCAACCCGCGGCTTGGGCGATTTTGGATGTGCTCAGGCGATTGTACGGCATAGGATGATTTTAGCGTGTTTCTGCCAATCACCGGCAGCCGTGGATGCGGCCCAATATTTTTGACTCAATATGACATTTGTCCATGATATTTGTCACTAACTGCAACAGGTTGATACTTGTTATGATATTCACAATTCAGTTGATATAGCAACGTATAACAAATATGGACGATTTGCTCACCACCCGCCAGGTACAGGATCTGCTCAAGGTCGACCGCATCACGGTTTACCGGATGCTCAACGACGGCCGTCTGAAGGCAGTCAAGATCGGCCAGCAGTGGCGCTTTCCGCGCCGCGAGGTCGACCGGCTGCTCAATACCGGCGAACCGGCAGCCGCGCCTGAAGCCGACACCGCGGCGGTTGCCGCGGGCTTTCCTACCCACTGCGTGCAAACCATTCAAAACCTGTTTTCCGAAATGGGCCAGGTAAGCGCGCTGGTGGTGGATATGCAGGGTCGCCTCCTCACCGAGGTCAGCAGCCCGTGCGCGCTGTGCCGCATGCTGGTC
>DATCUC010000166.1:0-11637 GCA_036567625.1 Anaerolineaceae bacterium | reverse complement strand
TGTTGTTTATTCTGAATGACATTCTTTGGCGCTCGCTTCGCTCGCTACGCTCGCCGATTCGTTTTATTCGTTTTTCGCCATTTGTAGAGAGAAATATTCGTTTATTCGTTTTTTGACCAGCCCCCATGAATTGGTCCAGGTTTTAAGTGGTAATTTCAGGATCCGCAGCCAGCAAGGGAGATTGAGGTTGATTCCAGAGGCGAGGTTTGATTATGGCGGAGATGGCACGCTGCACGTCTTCGAAGTGCGTTGACCTGCCCGCGGTATACATTCTATTGACTTCGTTTGCCAGAAAATCTACAATTTTGGTACAGGAATCGATAGGGCAAAGGAGTCAGGGATGAATATCGTTCGGCAGCTTCTACAAATGAAGGGAAATGCGGTGTGGTGTGTTGACCCGGGCGCATCGGTGTATGAAGCGCTGCGCTTGATGGCCGATAAAAATGTCGGCGCGTTGGTGGTCACCGAGGACGATAAAGTGGTGGGCATTCTTTCCGAGCGCGATTATGCGCGCAAGGTAGTCTTGCTGGGAAAAACATCGCGGGATGTGCCGGTGAACGAGATTATGTCTTCGCCGGTGATCACCGTGCATCCGGATCAGACCGTGGAAGAGTGCATGGATTTAATGACGCGCAAGCACATCCGCCACCTGCCGGTGGTAGACGGCGAAGAGTTGGTGGGGATGATCTCGATTGGCGATGTGATGCGTGATATCCTCTACCGCCAGCGCGAGGAATTGAAAAAGTTCGAAGGCCGCGGAACCCGCGCCTGACGGAATGTGATTTCTAAGGAAAAAGTACCCTCTCGGTGTTTTCGCGAGAGGGTACTTTTGTTATTCTGGCAGATGCAGAAATGCCTCGACGACCGCCGGGTCGAAGTGCCGCCCGGATTGGCGCCGGATGTACTGGATGGCTTCTTCGCGCGGCCAGGCGGGGCGGTAAGGCCGGTTCGAGGTGAGCGCGTCCATCACATCGACCACGGCGAAAATGCGCGCTGCCAGCGGGATCTCCTCGCCTTGCAACCCGCGCGGGTAGCCCGTGCCGTCCCAACGCTCATGGTGGCAGTAGGGGATATCCAGCGCGGAGCGCAGATAATGGATTGACGAGAGCATGCGGTAGGCATATTCCGGGTGCATGCGCATCAATACCCATTCTTCCTCGGTGAGAGATTCAGCCTTGAGCAGGATGCGGTCGGGAATGCCCATCTTGCCAATGTCGTGCAGCAGCACGCCGCGCCGCAGGTTCACCAGGTTGTCCCCGGCTACGCCCATGCTCACCGCCAGGCGGGTGGTCAACTCGGTGACGCGCCGGCTGTGGCCCTGGGTTTCTTTATCGCGCAGTTCCAGCGCCAACGCCCAGCCTTCGATGGTGGCTTCGTACGCCTCGCTCAACTCGGCGGCTTGCTTGCTGGTCTGTTCGTACAGGCGCGCGCGCTGGATGGCGCTGGCAGCGATATTGCTGATGGCAGTCAGGATGTGCACTTCTTCGGGCGTGATCGGGTGTTCGTAGCCCACCGTGAGCGCGCCAAACACGTGATCCTGGGTGACCAGCGGCACGCTGGCAATGGCTTTCACCCCATCGATCAGGTCGGGGAACGGGAAGTTGGGGTCAATGGCAGCCTGATTGTTGAGGTACATCTGCCCAGTGGCGATTACCTTGCAGCACAGACTCTCGGTGTTGGGCAGGTCACGGTCGCTCAACTGATCCCATGTGCCGCAGCCAAGCACGATGCGCGGGCACTCGTTTTTCTCGTTGCGCAAGGTGATAAATGCGCCATGCACCCGCAATTGACCTACCAGTTGGTCGAGGATTACCGGCAGAATATCCGCCTGGGTAATGGCGGTGCGCAGCGCCGCGCTCACCCCGGCGATGGCTTCCATCTCGCGCTCGTGCTGGCGGCTTTGGGTCAGGTCTTCCATAAAGACCACCGCCAGTTCCTGGCCGCCGATGAACACCGTGCGCGAACTGATGGAAATGGGGAAGATCGTGCCGTCTTTGCGCACGTTAAAACTTACCCAATTGGTGGGGCGCAGGCCGCTGTTTTCCCCTAATTTCTCTTCCATCATCGCATCCAGGTTGGGCGGGATCAACTGGTCAACCCGCAGGCGCAGCATTTCTTCCTTCGTATAGCCTAGCATACGGCAGGCGCTGGGGTTGCAGTCGAGGATGTCACCTTCGTAGGTTTCGAGGAAAATCGCGCTGGTTGAGGCTTCTACCAGGGCGCGGTATTTTTCCTCGTTCTCACGCAGCGCCTGTTCCGCGCGCTTGCGCTCGATGGTGGCGGCAATTTGCGTCGAAACGAAGTCCAGAATCTGCAAATCGCGCTGATTGAAGCGCACGCCCTCGGTGTAGCTCTGTATTACCATGACGCCGGTGGTCTTCTGGCCGATGCGAAGCGGCACGCCCAGCCAGTCGACGCTGGGGGCGCCGATTTCTTGTACTTCGCCGCTTTCGATTAATTCCTGGAACACTTCGGGCGAGGCCAGCAGCGGCTTGCCAGTGCGCAACACATACTCCGTCAAACCCGGGCCCAGGGGGTGCGCTTCGGGCGGCGCATCGTACTGATCGATGTAGTACGGGAAGGTCAGCTTTTCCTGCTCGGTATCGTAAATGGAGATGAAGAAGTTCTCCACCGGCATCACATCTTCCAGGCTGTGGTGGATCAGGCTGTAGAGTTCTTCCACGCTTTCGCAGGTGAGCGTACCTTGCGAAATGCTGTGCACCACTTCTTGAAGCTGGCCGGCCCAGTTGCGTTCGGTGATATCTTCGCCCACGCTGGAAATGCCCACCAGCTTGCCGTGCGGGTCGCGCAGCAGGGTAGTATTCCAACTGATCAGGCGGCGCTCGCCGCTGCGGGTGAAGATGTGGTTTTGCCCATGCGGAATCAGCCGGCCCTCTTTGGCCATGATGTTGAACGAGCGCGTCACCCGCTTGCGGTCTTCGGGGGGCACGATCATTTCAAACCAGTTGCGCCCTAAAACCTCTTCCGCGGAAAAACCGGTGAGCTGGGTAAAGAAATCGTTGACGAACAGCACGCTGCCGTCCAGCGAGAGCAAAATCGCCACCAGGTGCATGTTTTCCAACAGGTCGCGGAAACGTGCTTCGGAAGCGCGCAAGGCGTCTTCTGCAAACTTGCTTTTGGTAATGTCGATGCCTACGGCCTGGAACTCAATGCAGTGGCCTTCCATATCCAGAATTGGCCGGTTGGTCCAGCGCGTCCAGCGCACCTGCCCGCTGGCGATAGCGGACTGGCCTTCTACCGTTATGCGGCGGGTTTGCGCCTCGGGTCTTTGCAGCATCGACCGCGCGCGATCGCGGTTTTCTTCGGTCATCAGATCAAACACGCTGCTGCCGATGAGGTCGGCGCGTTCGCGTTCGAAGAACGTGCACAGCGTTTCGTTAACGTAAATGAGCGTGCCGTCCGGGCGGAAGCGGCAAATCATCGCCGGGCTGTCTTCGACCAGGGCGCGGTAACGCGCCTCGCTTTCCACCAGCGAGCCTTCGGCCATCTTGCGCTGTGAAATATCGCGCGCCACAGCCTGAATTTCGGTGATATTCCCGTTCTTATCCGGGATCGGCTGGTCGGTCATTTGCAGCCAGCGCATTTCACCTGAGGAAATGATGACCGGGAATTCAATCACTTCCATGCGCCCATTACGCAGCAGCTTGCTGACGTGCCGCTGGACGTTTCTGCGGCTTTCGGGCGGCAGGTAATTGAGGATGGAAGAGCCGACGATCTCATCGCGTTCCCGGCCGAGGAAGTGACAGCTTGTCGAATTGGCGTAGGTGATGGTCGTATCGGGCCTGAAGCGGAAGATCAGCGTATTCTGGCGTTCGATAATGGCGTGGTAACGATTCTCGCCGGCCGGGTGATCCTCGTCGGTCGGTGCTGCCGGCGGGATATTGCCGAGTACGATCAGATGAGCGTATTGCCCGCCCCATTCCTGCGTTGTGGCGCGCAGTTCCAGCGCCAGGGTTTCGATCGCGGAATTCGCGCGGGTGATGCGCACGCTGGCGGTGAGGGTCTGGTCGTTTTGGTTTGGGTGAAAATGGGGAATTTCAAACGAGTCGCCGGGATGGATCTGATATGACTTTTGCGCGGCTTTGTTGGCGTACAACACCAGGTTGTTGGTATCCACCACGACCGCGCCTTGCGGAATCAAATCCGCGAGACGCTGGAATGCATCGTGACAGGTAACACTATCCTGGGGAGTAATGGGTTGCGCCATCAACGCTCCTGGCGTGGGTAAGGTCCGTGTGCAAATGAAGCCAGGCACATAGAAATAGGGTTTTCCCGGCGCGGGGTGGGTTGAGAGCTGCGATGAAAGCAACCAGGGGCATGCAATTTCCCCACTGCCTTAACGGATAACGTTGAGAACGGCCAATCGTTTCGAAAAGCGCCTTACAATTGCGTAAGGTTCGGTAAGGGACGATCCCGTGTTGTCCGGCGGAAGATGTATTGGGTTTTTCTGGATTGGGTTCCAGAACCGTGATCTTATCCATTATACACAGACAGTCAGATGAGTCCAGACTGTATAATGATATTCGACATTGCCATTTTGTAAGGAAAAGGAGATAGACCATGGACGTCGTGTTCCGCCCGGTGACCAAGGCAAATTGGGCTCAGTGCGGCAAGCTGCGCGTGCACCCACACCAGGAAGCGTTCGTTGCTCCGAATCTTCTCTCGATGGCCGAAGTGCATTTCTACCCCGAGTTGATCCCGCAGGCCATCTATGCCGGCGAAACGCTGGTGGGAATGCTGCTGTACGGCTATGATGACGCGGAAGACAGCTACTGGGTGGTGCGGTTGATGATTGACCGCGAGCACCAGGGTAAGGGCTACGGCCGGGCCGCGATGAGGCACCTGCTGGCAATACTGCGCGCCATTCCCGGCTGCCGCCGCATTCGCATCAGCTATGCGCCGCAAAACGAATGGGCGCGCGGGCTGTACCTCAGCCTGGGCTTTGTTGAAACCGGCGAAGTGCTCGAGGGCGAAACCGTGGCCGAAATCATCGTGGCTGAGAAAGCCCATGAATGAAGCATTCTATGATATGGTAAGAGATGCTGGCCTTGACCGGGATCCAGCTTAATCCCTGTGCTGTTACCCACCTGCTGCCCCAAATTGGAATAGGAGGAATGCATGCTAACCGACCATCTTCCGCGTATTTTGCTTGCCCAACTGCCGACCCCGATTGAAGAAATGCCCCGTTTGAGCGCCGCGCTGGGCGGCCCCCGGCTGTGGGTCAAGCGCGATGACCAGACCGGGCTGGCCGGCGGCGGAAACAAGACCCGCAAGCTTGAGTTTAGCGTGGCCGAAGCCCTGCGCCAGGGCGCGGATACGCTGGTTACGCTGGGCGGGGTGCAGTCGAACCACTGCCGGCAGACTGCCGCGGCCGCGGCGCGGGTGGGGCTCAACTGCGTGGTGGTGCTGCGCGGCCATGCTCCTAAAGAATGGAACGGCAACCTGTTGCTCGATCACCTGCTGGGAGCAAAGGTGGTTTTTTCAGGCGACCGCTCGCGCGAGGAAGTGGCCGATGAAACCGTGGCCGGGTTGGCCGCGGAGGGTAAAAAACCGTTCTTCCTGCCGCTGGGCGCGTCGGATGAAATTGGCGCGATGGGCTATGTGGCAGCGATGGAAGAACTGCAGGCGCAAATGCAGGCCAGCGGCGTGGTGTTCGACCGGCTGGTTTTTGCCAGCAGTTCGTGCGGCACGCAGGCCGGCATGTGCCTGGGCGCAAAGGCGCTGGGGCTGACCACCAAAGTCACTGCCATTGCCATCGACAGCACCCGCGCGGAACTGCAGGAAGAGGTCACCCGGCTGGCCGCGCTGACTGCCCGGCGCGCCGGTTTGAATGCGCAGGTGCTGCCCGAGGATGTGCTGGCTTATGACGGCTACCTGGGCGGCGGTTACGCGGTGATGGGCGCGCTGGAGCAGGAAGCCATTCAGATGGCGGCGCGCTGCGAGGGCTTGCTGCTCGACCCGGTCTACGCCGGGCGCGCGATGGGCGGGCTGATCGACCTGATCCGCAAGGGCGAATTTGGCAAAGACGAGAAGATCCTCTTCTGGCATACCGGCGGCTCGGCGGCGCTGTTTGCGTATGCCGGGCAGTTGATGGGTGAGTAAGGTCAAAGGGACGGCCGCGTGCTGACCGAAGATTACCTGATCCGCATGATCAACCTGGCCATAGCCGCGCTGCTGCGGCTGGCAAAATTGCGGCGCGAAGGCCAGATTGAGCCGGCGCAGGAGCTGATTGATATTACCCTGCAGCAGCTTACCGGGCTGCGGCCGCACCTGATCAAGCAGCTTGAAGATGAGCGCCTGTACCACATTCTCACCCGCCACGAGCGGCTGGACACCCAGCGTTTGGCGATCATCGCCGAGTTGTTTGAAATGGAAGGCGACCTGCTGGCGCAACAAGGGCGCGAAAGCGACAGCCTGGACAGTCACGCTCGCGCGCTGCGCTACTATTTGGAAGCCTGCTTTCAAGACGCGCAAGCGGGCGAAGATACAAGCGCTCTGCGCGAGCGCATCGACGCCCTGGCCGGGCGGCTGGACCTGGCCCGGTTGGGCGCGGACACCTTGTGGCCGCTGGCCGGGTACTACGAAGAACAGGGCGCGTTCACCCTGGCGGAAGAAGCGCTGCGCCTGCTGTGGGGCCGCGCGGATACCCGCGATGCGATCCAGCCGGAACTGATTGCCTTCTACCGGCGTCTATTAGAAAAGCCAGCCGAAGAGATCGCCCGCGCCGGCATGGATATGGACATTCTGCGCGGCAGGCTGGCGGAACTGCACGAATAATTTTACTGGCAAGGAGTAGAGAACAATGAAGTCGCGCCGTTTACTGGTTGTTTTTGTGATGATTCTGCTGGCATCTTTCCTGGCGGCCTGCCAGGGGAGCGAACCGCAGTCGGAACCCACGCAAGCGGTCGTTCCCACCGCGAAACCGGGTGAGGCCGGAAGCACGCGGCTGCGCATTACCAACGCGGGAAGCGCGCCGATCAAAAACCTGACGGTGCTCTTCCCCGAAGAAGAGATTTTCTTTGGCGATATCGCCGCCGGGGCCACCACCGAGTATCTGCCGGTGAAAAATGGCGTTTACGGCTACGCCGCCTACCGCTACGAACTGGACGGCGAACAGGTGACCCAACCGGTGATTGACTGGGTGGGCGAGGAAGGCAAGCAGGGCTCGTTTACCTACACCATCGATTTTGACCCGACCCGCGCCGCGATGCAGCGCATTATGCAGCAAAGCGTCAGGCAGGATTAAGGTTGTAGGTCGGGGTACGCTGCGCGTGAGGGGTAGTAGGGTGCTCTGCGAGCAGGCGCACCCTACTTAGCGTTTTTTCGATTAAGTTGAAACAAATGCTTCGAGCAGGCGCACTCTACTTTGCTGTCTATCCTACGGGGCAGTTCAATGCATTGACCGTATTTCATCCGCCTGTGTGCCCGCGGTTGCGCGGGGTTAGCGGTTGCCTTTGGCGCGGTTGTGCGTTTTGCACAACATCTGGCAGTTGTGGATGACGATCAACGGTAATATGCCTTCGTGGGCACAAAAACCTATCCATTCGAGGCGGTTTATGTGCCTATGAAGGCCACAATCGGTTGACGCTGCGGTTTGGTGCGCCACCCGCAGGGTGCTCTGCGAGCAGGCGCACCGACCTCAGAGGATCATTGTAAGCATGCCTTCGCAGGCACAAAAGCGCTTCTATACGAGACGGTTTATGTGCCTATGAAGATCACGATAGGTTGACGCTGCGGTTTGGTGCGCTGAAGCGCACCCTACTTAAAAAGAGCGTCGGGTTTCGCTGCGCTCACCCACAGGGTTTCGCTGCGCTCACCCGACCTACGGATTTACTCAGGGCAGGATGGCGCTTTCTGGGCGTGGCGGCGCTGGAGCGCCTTGTGCGGAGCATTCCACGCTGCCCCGAACGATAAACCCCTTACCTTGCCTCTCCCCGCTAGAATTTGACAATTCATTCCCTTGTTGGTTGCGCGGGGAGAAGGATGAAATTTTGTAGGTTGGGTTTGCTCACAGAGCAACCCGACTGTTTAAAAAGAGCGTTGGGTTTTGGGAAATCGCAGACCCCCCTCCAACTCTGCGCTGAATGCCGCCCCCTCCACCTCCCCCCATTTTCTGAAGAACGAAAATGGAGGGAGAGTCTGGCCCTCCCTCCAAGTTGCGCTTTTGTAACTTGGGGTCGCCGCGCAGCGGCATGCAGCGCAGAGTTGGAGGGGGGCCGGATACGGCAAAACAACCACTCAACCGGCAGGCGGGGGTGGGGTATAATTGGCGGCGGAGGAAACTTCATGCCCACCGTATTGATCACCGCACCCTATATTTTGCCTTACCTGAACCGCTTTCGCCCGATCCTCGAGCATTATGGGCTGGAACTGCTGCTGCCCGGCGAAGTGCAGGAACGCATGGAAGAGGCCGATTTGCTGGCCCTGGCCGGCCAGTTTGACGGCGCAATCTGCGGCGACGACCGCTACACCGCCCAGGTGATGGAATGCTGCGCCCCGCGTCTGAAGATCATATCCAAGTGGGGCACCGGCATCGATTCGATCGACCTGGCCGCCGCCGCGCGGCTGGGTATCCGCGTAGGCAACACGCCCAATGCCTTCACCCTGCCGGTAGCTGACAGCGTGCTGGGCTACCTGCTGGCCTTTGCCCGCCGCCTGCCGTGGATGGACCGCGATATGAAGGGCGGCCTGTGGGACAAGATCCCCGGGCGTAGCCTGAGCGAATGCACCCTGGGCGTGGTAGGGGTTGGCAATATTGGCAAGGCGGTGCTGCGCCGCGCGCGTGGCTTTGGCATGCAACTGCTGGGCAACGATATCATCTCCATTGCGCCGGATTTTCTGTTGGAAAACGGGGTAGAGATGACCAGCCTGCCGGACTTGCTGGCCCGCAGTGATTTCGTCAGCCTGAACACCGACCTGAACCCGACCAGCTATCATCTCATGAACAGCGAAACATTCGCATACATGCAGCCCGGATCGGTGATCGTCAACTGCTCGCGCGGGCCGGTGGTGGAAGAAGCCGCATTAATCCAGGCGCTGCAAAGCGGCCAGATTGGCGGCGCGGCGCTGGATGTATTCGAGTTCGAGCCGCTCCCCGCCGATTCACCGCTGCGCCGCATGGACAACGTGCTGCTGGCGCCGCATAATTCCAATTCCAGCCCGGCCGCCTGGGAGCGGGTGCACCGCAGTACGGTGCGCAACCTGCTGGATGGGCTGGGTATCCCGTGCAGTGATCTGGATGATCTGATGCGCTGAGAAGTCAAAGGGAAGAGAATCAATGGAAACGCAAACCGAACATGTGATGTTGATTACCGGCGCGGCGGGCGGCATTGGCCGCGCCACGGTGCAGGTTTTTCATGAGGCCGGTTGGATCGTGATCGGCGTGGACCGCAACGCTTTCGGTCCCGGTTTCCCGGAGAATGGGCTGTTTATCCAGGCCGATATTTCCGATCCGCGCAACCTGGAGAGCATTTACCAGCAGGCCAGCGCCTTTCGCCCGTACCTCAACGTGGTGGTCAACAACGCCGCCTACCAGGTGGCCAAGCCGTTGATCGAAACCACAGTGGAAGAATGGGACGCGGTGATGGCTTCCAACCTGCGCTCGGTGTTCCTGGGCGCCAAGCTGGCCTATCCGCTACTGCAGGCCGCCGGGGGTGGGGCCATCGTCAACGTCTCATCGGTACATGCCGTGCAGACCTCGGCCAACATCGCGGCGTATGCCGCCAGCAAGGGCGGGCTGCTGGCCCTCACCCGCGCGATGGCGATCGAATTCGCGCCGGTCAACGTGCGCGTCAACGCCATTCTGCCGGGCGCGGTAGATACGCCCATGCTGCGCGCCGGGATGGACCGCGGTCACCTGGGCGGTGAAAGCATGCATGAGCGCCTGGAAAACCTGGCGCGCAAGACGGTCAACGGCCGGGTGGGGCAGCCGCGCGAGATTGCCCATGCCATTTTCTTTCTGGCCGATTCCAACCAGTCTTCGTTCATGACCGGGCAGGCGCTGGTGGTTGACGGCGGCGCGACCGCCCGATTGAGCACCGAATAATGAGCAACCTGCGCGAAACCATCAAGCAGCTTTTGCCGCCGCCGCTGTTGAACGCAGCCCGCGAGAGCCGCGACGCGCTGGCCCGCAGCCGTGATTGGCCGCAATCCAGCTTTCATCCCTGGCGGCAGGATACCAAACGCCGCCTGGCCGCTCTGCAAGACCGGCACCGCGGCGAGCGCTGCTTTATTATTGGCAACGGCCCCAGCCTCAAGCAAACTGACCTGAGCAAGCTGCGCGGTGAAATCACCCTGGGCATGAACCGCATTTACCTGGCCTTCCCCGAGATGGGTTTCCCCACCACGTATTATCTCTCGGTCAATGACCTGGTGGTGGAGCAGTGCGCCGCGGACATTCAAAGCCTGCAGATGCCGCGCTTCGTTTCGTGGCGCGCGCGCAAATGGCTGCGCCCTGAAGACGACCTGTTTTTCCTCTACACCACGTACACGGGGCCAAAATTCGCGCGCGACGCGCGCGGCCGCCTGTGGGAAGGGGCTACGGTCACCTACACCGCGCTGCAGGTAGCTTTTTACCTCGGCTTTCAAACCGTCATCCTGATCGGCGTGGATCACAACTTCGTCACCCAGGGTAAGCCCAACACCACTGTGGTCAGCCAGGGCGACGACCCCAACCACTTTTCGCCTTCCTATTTTGGCAAGGGTTTCCGCTGGCAGCTTCCCGATCTGGACACTTCGGAGCGCTCGTACCGCATGGCGCGCGCCGCGTATGAATCCGCTGGGCGGCAGGTCATCGACGCCACGGTGGGCGGCAAGTTGACGGTCTTCCCCAAAGTGCCCTACGAATCGCTTTTCGCCTAGATACTTTTTTGCCGTATGTCGCAAACTCCGCTGATCTCGATCGTCATGCCCTCTTTCCAGCAGGCCGCCTACCTGGAGCAAGCTTTGCGTTCCGTGCTGGAGCAGGACTGCCCGGAGATGGAAGTGCTGGTCGTTGACGGCGGCTCGACCGACGGCAGCGTGGAGATCATCCGGCGCTACGCAGACCGGCTGGATTGGTGGGTGTCGGAAAAAGACCGCGGCCAGGCTGAAGGAATCAACAAAGGGCTGGCGCGAGCACGCGGCAAGTACGTGGCCTGGCTCAATTCGGATGACCTGTACCTGCCGGGGGCGGTTTCCACGGCGGTGGCCGCGCTGGAAGCCTACCCGGAGTGCGGCATGCTCTTTGGTGATGTGCTGGCGATCGATGCCGCCGGGCAAACGACCAACGTGATGCGCTACGGGCCGTGGGGCCTGGAAGAATTGATGCGTTTCTTCATTATTGGCCAGCCGGGCGTGTTTCTGCGCCGTGATGCGCTGCTGCGCGCCGGGCTGCTGGATGAAAGCTATCACCTGCTGCTCGACCATCACCTGTGGCTGCGCGTGGCGCAGCAGGCGCCCATGCGCTACCTGGCGCAACCCCTGGCGGCGGCGCGTTTTCACCCGGAAGCTAAGAATGTGGCTCGCGCGGCCGCGTTTGGGCAAGAGGCCTACCGCATCGTTGACTGGATGCAGGCGCAGCCGCAACTGGCCGCGCCCTTTGCTCGCAACCGGCGCAAAATTTGGGCGGGCGCGCAC
>DATCUC010000165.1:0-3039 GCA_036567625.1 Anaerolineaceae bacterium | reverse complement strand
CACCGGCCGATTGGCGAACTTTCGGGCGGGCAGCAGCAGCGGGTTTTTCTGGCGCGCGCGCTGGCCCAGGAACCGCATATTTTGCTGATGGACGAGCCCTTTACCGGCGTGGACATCACCACCCAGGAGGTGACCTTGCGCCTGCTGGAAGTTCTGCGCCAGCAAAAAGTGACCGTGCTGGTTTCGACGCATGACCTGACGCTGGCCTCGGAACGTTTTTCGCGGGTGCTGCTGCTCAATCACCGGTTGGTGGCCTACGGCGACCCCCGCGAAGCGCTGCAGCCGGAAGCCCTGGGGGCAGCTTTTGGCAAGCAGATTTTCTTCACCGGTAACGGCGTGCTGGTCGACCAGTGCTGTGACCCGAACAGCGAACACGCTCACTCGCCCGAGGAGATAGCGCATGATTGAATGGCTGCTGCAACCCTTTGCGTTTGAATTTATGCAGCGCGGGCTGCTGGCCTCGCTGCTGGTGGGCGTGCTGTGCGCGGTGATTGGCTGCTACGTGGTGCTGCGCTCGATGGCCTTTTTGGGCGATGCCCTGGCGCACGCCATTCTACCCGGTGTGGCCGTGGCCTACCTGATGGGCGCCGACCTGATGATTGGCGCGCTGATCGCGGCGGTTTTCGTGGCGCTGGGCGTGGGCTTTATCACTCGCTCGGGCGTGGTGAAAGAAGATACGGCGATCGGCATCCTGTTTGCTGCCGCGCTCTCGCTGGGCGTGGTGCTGATCAGTTCCATCCGCACCTCGGCGGCTGATCTCAGCCATATTTTGTTTGGCAACGTGCTGGGCGTCAGCCCGCAAAATTTGTGGATCACCGCGGGCATCACTGTTGGCGTGTTGGCCGTGCTGGTGGTGCTCTACCGCCCGTTTCTGGTGATTTCGTTCGACCCGGTGCTGGCCGCCACGCTGCGTTTTCCGCGCGAAGTGCTGCGCAACTTGCTGCTGGTACTGCTCTCGCTGACGGTGGTGGTTTCGATGCAGACGGTCGGCATCGGGCTGGTGGCGGCGATGCTGGTCACCCCTGGCGCCACGGCCTACCTGCTGGCGCGCCGCCTGCCGCGGATGATGCTGACTGCCGCCGGGTTGGGGGCGCTGTCGAGCGTGATTGGTCTGTATTTGAGTTATTACGCCAACGTGGCCTCGGGCGCGGCGGTGGTGCTGGTGGCGACGGCGTTCTTCCTGCTGGCGTTCCTGTTCGCGCCGCAGCGCGGCTTGCTGTGGCGATCGCGAGGTGCCCATGCCCACTAAAAACCCGTCTGGAACGCTGTATATCGTCGCCACGCCGATTGGCAACCTGGAAGACATCACCCTGCGCGCGCTGAAGATTCTGCGCGAAGCTGACGCGATCATCTGCGAAGAACTGCGCGTGGGCAGCAGCTTACTCAAGCGGCTGGGGATTGAAGCCAAAGAGATTATCCTGCTCAACGAACATAATGAAGAAGACCAGGCCACGCAGATTGCCGCGCGGCTGGTGCAGGGCCAGACGATGGCGCTGATCTCTGACACCGGCACGCCGGTCTTTGCCGACCCCGGCCACCTGTTGATCTCGGTGGCATCCGGGTTTGGTGTGCGCGTCTCGCCGGTGCCCGGCGCAAACTCAATCATCGCGGCGCTGTCGCTGCTGGATTTCAAGCTGGAGCAGTTTGTTTTCGGCGGGTTTTTGCCGCGCGAGCCGGAAAAACGGCGCGCCGAACTGACCCGGCTGCGCGGACTGCGCATGCCGGTGGTGCTGATGGACACGCCCTACCGCCTGGGCGCGCTGCTGGATGACGTGGCCAAGGTCTTTGGCGCTGGCCAGCCGGTGACGGTGGCCTGCGACCTGACCCAGCCGGGCGAGATCATTTACCGCGGAGGCGCGGCCAGCGTGCGCAAGCAGGTCAATCAGAAGAAAGCCGAATTTATATTGATCGTCCACGGCCCGCCCGGCGGGTCAAGATCGCGTTGATGCGGAGGTTGGTATGCAAGCCAGTGAACACAGCGTCGCAGTTAATGGGATACGCACCCACTATTACGCGGCGGGCGCAAACGGCAGCCCGGTGGTGCTGCTGCACGGCGGCGGGATCGACAATGCGCGTCTTTCCTGGGAATTGCATATCCCGGTGCTGGCCGAACGCCACCGGGTGATTGCGCCGGATTTTCCCGGCTTTGGCGCGAGCGACAAGCCCGATATCGCCTATACCATGTCGTTTTACGGCGCGTTCCTGCGCGATTTTCTCGACGCGCTGCAAATTGAGCGCGCGGCGCTGTGCGGGCTGTCGATGGGCGGCGGCGTAGCCCTGGGCTTTGCGTTGGATCACCCGCGGCGCGTGGAAAAGCTGGTGCTGGTCGACAGCTACGGTCTGCAGCGCAGCGTGCCCTTTCACCGCCTGAGTTACGTGTACATCAAGACGCCGCTCAACGGGCTGAGCTGGGCGCTGATGCGCAGCCGCGCAGTGGTGCGCTACTCGCTGGCGGCGCTGCTCAAACGCCCTGGCGCAGTAACGGATGAACTGGTGGAACAGGCTTACCAGGAAATGGTGCGCCCCGGCGCCGGGCGCGCCTGGAACGGCATCCAGCAGAGCGATATAACCTGGAACGGCGTGCGCACCTGTTACCTCGACCGGCTGGGCGAGATCAGCGCGCCAGTATTGATCGTCCACGGCACCAAAGACAGCGCAGTACCCCCGGAGTGGGCGCGCGAGGCGCAGCGGCGCATCCCTGGCTCGCGGCTGGAATGGATGGAAGGCGCGGGGCACTGGGCGCAGCGCGACTGCCCCGAAGATTTCAACCGCGTGGTGAGCGCTTTTTTGGACGAATCCGGCCACTAACCCGGCTTTTTGGGCATCTAACCCAAATCTCCCCCCACCTCTAACCCAAATATCCCCCCGGTTCTCAACCTGGGGTGGGATTGTTTTTGCGTTCCGGCAACCGTATGCTGTAGTCAGGATGAACGATCTGACGCTTGCTTCGAATAACCAGGTGACTTTGCTGATCGCGCCGCGCGCCGCGCGCGAGAAGATGCTCAGCCTGGTGGCAAAACTGGCGCTGGCCGGGCCGCT
>DATCUC010000164.1:0-7182 GCA_036567625.1 Anaerolineaceae bacterium | reverse complement strand
GACGGCGGCAGGGTCTTCTCGCGCAGAGCCAGGGCGGCTTTGAGCAGCCCCGCCGCGCCCGCCGCGGCCTTCAGGTGACCAATGTTAGACTTGACCGAACCCAGGGCGATGCTGGCCGCGGGTACTTCCATGCCGGCAAAGACCGCCGCCAGGCTGTTGACCTCGGCCACGTCACCCACGCGGGTCGACGTTCCGTGGCCTTCCACCAGGGTCACGCTGCTGGGCAGCAGCCCGGCATCCTGCCAGGCGCGTTCAATCGCGCGCTGCTGTCCGGCAGGGTTCGGCGCGGTAATGCCCTTGCCTTTGCCGTCCGAGCTGGAGCCAATGCCGCGCACCACGGCATGGATCGTATCGCCGTCGCGTTCCGCGTCTGCCAGCCGCTTGAGCAGCAGGATGCCCGTGCCTTCTCCCATCACAAAGCCGTTCGCGCCTTCGGCATACGGACGCGAGCCGTCGGGGGAAAGCGCGCCGATCTTGCTGAACTTGACAAACCCTTCCGGGCCCATGTTGCGGTCTACGCCGCCGGTGATCACCGCATCAAACCGGCGCGAAATCAACCCTTCCACCGCCGACTGCAGCGCGGCCATCGACGAGGCGCAGGCCGCATCGGTGACGAAGTTGGGGCCGCTAAAGTTGAAGACATTCGCCACGCGCCCGGCAATCACATT
This sequence comes from Anaerolineaceae bacterium, assembly GCA_036567625.1. Taxonomy (GTDB): domain Bacteria; phylum Chloroflexota; class Anaerolineae; order Anaerolineales; family Anaerolineaceae; genus CALDSL01. The sequence goes on along the minus strand of DATCUC010000164.1, from coordinate 6,514 downwards.
CGAAAGCTCGCCGGGCATGGTATCTTCGGTGATCTCCGGGGTCAAAGCGCGAATGCCGCTGGTCATCCCGGCCAGCAGCGCCTGCTGCGCTGCCGCGGGCAGGTTTTGAAAATCGGGGATCGCTTGCAGTACGTCCAGATAATCCGGCAGGTGAATGCGGATGGTGGTGCGGTAATGGTTTTCCCCGGCCAGCGCATTGCCCAGGATGACTGCCGTGCGCGCCGGGTCAAGCGGGCGCTGCGGATAACCGTAATCCAGCAGTGCTTGCCGGGTGGCGGCGATTGCCCATTTCTGGCCGTCGTCCATCACCGCCAGCACGCTGGGCGGAATGGGAATGCCCCAGCGCAGCGGGTCGAAATCCCAGTCTTTCACCCAGCCGCCGATTTTAGAATAGGTCTTATCGGTTGCAGCCGGGTCGGGGTCGTAATAGTTCTCCCAAATCCAGCGGGCGCGGGGAACTTCGGTGATGCTGGAGCGTCCGGCCAGAATATTTTGCCAGAACATCTGCGGGTTGGGAGCGTCGGGTAAGATCGCTCCTAAACCAACAATTGCAATCGCTTTCGGGTCAATCATTGCAGTGCCTCCTGAGAACGTGACGGGCAAACAGGCAGCCCGCGCGCTCAATGTGGTGTTTTGCATGCCCCTTTCTGCGGGGGCATGATATGTGCTGTGCACAAAACCCCTTTGGAGAACAACACAAAAAGAGCCGGATGGATGCGCTTTTTTGCGATTCCGTCCGGCTCTTTTGAGAAAATACCCGCAAAGTCTATTCGATCTGCACCAGCAGGCCGCCTTTTTCTACCTGCATGCCGTTGCGGGCGGCAACCCGCGCCACCCGCCCGCTGACCGGGGCGCGCATCTGCATCTGCATTTTCATCGATTCGATCACCGCCAGCACCTGGCCCTGCTCCACGCAGTCGCCTTCCGTCACGTTGACCGAAAGCACCAGCCCCGGCATCGGCGCCTGCACGGTGCCCAACTGCGGCGTGTCTTTCTTGCGCGGCTCGCGGCGCTGCGGTGATTCGACTCGCGCCACAATCCGCTGGGCGCCGATGATTGCTTCAACCGCGCCGGTGCTCTGCTCCTGCAAATGCACCTCGACATCCCGGTCCTCATGCCGCAGCAGGTACAACCCATTGGCGTTCAATTGGATCAGCCGCGAGTTCACCGGCACGCCGTTGACCGTCACCCGGTTATTGTTGATCTTGACCTGGTATCTATTGCTGCCAATCGTTACGGTATAGTTCACAACGGCTCCTTTACTGCATCCCGCGCATCTGTTCGCGCCAGGCAGCATCGCGCCATGGCTTGACATGCCCGTTTTTGTGCGGCAGCGACTGCTCGCGCTGGTTGTGAACGAACAGGGCAATTGCTGTGGCTGCTTGCAGTTCTACATCCGGCCCCAGGTTGAGCACCGGACGGAAACTGTCCAGATAGGTGGTGTTGAACGTACCACTGACAAACGCCGGGCTTTCCAGCAGCTTGATTAAGAAGGTCAGGTCGGTCGGTACCCCGCCGATCTGGAATTCGCGCAGCGCCCGGATAGCGCGGGCAATGGCTGCCGGGCGGTCTTCGCCCCATACGATCACCTTAGCCAGCAGCGAATCATACGCCGTGCCAATCGGCATGCCTATGTACAGCGCGCTGTCCACGCGCACGAACGGCCCGCCGGGCTCCTTCACGTAAGTCACCGCTCCCGACGCAGGCATGAAGTCATTTTCCACGTCCTCGGCCAGTACGCGGCATTCAATTGCCGCTCCGCGCCAGGTAATATCTTCCTGGCGCAGGCGCAGTTTGCTGCCAGCCGCCAGGGTTAGCTGTTCGCGCACCAGGTCCAGCCCGGTGATCATTTCGGTGACCGGGTGCTCCACCTGGATGCGCGGGTTGATCTCGATAAAATGCACCTGCCCGGCGGCATCCAGCAAGAATTCGATCGTGCCCAGGCTGCGGTAGTTCAGGGCGCAGCCCAGGCGCAGCGCCGCGTCGAACAACTGCTGGCGCGTGCTTTCCGGCAGCTCCGCTGCCGGGGATTCTTCGATCAGCTTCTGGCGGCGGCGCTGGATCGAGCATTCGCGCTCGCCCAGGTAGATCACGTTGCCCTGGCCGTCGCCCAGGATTTGCACTTCCAGGTGGCGTGCCTCGGGCACCAGCGGCTCCAGGTACACTGTGTCGTCATCAAACGCCTGGCAGGCTTCCAGCCGCGCCGCGGCAATCATCATCTCCAGTTCTTCCGGAGAGCGCGCCAGGCGGATGCCTCGCCCACCCCCGCCCGCCGCGGCCTTCACCAGCACCGGGTACTGTATGCTTTCGGCATAGCCCACCGGCAGGTCGCACGGCACTGACTCATCCGATCCCGACAGCACCGGCAGACCGGCCTCGCGCGCGATGCGGCGCGCTTCGAGCTTGTCACCTGCTTTTTCGATTGTTTCCGGGCGCGGGCCGATAAAGATCAACCCGGCCGCTTCCACCGCGCGGGCAAATGCCGCGTTTTCCGATAAAAATCCGTACCCCGGGTGAACGGCCTGCGCCCCGCTGCGTTTGGCCGCGGCGATGATCGTGGGGATATCCAGGTAACTCTTTGGCTCGCCAATGGGAATGGCCTCATCCGCCGCGCGAGCGTGCGGAGCAGTGCGGTCGGCCTCGGAATACACCGCGACCGTTGGGAAACCCATCTCCCGGCAGGTACGCATGATGCGGATGGCAATTTCTCCGCGATTTGCTACCAATACCTTCATTTTCTCTCCAAATTCCTGTGACGTCCGGTCATGGATGGCGTCAGCGTTTTACAGCGGAATATTGCCGTGCTTGCGCTGTGGCGTGGGCTGGCGCTTATCCCGCAGGCTCTCCAGGGCAGCCACCAGCCGCTGGCGCGCCTCTCCGGCGGGGATCACATCGTCCAGGTAGCCGCGCGCGGCCGCCACGAACGGGTTTGCCAGGTCTTCCCGGTAGCGCCGGGTGAGTTCGGCCTGCTGCGCCGGCGCGTCAGCCGCGCTGTCCAGCTCTTTGCGAAACACGATGCGCACCGCCCCTTCCGGGCCCATCACCGCGATTTCGGCGTTGGGCAGGGCAAAATTGGCGTCTCCGGCTAAATGTTTGGAACTCATCACGATATACGCGCCGCCGTAAGCCTTGCGCAGGATCAGCGTGATTTTGGGCACGGTGGCTTCGGCGTAGGCATAAATCATCTTCGCGCCGTGGCGGATGATGCCGCCGTGTTCCTGCTCCAGCCCGGGCATAAATCCGGGTGTATCCACCAGCGTAATCAGCGGGATGTGGAAGGCGTCGCAAAAACGGATGAAGCGCCCGCCTTTGTCAGACGCGTTGATATCCAGCACGCCCGCCAGGTACTCGGGCTGGTTGGCGACAATCCCCACAACCTGGCCGTCCAGCCGGGCAAACCCGATCACCAGGTTGCGGGCGTAATCGCTCTGCACTTCCAGAAAATCCCCCCCGTCTACCAGCGCTTCGATCACGTCGTGCACATCGTATGACTGCTGCGGATCTTCCGGGATCAAGTCTTCCAGTTCGGGAGTGGGGCGGTCAGGCTCGTCGGTAGCAGTGACCTGCGGCGGTGGGGTCAGGTTGTTGGACGGCAGATATGAAAGCAGCTCGCGCACATGCGCCAGCAGCGATTCTTCATCCGGCGCGGTGAAATGCGCCACGCCGCTGCGCGTGTGATGCACGTGGGCTCCGCCCAGCGAGTCCGAGTCGACGTCTTCGTGGGTCACCGCGCGCACCACTTCCGGGCCGGTGATGAACATGTTGGCCGTGCCTTCGGCCATAAAGACGAAATCGGTGATCGCCGGTGAGTACACTGCGCCGCCCGCGCACGGGCCGAGGATGATCGAAATTTGCGGGATCACGCCCGACGCGCGCACGTTTCGGTAAAAAATATCGCCATACCCGGCCAGCGCGTCCACGCCCTCCTGGATCCGCGCTCCGCCCGAATCGTTTAGCCCGATCAACGGCGCGCCGTTTTGAATCGCCATTTCCATCAACCGGGCGATCTTCTGGCCGTGCGCCAGCCCCACCGAGCCGCCCAGGATGGTGAAATCCTGGGCAAACACGTACACCAGCCGGCCGTCGACCTTGCCGTACCCGGTGACGACCCCGTCGCCCAGCGGGTGGCTTTTCTCCATGCCCAGCCCGGTTGCGCGGTGCTGGACAAATGCGCCAATCTCTTGAAAGGTCTCCGGGTCAAGTAATTGTTCGATCCGTTCGCGCGCGGTGCGCTTGCCCTTGGCATGTTGCGCCGCGATGCGCGTTTCTCCGCCCCCCAGGCGTGATTCCGCGCGAAGTGTTTCCAGGCGAGTGGTATGGTTGCTCATAAGCAGTTTTGTTCGTTCCCTTTCGTCTAGGGTAGATAACACCCTGTCAGTTGGCGAGTTACGCCGCTCGTACGCCAGCGCGTGCCCCCATGAGCGATGATACGCTAATTATAGAGGAAAGAAGGTGTCAAATGCTATCCGAGGTCAGCCAACCCGGCCAATCCAGTTGCGACCGGGCGGGTTTTCTCCTATACTCAGCGATGATGCTCACCATTCTGCTGCTTGGCCCCCCAGAAGTTCAACGTGATGACAAAGCGCTGGCAATTTCGCGGCGTAAGAGCCGGGCTTTGCTGTATTACCTGGCGGCCAATTCCCGCCCGGTGCAGCGCGAGCAGCTCCTCAGCTTCTTTTGGCCGGATACCGAACGCGCCGCCGCGCAGCAGGTACTGCGTACAACGCTCCACGGGCTGCGCAAAGAATTGGGTGAATACCTGGAGGTGGAGCGCGAAGCGATTGGTCTGCGCGGCGAAACCCGCGTGGATGCGCGCATGTTCGCGCGCAACCTGTCGGCGCCAACCAGTGATGTGCTCAAGCTGGAAACAGTGCTGGCCCTGTACCGTGGCCCGTTTTTGGATGGCTTCGTCATGGAAGAGAACGCAGCATTCGAGCAGTGGTTACTTGCGGAGCGCGAGCACTTTCAACGCCTGGCGGTGCGCGGGCTGGTCAGCCTCAGTCAGGCGCACGCCGCGGCCGGCGACTATGCGGCCGGGCTGCAAATGCTGGAGCGCGGCCTGGCGCTGGACCCGCTGCAAGAGGATTTGCAGCGCGAGACCATCCGGCTGGCTTACCTTTCTGGCGACCGGGCCGGGGCCATCCGCCGCTACGATCAACTGCGCCGCCTGCTCGATGAAGAACTGGGCGTTCCGCCGATGGCCGAAACCCGCAGGCTCTACGACCAGATTTTAAAAGATGATCTCCCCGCACCGGCGCCCACTGCGCGCCCGGTGATTACGGTCAAAACCCCCGCCGAGCGCGGCGCGGAGCAGTTCGCGCTGCCCTTCAGCGGGCGCGCGGCCGAGCTGCGCGAGCTGCAAACCGGCCTGTTCAGTGGGAAGCTGCTGCTGGTGGAAGGCGAGCCAGGGGTGGGTAAGACGCGCTTGGTGGATGAATTCCTGCGCGGATTGGAGAATTTCGTTTGCCTGCGCGGCGCGGGGCGCGATCTCGAATCCAACCTGCCGTACCAGCCGGTGGTCGAAGCCCTGCGCGGGCTGCTGACACAGCCCGCCGGGGACGAACTGGTACGTCGCGTACGCGGCTCGCTGCCCCCGGTATGGCTGGAAGAAGTTTCGCGGCTGCTGCCCGAACTGGCCGCTGGCAGCAGTACCACTGCCGACGAATGGCGGCTGTGGGAGGGCTTGCGCCAGTTCCTGTGCGCGCTGGCCGGTTTGCGCCCGGTGATCCTCTTCCTGGACGACTTGCACTGGGCCGATAGCTCCACTCTGCGGCTGTTGGGTTACCTGGTACGCACCCTATCTGCCGAAGATCAGGTCATCTTTTTGGCGGCGAGTTGGCCTCCGGTCAGCGGCAGCGCGCTGCACGGGCTGTTGGCCGCGCTCGAACGGCAAGAACGCGTCCAGCGCATCCCCCTGGCGCGGTTCTCGCTGGGTGACGTGGAGGCTGTGGCCCAGCAGTTGACTCCCGCTGCCCACGATCTGGCAGCCTGGCTCTACCGGCATTCGGAAGGCAACCTGTATTACCTGGCGGAACTGGTGCGCCAGGCGCGCCGCAACGGGTGGCTGGATGGTCAGGTTGCTTTCGAGCCGCAAACCGCCCCGGAAATTTCCGGCGCTCTGTCCGGTCTGGTGCAGACCCGCCTGGCGCGTCTGCCCGAAGCTGCCCGGCGCATTTTAGATACCGCCGTGGCGGTGGGGCGGGATTTTGATTTTGAGGTGGTCTCTCGTGCTTCCGGCCTTTCGGAAGACGCGGCCCTGGATGGGCTTGACGAACTGCTGGCCGCCGGGCTGGTGATCCCCACCGGCGCGAATACCACCTACCGCTTTGACCATTCGCTGACCATGGAAGTCGCTTACCGCGAGGTGGGTGAGGCGCGTCACCGTCAGCTTCACCGGCACATTGCCGATGCTATGCAGCAGGTTTACCGCTACCGCCCGCCAAAGAACCTGGCCGGGCTGCTGGCGTTTCACTACGCCGAGGGCGGCCAGCCAGAACGCGCCGCCCCGCACGCC
>DATCUC010000163.1:0-1603 GCA_036567625.1 Anaerolineaceae bacterium | reverse complement strand
CTTTGCCGCGGCCCTGCGCGAGCTGCTGCCGGATGCGCGGCGGCTGGAGGCCATGGGAACGGCCGGTCGGCGGTTTGTGGAAGAGCGCTTCTCAGCAGACATTATCATTAACCGCACAATGGCGGTATACTTCTCCTGACTTAGAACACTCCGACCGAGGACAGGGATGACTCTTTATCTGGCGATCGTGTGCGCGATACTGGTGACGGCATTCACCGGCTGGCTGGGCATTCGCATTGCCCGGCGGCTCAAGCTGATTGACATGCCCGGCGCCGCGCCGCACAAAAAACACGCCGCGCCTACGCCGCTGGCCGGCGGCATTATTTTGATGCTCTCGCTGGCCATCCTGCTCCCGGCTTTTGGGCTGCTCAATACCCGCCAGTTTCTGGGCACGCTGCTCGGCGCGCTGGTGATTTTTGGCTTTGGCCTGCTGGATGATCTCAAGATCATGCGGCCGCTGCCCAAACTGGCCGGCCAGTTGATCGCCGGGGCGCTGTTGATCCTCACCGGCAATTTTATTCGCATCTTCGAAAACCCTTCTTTTCAGTGGAGCGGCACGGGCTTCGCCTTCCAGGCGCTGGATATTGCCCTGACCCTGTTCTGGGTAGTTGGCATCACCAATGCATTCAACCTGATCGACAGCATGGATGGACTGTGCGTCAGCGTCAGCGGGTTGAGTTTTGGCTTTTTCATCCTCGGCTCGCTGGGCTCTAACCAGGGCACGCTGGCGCTGTTCAGCGCGCTGCTGCTGGGTATTTGCCTGGTGATCCTGGCGCTCAATACCAAGCCGTCGCATATCTTTTTGGGCGATTCCGGCGCGCAGACCTTTGGTTTCCTGATTGCTTCGGCAGCGATTCTGTACAATCCGCTGGCCAAGCTCCAGCTTTCTTCGTGGTTTTTGCCCATCCTGCTGGCTTCGGTGCCGATCTTTGACACCACGCTGGTATTTTTCTCGCGCATGCGGCGCGGTAAGCCCTTTTACCAATCCGGCTGCGATCATACCTATCACCGGCTGGTGGCGCGCGGGCTCGACCCTAACCACGCCGTGTTGGTGATGGTGATGACCGCGCTGTTCGTCGACTGCCTGGCTTTTGTAGCCCTGGAACTGCCCGCGCTGCCCGCGAATTTGATCTTCCTGGGCTGCCTGATCGCTTACGGGGCGGCCTTCTTCGTACTCGACTCTCCGCGCTGGACAGAGCGCCTGGTTTCGCCGCAGACATGAGCCGCGCTCCAGCCGCATCGACCTTGCTGGCGCGGAAAATCGCCGGGTTCTGGGCTTTCAGCGGGCTCACCGCGCTGGTGGGGCTGGCCTGGCTGCTTTCGATCCCCTCGGAACATTACGCCGGGATGCCGTTCGGCTTATCGCCCATCCGCCTGGGTCTGGCGGGGGCCTTTGCCGCCGCCGGGGGCTTTTCGGCGCTGCTGGCAGGGCTGTTGTGGCGCAAAAACAGCGCAGCCGCCCGGATTACGGCACGAATTGCCAGCGCCCGGCGCTGGCTGGCATACGGCAGTATCGTCTTGTTTCTGCCGGCTCTGCTCATCAGCCTGCTGCCGGTCAGCCAGGTGGAAGGCTACGCAGCCACCCTCACCCGCGCGCGGCCGG
>DATCUC010000162.1:0-7097 GCA_036567625.1 Anaerolineaceae bacterium | reverse complement strand
CGGAGCCGCGGCGGGGGCCGGTTGGCTTGTCCGCGGCTGGTAAGTAAACATGCGGCTGACCACGCCGCTGCGAATGTCGCTTAGCAGACTGCTGAACATTTCAGAGGCGCGGCTCTTGTACTGCACCAGCGGGTCACGCTGCGCATAGGCTTCCAAACCAATCGACACGCGCAGGGCTTCGACGCTGGTCAGGTAGTCTACCCACAGATCGGAGATGACGCCCAGCAGGATGTGACGGTAGATTTCCGTCTGTACCTTGCCGCCCAGCACGCGGCACACCGTGTCGCGGTCTTCGGCGTCCAGTTCAGTCAGCGGGTATTCACGCAGTTGGGCATAGCGCTGTGGTTCCAGCGCCTCGGCGAGTTGCGCCTGCACCTTTTCGTCCAGGCGCTGCAGCGTGGCTTCGTTGATCAGCAGGCGGTTCCATTCCATGCGGCCAAGGGCCAGTTTGAGCGCTTCTTGCGCGCCTTCCAGGTGGTCGAGCACATCTTCGGTGATTTCTTCAGGCTCACCTTCAGAAAGGATGTGCGCGGCCAGGAACACATATGACAGGCGCGTGGTCGTCTGCCAGGTCTGGCGGTGGGTCTTGCGGTCAAAGGCCATGCGCGTTCCGCGGGTCATAGACTGCAGCAACTGCACCAGCAGCGCGTCAGACTGTGCTTCTTCCCCGTATTTTTCCAGCAGCGGATCGAGGTCGCGTCCAATCTGCCCGTCGCTAATCAGCCGATCAATGCGCTGGTCAAAAGTCTCTTCCGCCATGCGCAGGATATCTTCTCCCAGCTCGCGGAAGGACGCATCCTGCCCGGCAGCGGGTTTCCAGTCTGGCATATCGGGCAGGCGGCGCTTTACCGCGGCAGCCAGCCGGCTGGCCGCCAGCGCCAGCACCATGTCGTTGACCTGGCGGCGGACCGGTTCGCGCACCGCGTCTGGATCGTTTGCAAGCTGGCGCATCTGTTCCGGGTTCAGGCGCACCGGCACGCGCACCAGGCTGGAAAGTTCGTCCAGCAGTTCCTGCGGGCGGCGCGGAGCCTGGCCCTCTTCCGTCTCCCCGGCGCTTTCCAGGAAGGCATCCAGCGCGTCGAAGCGTTCCTGAATTTGCATATCCAGGGCTTCATCGTTCTTTTCCACCGAGGCGCGCAGCGAGCGCAGCAGGTGTTCTTTTTCGGCCAGCAAGGCGCGCTCGGCCACACCCAGCAGTGAAATGCGCAGCCCGTTGACCGGGTCAGCCCCGGCGGGAATGTTCTCGCGCACGTCGTCGATCAGCAAGCGGTAGGCAAAGGACGGGTAGGTGATGTCGTCATAATTCAGCGGCGGCTGGGTTTCTTCCAACCAGGCCAGCAGCTTCCACGGGCCTTCTTCATCTTTGAGCGAATTGGGCACGCGGGTCTGCAGTTCGGTGTGCAGCATGTCCGTCACGTCTTCCGTCAGGTCTTCTTTGGTGAAGACGCGGTTGCGCTGTTCGTAGATGCGCTTGCGCTGGCTGTTGAGCACGTCATCGTATTCCAGCAGGTGCTTGCGCACGTCAAAGTTGCTGCCCTCCACGCGCTCCTGCGATTGTTCGACCAGCCGGCCCACCATGTTACTCTCGATGGGCAGCGACTCGTCGATATTCAAGCGCCGCAGCAGGTTTTCCACCTGCCCGCCGCCGAACAGGCGCATCAGTTCGTCGTCCAGCGCAAGGTAGAAGCGCGAAGAGCCGGGGTCGCCCTGGCGGGCGGCGCGGCCGCGAAGCTGGTTGTCGATGCGGCGCGCTTCGTGGCGCTCGGAGCCAATGATGTGCAGCCCGCCCAACTCGCGCACGCGTTCCATATCTTGCATGTACTGCTTGAAGGCCAGCACGGCCTCTTCATAAATGCCGTAGTCTTCCGGGTTGACCTTATCCAGCGCGGCCAGGCGTTCTTCATTATTCATGCCGTACGGGTCGACGCCGGCATGCGCCAGCACGCGGTTGGTATCGGCCAGAATTTCCTCGGGCAGTTCTCCGCCGAGTTTGATGTCGACGCCGCGGCCGGCCATGTTGGTGGCCAGGGTCACCGCGCCAAACGCGCCCGCTCCGGCGATGATTTGCGATTCTTCATCGTGCTTGCGGGCGTTGAGCACTTTGTGCGGAACGCCGCCTTGCAGCGCCTTCTGCAGGCGCGATGCATCGGCTTCGGTCAGGTCTAACAGCCCAAGAATCCGGGACAGGTTGCCCGGTTCTTCGGGGTTGAGCGAAAGTTCCAGCCCCAGGCTGCGCACCAGGGTGCGGACATCGCCGGCCTGCAGGCGCTCCAGCGGCACATTCAACGGCTGCAGTTCGGGGATGGCGCGTTCGTCCTGCTCGCGGCCCTGCTTTTCCAAAAATGCCTGGTGCACCAGCGTGGCGCGCATCAAGCGTTGGATCGATTCTGCCGAGAGCCGCATGGAGAGGCGTTCGGAATGTTCTACCGAAGTGGTGCCCACCAGCAGCGGGCGGCCCAGCACGAAATAGCGCACAATCTCGCGGGTGATGGCGCGCAGCTTGGCTTCCTCGGTGCGGAAGACCACATCCGGGTAGTCTTTGCGCTTCCAGTAGACCGGCTTGCGCGCCGGGTCGTGGCTGTGCGCGTAGAAGGTGTAGCGGTAGCCTTCTTCATCTTTTGCGTCCACCGCCACCAGGTCGGAGCGTTCTTTTTCCGCGCGGTATTCCAGGTTGGTGGGAATGGGCAGCACGTCCAGTTTATAGATTTTGCCAAATTCTTCGGCTTCAGTGGCGGCCGTACCGGTCATGCCGGCCAGCTTTTCGTACATGCGGAAGTAGTTTTGCAGGGTAATCGTGGCGTAGGTCACGTTCTCCGCTTCCACTTTGACGCCTTCTTTGGCTTCGACAGCCTGGTGCAGGCCATCTGACCAGCGACGGCCGGGCATCAGGCGGCCGGTGAACTCATCTACGATGACGACCTTGCCGCCCTGCACCAGGTAATCTTTGTTGCGGCGGAAGAGGAACTGGGCGCGCATGGCCTGTTCCAGGTAGCCCAGCAGGCGCGCCTGCTCAGGGGTGATATCTTCCGGGCGCTCGGGATCGCGCAGGGTTTCGCCCAGCAGTTCCTCCACATGGGCATCGCCGATCTCGGTCAGCGAAACAGCGCGGTCTTTTTCATTAATCTCATAGTCTTCAGGGCTCAACTGGCGCACCACGGCGGCCATGCGCAGGTACTGTTCGGTTTCTTCCGAGGCCGGGCCGGAAATGATCAATGGGGTACGGGCTTCATCGATGAGGATATTGTCAACCTCATCGACGATGGCGTAATAGTGTCCGCGCTGCACGCGGTCTTCGAGGCGCATGGTCAGATTGTCGCGCAGGTAGTCAAAGCCGAACTCGCTGTTGGTGCCGTAGGTAATATCGGCCACATACGCATCGGCGCGCTGGACCATGCGCAATTGGTGCTGGTCTTCGTGCGGTGATTCTTTTTCCAGGTCTACCACAAAAGCATTGCGGCCGTTCTCGGTGCGCGCAGCCATTTGCAGCACGCCCACGGTCATGCCCAGGGCCTGGTAGATCGGCGCCATCCAGCGCGCGTCGCGGCGGGCGAGGTAATCGTTGACGGTGACCAGGTGCACGCCGCGGCCGGTCAGCGCATTGAGATACAGCGGCAGGGTGGCGACCAGGGTTTTCCCTTCACCCGTGCGCATTTCCGCGATGCGCATGTGGTGCAGCGCCAGCCCGCCGATCATTTGCACATCATAATGGCGCAGGCCGATGGTGCGCTTACCGGCTTCACGCACGGCAGCAAAGGCTTCGGGCAGCAGGTCATCCAGGGTTTCACCGGCGGCCAGCCGCTCGCGGAACTGCGCAGTACAGTGGCGCAATTCATCGTCGCTGAGCGCCTCAAAGCGGTCTTCGAGCCGGTTGATCTGCTCGACGATCGCCGAAAATCGATCTAAATCACGCTTGGTGGGGTTGCCACCCAATACGCGGGCTATCTTCTGTAGCATAGAGACTCACCTTTCCTCAAACGAGGAATTATAGCAGATATGGGGGGTGAGAAGAAAGGGCGGGTTTTGGGGTTTTTAGGGGTATATCTCTGGTAGAAATCCCGCTAACCCGATTGTATAATCAGCGCAAGTTGACCTTCGCTTGCGGGGGAGATGTTCTTTCCCGTGTTCATCGAACGATCGAATCAGATCGCCGGAGATTCTATGCGACCTTCTACCCTTTCAAAAGAGGCAGGTGCAGGCGCCGAGCAGGTTTGGGCGGCAACTCCCGGAGAGCGCCGGTATTCCGCCGGGGTGTTCATGGTGATTGCCCTGGCGTTGATCGTCACCGGCACCCTGGTGGGGTATTTTGGCAATCTCAATTTTCCGCTACAGTTTGGCGTCAATTTCTTCTGGCCGGGGATTATTGTGCAGCAGGTTGGCTCGATCTGGTTTGGCGCGTGGGGGGTAATCGCTGGAACGATCTTTCCGTTTTTCTCCAATGCGCTGGCGGATACGCCATTCCTGATGTCGGCCTACTACATCCCCGCCAACTTGTTGCAGTCTTTCTTGCCAGCCTGGGCCTTCCGTCATTTTAAGGCCGATCCGCGGCTGCGCTCCGGGCGGGATTACCTGATCTTGTTCGGCTCGATGATCCTCTCCAGCGCGTTTGGCGCGCTGTGGTCGCCGCTGGTGGTGCTGCGCAGTTTCGGCCTGTTGGATACCGAGGCGCTGCCGTTGTATATCTGGGGCTGGTTTGGCGGCAACGTGGTAGCGGGGCTGGTATTCAACTTTATTCTGATGCAGGCATTTTCCGCGCTGGTCATCCGCTCCAGGCTGCTCGTCAAGCGCTGGTGGCGCTAATTTAAGGAAAAAGCCCGAAGGGTGGCATACCCTTCGGGTCTGATTACGTGCCGGACAAACTTACTGGTGGATGCTGTGGCCTTCGACTGCCTCGGCGGCTTCCATCAGCACTTCGCTGAGGGTGGGGTGCGAGTGCACGTTGCGGGCGATCTCATTGGCGGTCAGTTCCATGCGCTGCGCCAGGGTCAACTCGGGCAGCAGCTCAGATACATCCGGGCCAACCATGGCCGCGCCCAGGATTTCACCATACTTGGCGTCGGAGATGATCTTGACCCAGCCGGCATAATCACCCAACCCGAGGGCTTTGCCGTTGGCGATGAAATTGAAGCGCCCCACTTTGACTTCGAAACCTTTTTCTTTGGCCTGGGCTTCGGTGTAGCCGAAAGAGGCTACCTGCGGGTGCGAGTAGACGGCGCGCGGCATCATGGTGTAATCGAGGGTGATGGTTTCTACCCCGGCGATGTTCTCGGCGCAGACAATGCCCTGGGTTGAGGCCACATGCGCCAGTAAAAGCTGCCCGGTCACGTCGCCGATAGCCCAGATGCCGGGCACGTTGGTGGCCATGCGCTCGTCGATCTTGATAAATCCGCGTTCAGTCAGTTCTACGCCCACCTCTTTAAGGCCGATATCGGCGCTGTTGGGTTTAAACCCGATGGCTACCAGCACCTGCTCGGCTTCCAGCGTCTGCTCGCCCTTTTCGGCGGCCACTTTGACGCGCACGCCGTTTTCGGTGGTTTCCACGCCCTGAACTTTGGTATTGGTCAGCAGCTTGATGCCGCGTTTGGTGTATTCCTTGGCGAGCGCGGCGCTGGCTTCTTCATCTTCCAGGGGCAGGATGCGCGGCAGCATTTCCACAACGGTCACGTCCGCGCCGTAGCCGCTCCACACCGTGGCAAATTCAATGCCAATGGCGCCCGCGCCGATGATCACCGCCGATTTGGGCAGCCGTTCTTGCAGGATGGCTTCGTTGTAGGTCAGCACCTTCTCGCCGTCAACCTTGAGATTGGGGATCATGGCGGCATACGCGCCGGTGGCGACGATGATGTTTTTGGCTTTCAGGTCCTGTTCTTTGCCGTCGTTGAGGGTGACATGCAGCGTGTCCTTCGCGGTCAGCCTGCCTGCGCCCATGTAGACGTCGATCTTGTTCTTCTTCATCAAGAAGGCGACGCCCTTCACCAGCCGCTCAGAAACCTGGCGGCTGCGCTTGACCGCCACGCCGAAATCGAGCTGCAGGTTTTCGAGGGTAAAGCCAAATTCCTTGCCGCGCTCGCGCAGGGTGTGGGCCACGTCGGCATTTTTCAGCAGCGCTTTCGATGGGATGCAGCCCACGTTGAGGCACACGCCGCCCAGGTACTTTTTATCCACGATAGCGGTTTTCAAACCAAGCTGGGCGGCGCGGATGGCGGCTACATAGCCCCCCGGTCCGGCCCCCAGGACGACAACATCATAATCAGCCATTACTTTCCCTCTTTCGATCGTTTATGTGCACGCAGTAATTATATAGCCCGGGAAGAAAAGCATCACGAATTTCATGAATAGCCTCGAAGAAAATGATCCGGAATCTTTGAAATTCGTATTCAGCCGGTTCATTCGCGCCATTCGTGATGCGTTTTTATGCCCAACCTTCCAGAGTCTCAACTACTTTTTGCAGGAATCCATCAGCCGAAGAACCGTCGAGGATGCGGTGGTCAAAGGTCAGCGAAACGTAGACCATCGGCCGGATGGCGATGGCATCGTTGATCACCACCGCGCGTTTCTGGATGGCGCCCACGCCGAGGATGGCGCACTGCGGCTGGTTGATGATTGGCGTGGCGAACAGCGATCCGCTGATGCCGTGATTGGTGATGGTAAACGTGCCGCCGCGCACTTCATCGGGCTGCAGGCGGCGCGAGCGCGCGCGGTTAGCCAGGTCGTTCACCGCGCGGGCAATGCCCAGCAGCGATAACCCATCCGCGCCCTTGATCACCGGCACAATCAGACCTTCTTCGCCCAGCGAGGTGGCCATGCCAATATTGACTGCGCTGTGCAGCAAGATGCCCTCATCGCTCCACGAGGAATTGACCAGCGGCACGGCTTTGAGCGCGGCCACACTGGCGGCCACAAAGTACGGGGTGAAGGTCAAATTCGCGCCGCTTTCAGCAAAGCGCGCTTTGTTGGCAGCGCGGTGCGCGGTCACCCGGCTGAGGTCGGCTTCCATCACCGTGGTGACGTGCGGCGAGGTGTGCTTGCTGTGCACCATGTGCTCGGCGATGGAACGGCGCACGCTGCTGTGCGGCAGCAGACGGTCGCCGGGGCCGGCC
>DATCUC010000161.1:0-1756 GCA_036567625.1 Anaerolineaceae bacterium | reverse complement strand
GCAGGCGCAGCGGTTGGCGCTGGCGCGCGCGTACCTCAAGCATGCGCCGGTGCTGCTGCTGGATGAACCCACCGCCCACCTCGACCCGGAAAACACCGCGGCATTTCAAGCCGCCGCGCTCGCGCTGCGCCGCGAAACCGGCGCGGCGGTGCTGACGGTAGCCCACAGCCTGCAAACCGTGATCGCCGCCGATCGAATTATGGTGCTGCAACACGGGCGCATCGTGGAAAGCGGCGCGCACACCGAACTGCTGGCGCAGGAAGGCGCGTACTTCAGACTGGTGCGAGGGGCAGCATGGATAGCATAAACCACGAAGCGCTTCCGGCGGGGCGTGTGCTGGCGCGGCTGGCCGGCTTTTTACGCCCGTTTGCGGCCTGGGTGCTGCTTTCCGTGCTGTTCAGCGCGGCTACCACCGCGGCAGGGATCGGGCTGCTGGGCACGTCGGCATATGTGATTGCCACAGCCGCGCTGCACCCCTCGATTGCCGTGCTGCAGGTAGCCATCGTGGGCGTGCGTTTCTTTGGTATCCTGCGCGGGCTGCTGCGCTACGGCGAGCGGCTGGTTTCGCATGAAGTAAACTTCCGGCTGCTGGCCCGGCTGCGCGGCTGGTTCTACCAGGCGCTCGAGCCGCTTTCTCCCGCGCGGCTGTTTGACCAGCGCGGCGGCGATCTACTCAGCCGGGTGGTAGGTGATATTGAAGCGCTGGAGAATTTTTACGTGCGCGCCGTGGCGCCGCCGCTGGCCGCGCTGCTGGTGACGGTGGGCATGGGGCTGTTTACCGGCCAGTACGGCGCTCAACTCAGCGCGGTGCTGATGGGCGGGCTACTGTTGGGCGGGTTGGGCGTGCCGCTGCTTTCGTACCGGCTGGGCCGCCGCCCGGCGCAAGAGTGGATTGCGGCGCGCGCCGGGCTGCAAACTGTGCTGGTCGACAGCATCCAGGGGTTGGCTGATCTGCTGGCTTACGGGCAGGCTGCGCATAGTCAGGAAAAGATGCAAGTATTCAGCCGCCGCGCGGCTGGGGCGCAAATGCGCGCAGCCTGGGTGAGCGGTTTGAGCAGCGCTCTGGGTCAGCTTTGCGCCAACCTGACCCTGCTGGCCGTGCTGGTCGTGGCCATCCCGCTGGTGTCCGCCGGTTCGCTCGACGGGGTTTCGCTGGCGGTGGTGTCCCTGCTGACGCTGGCCAGCTTTGAGGCGGTGCTGCCGCTGCCGCAGGCCGCCCAGCAGATGCAGTCGAGCATTGCCGCGGGGCGGCGCCTGTTTGCCCTGGCTGATTGTGCGCCGGAAGTGACCGACCCGGTCGACCCACTGCCCGCGCCACGTGGGGCGGGGCTATCGATCCGCGGGCTGACCTTCCGCTACGCGCCCGATCTTCCCCCCGCGCTGGCGGACCTGAGCCTGGAACTGCCTGTCGGGCGGCGCGTGGCGCTGGTGGGGGCCAGCGGCGCGGGCAAGACAACCCTTTCAAACCTGCTGCTGCGTTTTTGGGATGCCCCACCGGGCGCGATCTTTTTCGATGGGGCCGATATTCGCTGTTACCGCGCCGCGGATGTACGCGCGCGAGTGGCCGGGGTAGCCCAATCGACCTATCTCTTTACTGCCACGCTGGCGCAAAACTTGCGGCTGGCGCGGTCAGATGCCAGTGAGGCAGAGATGCGGTCTGCGCTGCGCGCCGTGGGGTTGGATAACTGGTTGGATCAACTGCCACATGGCCTGGATACCTGGCTGGGAGAGGGGGGAGCGCGGATGAGCGGCGGCG
>DATCUC010000160.1:0-4558 GCA_036567625.1 Anaerolineaceae bacterium | reverse complement strand
GCCAGGCCGAAGCCCAACTGCGCCGCGCCAACCCGTCCGCGCCGGCCCGGATGCTGGTCGCCGACCTGAGCCTGCAAAGCGAAGTGACCCGCCTGGCCGGTGAAATCAAGCGCCAGCTCGCGGAATGGGGCAAAACCGGCCTGGATGGGCTGGTTAACAACGCCGGGGTTTTCACCTACTGGCTGGCGCTCACCGCCGAGGGCATCGAAACCCAGTGGGCAGTCAACCACCTGGCCCCGTTCCTGCTCACTCACCACCTGCTGCCGGTACTGCAATCTGCTCCAGCCGCGCGGGTAGTTAGCGTCAGTTCTGCCTCGCACTACCCGGCCCGGCTCAACTGGGATGACCTGCAGCTTCGCCGCCGTTACAATGGGCTGGCGGCCTACGGCAACACTAAGCTGGCGAATGTTCTGTTCACCCTCGAACTCAACCGCCGTCTGGGCGACCAGTCCACCGTGCGCGCCTTTGCCGCCGACCCCGGGCTGGTGAAGACCGACATGGGCTTCAAAGGCACGCCGGCAATCGCCCGCTGGGTATGGAATCTGCGCCGCTCCGGCGGAGAGCCCCCGGAGCACGCTGCGCGGGGCATCGTTTTCCTGCTGGCCCAGCCCGAACTGAGCGAAGCGCGCGATCTGTATTGGAAAGATGGGCAGCCGAAGCGCCCCAGCCGGCGCGCGCTGGACGGCGCTGCCGCCCGTCGGCTGTGGGAAATATCCGCGCAGATGTGCGCCCTGCCCGCGGAGGTGCCCCATGCTGCCTGACTCCAAACGCCCGTCCAACTCCCTGGTAGCCATCAGCGGCGCGGCCGGCGGCCTGGGCAAAGCCTTCGCCGTCGAATGCGCCAGCCGTGGCTATGATCTATTCCTCACCGACCTGGCCGCCGCGCCGCTGGAAACCCTGGCGCGCAGCCTGCGCAGCGCTTACGGCGTGCGCATCATCACCCACCCCTGCGACCTGACCGACCCTGCATCGCGCGGTGACCTGTACCGCGCGGCGCGCGCCGCCGGGCTGCGCTTCTGGGGGCTGATCAACGTAGCCGGGGTAGATTACGAGGGCCTGTTCACCGAGCAGAGCAGCCAGCACATCCAAACCATCGTGCGCCTCAATATCGAAGGCACGCTCGACCTGACCCACAACCTGCTGCAGTTGCGCGACCCGCTGTCCGTCTTTCGCATCATCAACGTCGCCAGCCTGGCGGCGTTTGCCCCCATGCCGGTCAAGGCCACCTATGCCGCGTCGAAACGCTTCCTGCTGGATTTCTCGCTGGCCCTGCGCGCCGAACTGAAAGACCTGGGCGTCACCGTCACCGCGCTGTGCCCGGCCGGGCTGCCCACCACCCCGGAATGCGTACGCGCCATCGAAGCCCAGGGTTGGATGGGCCAGGTGACCACCCGCGATGTGGGCCGCGTGGCCTGTCAAACGCTGGACGCCGCGTTGGCTGGCCGCGCCGTGGTGGTCCCCGGTTGGGTCAACCAGGTGCTCCAGGCCTGCGGCGCGTTCATTCCCGCCCCGCTTGCCGCTGCCATCCTCGGCCGCCGCTGGAAATCCGCTCATGCGCGCCGAAGACAGGCATCTCCGGCACAACTGTAGGTGCTGGTTAGAGAAACCCTGGCCGCGGAAAAGCCTTATCACGAATGCCGCGAATAAAAACGAAATCCACAAACCTTGAAAAAAGCGGTCGGGAACGGTTCTTGCCATAAACTACAAGAACGCAGTTGAGATGGGTGTCGTTCGATTTATTCGTGGTATTCGTGTTACAAAACCGGTATCCCGATCGGCGGGTATGGCGAAACCTTCTGATTCGGCGCGCACCCGGCCGGCGCGCAATATCGGCCCGGGCTAGAAGAACACCTTCACCAGCTTGAGCGCCTTTTGCTTCCACGGCACGCGGTGAGTCACTCCTTCGCCGCCGCTGAAATTGTCTTTGTTCGCCAGGTACCAGCGGTAATTGCGCAGCAGCGCCTCTTTGTTGGAGTACTGCGGGCGGTAGTTGAGCTGGGCCTGCGCCTTATCGATCGACACAAACGAATCCTTTGACGCGGTTTCGTAAATCCACGGGTACAGCGGCGATAGCTTGAGCGCTTCCAGCACCTTGAGCGCCAGCACCACCGGCCGCGCCGGGAAGGGGATAATGCGCTTGCCAAAGCCGGCTTCGTCCAGCACTGCCTGGTAATCCTGCTTCATCGTCGTGTATACCGCCGCGCCAATGTTGAAGGTATCGTTTACCTGGGCTTCGGGCAGCGTCATGCAGGAAACGATCACCCGGCACAGGTCTTCCACGTCCAGCAATTGGTAGCGGTTATTGCCCATGCCGATCATCGGGAAATGCTTGCCCTCGCTGGCCCATTCGTAAAAAATGGCAAACACCCCCAACCGCTCCGGCCCCACGAAAGACTTGGGGCGCAGCACCGGCACGCACATGCCGTTCGCGCGAAATTCAAAGCAAATTTCCTCGGCTTTCACCTTGGCCTCGCCGTAGGGGCCAACCCCCACCACCCGGTCGGTTTCAAACAGCGGATGATGATCCGGTACGCCATATACCGCGGTGGAAGAAATGTGAATGAAACGCTTGACACCGTATTCCCGCGCCTGCTCCAGCAGGATGCGCGTGCCTTCGATATCCGTCGAATAGATCTCTTCCGGCGTGTACAGCGGCAGCGCCGCCGCGGTATGCACCACCACGTCTGCGCCCAGCATGCTCTTGCGCACCGCTTCGCGGTCGCGGATATCTCCCTGCAAGAATTCGATACGGTCGCGCTCCGGGTAGGTAAAATCCACCAGGTCAATCCCGGAAATCTGGTCGTAGCCCTGCGCCAGCAGGTGGCGCACCAGGTTGATGCTCAAGAACCCGCTGATGCCGGTGATGTAGACTTTCATCAATCATTTCTCCTCTGAGAATTTTTCGTCGAAACAAGCCAGATTGTAACGCATTTTCGGAATCACCCGGGTTTTTTTCAATACATATGCTGAAATTTTGATTTATAATGAAAACAAGTTGTCCAGGCATCTCTATCTTTATGTTTTTTGTTCCCCTTGCCCATTGTCTCGATTTCTGCGGCCTTCAACATTGAATGTCGGGGCATCGGAAGAACTTGTCAAATAAGTTTCAACCGGAGCCAGACAGGTTAATAGGAAATTGTTTTGGAGGCAAACGATGAATCTCAGCAAACCTACAAATGTTACCTTTATCATCGCCGCGATTGTAGCCCTCCTTGGCATTATCGCTGAGCTGGTGACTATCCCCGTTCTCTCCGGTTTTGCCTTCTGGCTGGTGGTGATCGGTTTCGTCATTCTGGCGGCCGGCAACCTGTTCGAAGGGTTCTAAGCTGCATGGCAGGCGCAGGCTGCGCGCCGGTGGCTCCGCGGCCCTTGTGGTCTGCGCCTTAACCTGTTCTGGCGAGTACTCGCTCAACGGATGATTATCCATTTCCAGGGGATGTTCGCAACCACTAACGGCGTTCCCCAAAAACCATAATGTTTTCCAGGAGGAATTTCCCATGGCAGATGAAGAAAAGAAAAAGAAGAACATCTTTGACAGCGTCATTGACGCGCTGACCGACCGCGACGAGAAAGCCGCCGCCGAAGCCGCCGCCAAGAAAGCTGCCGAAGAAGCGCAGTTGAAGGCGGAAGCCGCCGCGAAGGCCGCCGAAGATAAGGCGAAGCGTGAAGAAGCTGAGGCCAAAGCCGCTGCTGAAAAAGCCGCCGCCGAAGCCAAAGCTGCCGCCGAGAAAGCCGCAGCCGAGGCCAAAGCCGCCGCGGAAAAGAAGGCCGCTGACGAAGCGAAAGCCAAAGAGGTTGCCCGCCAGTACGCCGCCTCGGCTCAGGCCATGAAAGAAAAGGCCGCAGAAGAAGCCGCGATCAAGGCCGCCACCATCAAGCACGTGTGGGGCCCGGAAGATACCTACGCCAGCCTGGCCTTCAAGTATTACGGCTCGATCAAAGAACCCTATTGGCGGCTGATCTACGAACATAATAAGGCCATCATTGGCGATCACCCGAATGCCATCCGCGAGGGCCTGGAAATCGAAATCCCGCCTCTGCCCGACGAACTGAAGAAGTAGTTCAGAAAGCGAGCTGCATATGCCAACCAACAAACAGCGCGTTGATCTCGCTGGATTGTTTCAGTCTGTGACCGATTCGCTGGCCGAAAATCAGCAGCAGTTGGACCATCTGGATGAATACAACCACGATCACGGCGACAACATGGTCCAGACGTTCCAGACTATCACCAATGCCCTTGAGAAAAAGAAAGGCAGCACGGACGGCGCTGCCCTGGCGTACGCCGCTAAGCAGCTCTCGCGCAGCGCCAACAGCAGCTCCAGCAAGCTCTACGCGGATAACCTGGCCCAGGCGGCTGTGCAGTTCAAAGGCAAACAGGTTGATTCAAAAGGCGCGCTGGAACTGCTCTCTACGCTGATTGGCGCGGGGCAAACCCAGTCCGCTCCACAGACGCAGTCGCAGGGCATGGCCGGCGCAGATATGCTCGGCGCGCTGCTCGGCGGCATGGGCGGCGCGCAGCAGCAGCCCCAGCAGCCGCAAACCAGCGGCGCAGGTGATC
>DATCUC010000159.1:0-9866 GCA_036567625.1 Anaerolineaceae bacterium | reverse complement strand
AAAAGGGCGGCTGATGAAAGCCGCCCTTTTCAATGTTACAGTTCTTCTTCCGCTTCGGCGCGGATGCCAAGCGGTTGCAGATCCCAGGGCACGCCGATTTCCTCTCCGGCCTGCGCCAGCATCTTGACCACCTCGGTCATCACCGGCACACCTTCGCGCTGGTAGCGCTCGGCCATCTCAAATTCCTTCTCGCCGTGGATGTAAATGCGCTCTTCGCCGGCGGCCTTGGGCGCATTTTTCATCATGCCGATCAGGTAGTCCATCTGCGCCTGGAAATCGACCAGCGGGCGGAAGGCTTCGATATTGATCACGCAGAAGAAATGACCCACGTTAGCCCCGGCTTTCGGATCGGGCGAGCGGCCCACATCCTGGCCCACGGCAGCCCCGGAAAGCACGCCAGAGAGAATGTCAACCAGCAGAGCCAGGCCGTAGCCCTTGTAACCGCGCATAATGTCCGTGCCGCCCAGCGGCATCAACGCGCCGCCTTTTAGCACGGCACTGGGCGTGCTGGTCACGCGGCCTTCCTGGTCCAGGCCCCAACCCTCCGGGATCGGCTTGCCGGCCTTATCGTACACTGTGATTCGCCCAACCGGCACAATACTGGTCGCCATATCCAGCACATACGGCCGCTGGGTTCCAGCAGGCACGGCCACCGCGATGGGGTTGGTGCCCAGGATGGCCGTGCGGCCGTAGGTCGGCGCCACCAGCGGCTGCGCATTGGTAAAGCTGATGCCGATCATATTGTGTTCAAGCGCCATCATCGCATAATACCCGGCGATGCCGTAGTGATTGCTGTTGCGAACGGTCACCATGGCAATGCTGTTTTGGCGGGCTTTCTCGATGCAGCGGCGCATGGCCTCGGTAGAGACCGCCATGCCCAGGCCGTTGCCGCCATCCATCAACAGCGTGGTCGGCGTTTCGGAAACGATGCTGTAAGGCGAGCGCGGGTCCACCTGTCCCTTGCGGATGCGGCTGCCGTAATAGCTGTTCAGGCGAATAATGCCGTGCGACTCAACCCCGCGCAAATCAGCGGCAACCAGGATTTCCGCAGCGGTTTGCGCGTGCTCGCGAGGCACATCTAACCGGGTAAAAAAGCGAACGACGTAATCTTTCAGATCCTCGGCGCGGAAAATCTGGTATTCCAACATAGACATCTCCTCCTGCGGGGTGAAAGGTTAAGAACTCTGGGATTATTATATATCCCAGAGCCGGTAACAATGACTTGCGCAGGCGCGAAGATTCTACGCGGGGTAGAACGAAGTTTTCTTTCGATAGCTTCTAAATCTTCCACAACCGGGGCGACTGGTACTTCAGCGCTGCCTCGCCCTGGTTCGCCATGGTGAACACGCAGAAGGTCAGGTATACGATCCAGGCCGTCAACCGTGAAACATGCTCCCAGCTCTTATCGCGAGCGCCAATATCATGCTCCAGCATAATGGAAAACATCGCCGCATCGGTGATCGACCCGGAGCGGTCCAGCCCGATCAACATGCCGGCCGGGGCCAGGCTGATCTCCAGCGGCCACTCGCGGTAGATCACCAGCGTATAGGCCTCAGCCCAGGAATCGATTCGATCGGGGATCCGTGAAAGCAGCGAGAACATGCGCGAGCGCCGCGCGACGGAGAAAGGCACAACATGCACGCCCAGCCAGCCGGGGAACTCGCTTTTGATACATGCCGAACTGGTCTGGAATTGAGCGAAAAGATTGTTTGTAGGCAGGGGCATGCGCGCATCACTCAGGTCGGAGAAAGACAGCGCATCCGATATGCTTTCACTGGCAGCCACCCCGGCAATTGCGTGATCCATATCGATGCAGGCGGCTTCTTCCAACGGCACGCCCAGCAAGGCTACATCCAGTGGGATGGTGGATGGAGAGGTGTTGACGTGGGTGTTTAAGCGGTCAAGAAAGCTCTTGGATACCATCGCTGCGGCCCTCCTCTAAGTAAAGATAACGTATTTTGTCCGATTCCGTTATGAAAAATGCGGGTGATTTTTTGGTGTGCTTTCATTATAGAACACATATTCTACAGAGTCAAGCAGTTCCACCGGGTGCGGTGAACGGTATGCGGATCAAAAGGCGCGGGGGATGTTGCATTGATTGTATGAACAAGCGCGAAAAAAAGCCAGCCTGGCACGGCTTACAAAATGCTTAGATGCCGCTGCCAGGCGGCCGCTAAGCGTTTTGTAAGTTCAAAATACGCGCCGGTGTAACACCGGCGCGAAACGGTAAAACCCACCCCTCAGGGTTATTCATGATCCACAAGTTCGATAGCGGCTTTGCCCGTCATGTGTTCGACCTGAATTTCAAACACGCTCACCCGGTTCCAGGCGCGCTCAATCACCCCTGGGCTGTCTGCCAGATAATCGGGAGAATACTTTTCCGCCAGGCATTGCAGCGCATGGCGCTTTTCTGCATCATCGGTGAGGATCCGGGCTTTTCCGAATACAACTGCGCTGCGGAAATGCGTAGTGAAGGTGGCTTGCACCACCTCGTCCGCCTGGATCACGCAAAATGACACCTTTTCATGCTTGCTGATGGCATCGATCTTATGCCCGTTCACGGCGGAATGGAAGAACAATTTGCCGTCCTGGTAAGCAAAGCTCAACGGCACCGCATACGGATACCCGTCATCGCCCAGGACGGCCAGAACGCCCGAAGTACAGGTTTGCAGCATGGCGATGGTCTCGGCTTCAGATAGCTGCTGCTTTTTCCTTCGCATTTCACGAAACATGGTTGTACCCTTTCTTTAGATGGCGGGTGCCTGCGGCTGCTGCAAAAAAGACCAGAGGGATAATTTTACGCTATCCCTCTGGTCCTGGTCAATCTATGCTATATGGAAGATGGGCGGCTTTCCTACACATCCAGGTTGCGCACATCCTTGGCGTGCGTGGTGATGAACTTGTTGCGCGGAGCCACGGCTTCGCCCATCAGCATGTCGAAGGTGCGGTCGGCCTCGGCGGCGTCTTCCACGCCTACCAGCAGCAGGGTGCGGTTTTCCGGGTTCATCGTGGTTTCCCACAACTGCTCCGGGTTCATTTCGCCCAGACCCTTGTAGCGCTGCAGCGCGGCTTTATCGCCCCCGCCCAATTCCTTCAACAGCCGGTCTTTCTCGGCGTCGTTATAGGCATAGCGCACGTTGCTGCGGTGGGCAATGCGGTACAGCGGCGGTTGGGCAATATACAGGTGGCCTTCTTCAATCAATGGGGCCATGTAGCGGAAAAAGAAGGTCAGCAGCAGGGTGCGGATGTGGCTGCCGTCCACGTCGGCATCGGTCATGATGATCACGCGGCCATAGCGCAGGTTGGTCAGATCAAAGCTGTCGCCCACGCCGGTTCCCAACGCGGAGATCAGCGCCTTAACTTCATTGTTCGACAGGATTTTGTCCAGCCGCGCGCGCTCGGTGTTGAGGATCTTACCGCGCAGCGGCAGGATCGCCTGGAAGTGCCGGTCGCGGCCCTGTTTGGCCGAGCCGCCGGCCGAGTCACCTTCGACAATATACAGTTCGGTCTTGCTCGAATCGCGTTCCGAGCAGTCAGCCAGCTTGCCGGGCAGGGTCAGGCTTTCCAGCGCCGACTTGCGGATGACCAGGTCGCGGGCTTTGCGCGCCGCGTCGCGGGCGCGGGCCGAAGTGAGACACTTGGAAATGATCGCCTTAGCCGCCGAAGGGTTCTCGTCCATAAAGGTTGAGAAGGCCTCCACCACAACCTGCGTGGCGTAGGTCTGCACTTCGGGGTTCATCAGCTTGACCTTCGTCTGGCTTTCAAACTGCGGGTCGGGATGCTTAATCGAAACAATCGCGGTCAAACCCTCGCGGGTATCGTCGCCGGTGAAGTTCGGGTCGGCGTCTTTGAGCAGCCCGGTGCGGCGCGCGTAATCATTGATCACGCGGGTGATCGCCGTGCGCAGGCCGGTCAGGTGCGTGCCGCCGTCGATCGTATTGATCGTGTTGGCGAACGAATATACCGACTCGTTATACGCATCGGTATACTGGATAGCGGCTTCGATGCCGATATTGTCTACTTCTTTTTCGGCATACACCACCGGGTGCAGCAGTTGGCGGTTGCGGTTGAGGTAGCGTACAAACGAAACGATACCGCCTTCGAAGATGAAATTCATCTCACGGTTGGCGCGCTCGTCCTCCAGGCGGATCAACACGCCGCGGGTGACGAATGCCATCTCGCGGAAGCGCTGCATCAGCGTGTCGAACTTGAAATCGACCTCGCCTTTGAAAATCTCGCGGTCAAAGCGGAAGGTAGTGCGCGTGCCGTGCGACTTAGGATCGCATTTGCCAATGACCTTCACCGGCGCCTGGGGAATGCCGCGCTCGTAGCGCTGAAAATGCAACTCCCCTTCGCGGCAAATTTCCACTTCACACCATTCCGACAGGGCATTGACGGCGGAAACGCCCACGCCGTGCAGGCCGCCGGAAACCTTGTAGCTGCCGCCGCCGAACTTGCCGCCCGCGTGCAGCGTGGTCATCACCACCTCCAGCGCGGAAACGCCTTTCTGCGGGTGAATATCCACCGGAATACCGCGCCCATTGTCCTGCACGGTTACCGAGCTGTCAGCATGGATGGTAACAGTAATCTGATCGCAGATGCCCGCAAGGGCCTCATCGATCGAGTTATCAACGACTTCATAAACCAGGTGATGCAGTGCTTTCAGGTCGGTGCCGCCAACGTACATACCTGGGCGGCGGCGCACGGCCTCAAGCCCTTCAAGCACCTGGATATCTTTTGCACCGTAGGAGCTGGTATTCGGGTTCGTAACCAATGAGTCCTCCACAAACAATAGAACTTTCTTTCTTATTTTACCATAAACCCATGCCGAGGCAATAACCGGTTAATTGTACCCGAAAGCGTCACCGTCTGCGGGGTGATTTTTGGGGAAAAGTAGAACCGGTGCTTACACCCGCACCGGCGGCTTGCCGTTTTGCAGGGTATATTCCATCCAGCGCATGCCCATTTTGTAGTACACAAAACTGGACATCATCAACCCGCTGGCAACAAAGGCATGCCCGAGGATGCCTACCAGCAGCATCCACGACGAGCCGGGCGGGGTCAACCACAGCGAATCCATCCCCCGGCTGACCAGCAGAGCAATCAACGCAAACATGCCCGTGCCCGGCAGGTACAGCCGCACCAGGCGGTAGCTGAGCAGCGCCGAACGCACCGCGTCGAGTTGATATGAGAAAATGCCATGCGGTGAAAAAATCAGCGGCAGCACAATCCACAGACCCAGAATGCTGGCCAGGATCAGCACAAACTGGCCCAGGCCCGGGCTGATGATCGACAGCACGGTGACAAGCAGCATGGTCGGAACGGCGACAACCGCCAGAATAGCGAACAGCATAATAACCAGCAGCAGCGTCTGCGCGCTCTGCCAACTCAGTGTGGCCTCCGCCGGCGTGGCAGGCGACTGTTCGCCCACCGCTTTCGACAGCAGCCGGAAGTAATACACACCCAGCGCCAGCCCGGCCAGGCTGAACACAACCCAGGTGGCCAGCGCGCCAAACCCCGAAGTACTTTCCACCAACTGCGCTGCTCCCAGCGGGCTTTCCAACGGGCCGCGGTAACCCAACAGGCTGGGCACGCCCACCGGCAGCGCGCGCAGCGCGCTGAGTAGATTGAACTGATCCAGCGCGGATTGCCAGGCTTCCTGGGCTACCGGCAGCATTTCCGTCAGCGCAGTCTGGTTCATTTGCGTCAGGCGCGCGACGGCTTCGTTAAGCGCCGGTTGAAGTAAATCGCGAATGCGCAGCCGTGGGCCAAACCACAGCACCAGGTCAATGGCGACCGGGAACAGCAGCAGATACAGGTGGTTGGCGACGGCGCTAAAGCCGCTGGAGAACGCAGCGAATAGACGCGGGGGTGCTTCAGTCTTAGGAGGGGTTTCAGTGTTCATGCCTAGGTAATTGTACCACCCGCCGCGCTCGCCGGGCTTACCCAATGAATAGCAAACGCCGCCTCTCCGGGAAATGCTGATTGACTTTGCGTTACGCGAGTGCTATAGTGTATATGTCATCTACTGACATATAGGTGAGGCATGAACCAACCCCTGCAAGAGCCAACCTTTTTTATCCTGCTCAGCCTGGCGCATGAACCGCGTCACGGGTACGCGATCCTGAAGGATGTTGAAATGCTCTCGGGCGGCAGCATTCGCCTGAGCACCGGCACCTTATACGGAGCGCTCAACCGCCTGCTCGATCAGGGATTGATCCAGCGCAGCCCTAACGGCGCGGCGCAATCGGCAGCGAACCCCGGCAAGCCGCGCAAAACCTACCAGTTGACCCAGGCCGGTCTGCGCCTGATCCAGGCCGAAACCGCGCGCATGGACCGCATGCTTTCCGCGGCCCGCCTGCGCCTGCATAAGGAGGGGGCATGAACCCATTGCTGCGAATCTACCGGCTGCTGCTGCGCCTGTACCCGCGTGCATTTCGCAATGCCTACGCCGTAGAGATGGAAGAAGTATATGCCGAGGCGTTAGAAAACGCCAGCGCGCAAGGCACGTCGTCGCTGTTGGGCGTGCTGCTGCGCGAGGTTTATGACCTGCCGTCCAATCTGACGCGCGAGCATCTCTATGCCATTCGCATGGGAAAGACCCAACTCAAGCCGACGCTGCAAGGAGCCGGGGACGGCGATCTGCCGCTTCCCTCCACCCCGCCGCGCGCGTGGGAAGTATTCATGGCCGCCCTGCCGCATTTATTGTTTGCATTAATGATGGGGGTCAGCCCTTTGTTCGGATCTATGGCCATCCGTACTGAGACCCTGAATACGATCATCTTTTTGATGGCCATTGTGCCCGCCGCCGTGGCGCTGCCCATTTCGATCTGGAAGCACCGGGAAAATTGGACGGGCAGTTGGTATGTGCTGTACATCATCATCGCAGTAATGCTGCTCAACTACCTCATCAGCAACAAAGACTACATCGACCCGCAGAAATTTCCCGTCGCGATGATGGCGCTTGGGCTGGCTTTCGCGCTGTACTACGCCGCGCGAGCCAATGCGATCCGCGGATTTCTCGCCGCGCTGCCATTTGCCATGATTGTCTGGATACCGTTCCTGGAAAACACGCCCAAGACGATCATCGACCCGTTTTTGGAGGCCGTGCTGCTGTTGAGTAGTTGGACGATGTTCGCGCTGGTAGCGGCGCTGGCAGCTCAGTCACAGCGGTTGGGGCTTTCGCTGGCGCTGGCGTTGTGCGTGCTGGCGCTATCCGGTTTTGGACATTCATACCTGGGCAACTACCAGGGCGGCATGTTGCCATTCTCAGAACCCGGTCCGAGCATCCGCGTGGTGGTGTTGTACGGCATTCGCACCCTGCTGGTTTCGGCCGCCATGCTGCTTGGACCGCAGCTTGCGCGCAGCCTGCGCGGAATCGGTCTGCGCGCGGGCAGGCTGGGCGGCGCCGGCTACCGCCTGGCCCTGCTGGGGATTGTTCTGCTGATCGCGGCCTTCCTGCTGAACATCGTCGACGCGATGTTCCGCGCTAATTGGGACTTCCAGTTCATGCTTCTGCCGCCGCTGGACATCCTGTTCTTCGCCGGGATCGCGGTGTACCACATCGGTTATGCCCTGCTGGCGGCGGGGGTGTGGCGCGCGCGCGAAAACCGTTTCTGGATGGAGCTGGCGCTGTTGTACGGGCTCATCCCGGCAGTGCCTGCCATCCTCTTCCTCGGCTGGCCCACGCGCATCAACGGCCCATCACTGGCAGTGTGGCAGATCGTGCCGCCTGCGCTGCTGTGGATAACTGTTTCTACCTGGCTGGTAGCGCGTTTTGGTCGCCGGAGCGGCATCCGCCCGGCCTAACACTGCTCCAGGATGCACACCTCGTTCGGGCGTAGGGCCAGCAGCGCGAACTGCTCCGCGTCCAGCTGCTCACGCTTATTCGAAAGAAGCAGCCGCCAGCGCCGCCGGGCCAGCTCACTGCCCAGCACCAGGCGGTGCGTTCGCCCGCCAAAATTCATCGCCACCAGCACAGTCTGGTTGGCGTCCTCGCGCAAGTAAGCCAGGATTTTCTTTGGCGTAAAGGTCACCGGCTGGAACATTCCGCGGCGCAGCGCCGGGTTGGCGCGCCGCAGGCTGAGCAGCCGCCGGTAGAAATTCAGCAGCGAATCCGGGTCGCCCTGCTGCTCTTCGACGTTGCGCTCCGCCGCGTTGGCGTGCACGGGCAGCCAGGGCGCGCCGCTGGTAAAGCCCGCGTTCGCCGAGCTGTCCCATTGCATCGGCGAGCGGCAGCCATCCCGGCCCGGATAGATCGGCCAGTAGCGCCGCCCAATCGGGTCGCGGATCTCGCTGCGCTTGATCGGGATGTCGCGCATGCCAATCTCTTCGCCCTGGTACAGGAATGGCGTTCCGCGCAGCGTCAGCAGCAGCCCGGCCAGCAGCTTCAGGCGCTCGTCGTTTCCGCGTGGGCTGTAGCGCGTTCCCGCGCGGCGCACGTCGTGGTTGTTCAGCACCCAGGTTGGCCAGGAGTCGCTATCCAGCGCGCCTTCCCATTCCTGGATCGAACGCAGGAAACCAGCCGGATTCCAGCGGTTTTGCAGGAATTTAAAGTTGAACGTACCGTGCAGCAGGCCGGGCCGGCAGTAGCGCGCTGCCAATTGTGGAGTCGATTCAAAGGTCTCGCCTACCGCATAGCGCTCGGCGTAGTGGTCCAGCAGCGCGCGGATCTCGGCCAACAGCGGCTCCATCTCGGGCTGATCAACATCATACATATGCCGCTGGCGGTCAAACCCGCGGATGCCAAACTTGGGCGGGTTACTGCGCAGCGCGGCATCTTTAAAATACACGTTGAAAACGTCCAGCCGGAAGCCGTCCACGCCGCGTTCCAGCCAGAAGCGGAACACGTCCAGCATTGCCTGGCGCACTGCCGGGTTGCGCCAGTTCAGGTCGGGCTGTTCTTTATAAAACATGTGGAAGTAATACTGCCCGCTGGCCGCATCCCACTCCCAGCCCTTGCCGCCAAACACTGATTCCCAGTTGTTGGGCACGCCGCCGCCCGGCGCCGGGTCGGCCCACAGGTACCAATCGCGGTAGGGGTTATCGCGGCCAGAGCGCGACTGCACAAACCAGGCATGCTGGTCGGAGGTATGGTTTAATACCAGGTCGAGCACCACGCGAATGCCGCGCGCGTGAGCTTCGGCAACCAGACGGTCAAAATCCTGCATTGTGCCGTACTTCGGATCGATGGCGGTATAGTCGCTCACGTCGTAGCCAAAGTCGACATCCGGCGAAGGGTTGATCGGGGACAGCCAGATGGCATCCACCCCCAGCCCGGCGAGATAATCCAGCCGCGCAGT
Source organism: Anaerolineaceae bacterium (assembly GCA_036567625.1). Lineage (GTDB taxonomy): Bacteria > Chloroflexota > Anaerolineae > Anaerolineales > Anaerolineaceae > CALDSL01. Next base: position 564 of record DATCUC010000159.1, on the reverse strand, counting down.
AATGCCGTTCAAATCGCCAATGCCGTCGCCGTTGCTGTCCACGAACGAGCGCGGGTAGATCTGGTAAATGCAGCCATCACGCCACCAAAGATACTGGCTCATGGAGGATTACCGTCCTGTGAGAAATGGATGAGATGGGTATCGTTTAAAATTGTATCACAGCCACAAAAAGCATGAAAGCACTTTCAGCTTTTGCCTTTTCCCCTTGACAGCGCGCAGAAATTCGATTGGATACACTTGTCACCCCGGGGGTTCTATGTTAAAATAAGCATCGTAATCAAGGCATTATGGTCAGCAACGAAAAGTGGGCAGCCCCCACTTTTCTGCGTATAATGGTCACTATTTTGGAGATTGTGCACGGATGAAAAACGAGTTTACGTTGGCCTTCAACGAAGTGCTGGAAGAAAAACAACTGCCCAAGGATGTCATCCTCAAGGCGCTTGAATCGGCGATGGTTTCCGCTTACCGCCGGGCAGTCAACGCCTCGAGCGCGCAGCATGTTGAAGCCAAAATTGACCCCGACACCGGTAAGGTCATTATTTACGCAGAAAAAGAGGTGGTCGA
>DATCUC010000158.1:0-10533 GCA_036567625.1 Anaerolineaceae bacterium | reverse complement strand
GGGTGTCGGCCCCCCCGCGCATGGAGCCGCGCGCCGATCTGAGCGGCTTCAACCTGAATGATCTGAGGTTGCTGGCTCGCGAGGTCTTTACCGGCGCTGTCGATCTGCCCGCGCTGAGTGAGGTGGTGGCCGCGCCGCGTATCACCATCCGCGAGAAAATCCGCAGCATCCTGGATATTCTGCGGCAGAATAACAGCATCACTTTCCAGCGCCTGCTGGCAGAAAAGCGCAGCCGGTTGGAAATTGTGGTCACCTTCCTGGCAATGCTCGAACTGGTGAAACGCCATATCGTCGATGCGCAGCAGTCGGGGCTGTTCCAGGAGATAGAACTGGCTCCCGTCGGTGAGTGGGACGAGAGCCAGGAAGAAAACATCGAATTCGAATAAGCTCAGGCGGCGGTTTCCTCGTCGCCTTCGCTTTCTTCTTCGCCTTCCACCAGTTCGTAAGGCAGCCGCCCGCTCAACCACACCGTCATCAGGCTGATATCGTTGTCTTCGGCCTGCGAAGCGGGGTATTTCGCGTGGAATGCGGCGGTGACGACCTCAAAGCTCTCTTTTTTGGGCCAGCGAGTGAGAAAACCCGGCAGTTTGGCGCGGTCGGCGTCCGGCGGCAGCATTTCCCACCCGCGTTCTACCAGCAGGTCATTCACCTGCTGGCGCAGATCGTGGCGCAGCTCGAACCAGGCCGAAAGGAACTGCGCGACCATTTCCGAATTGCGCTCAAATGGCGCGATGCTGTTCTTGATCTTGATCGGCAGCGGCGCCTGGGCGGCGTTGCGGAAGCCGGGCACCTGCAAGTGGCGCCTCAATTGGGAATTGATCGCTCCGCGGCGCTCGCCAGTGAGCGCGTCCAGCCCATGCAAAACCGCGCTGATCACCTGCAGCCGGTATTCCGGCAGCATAAAATTATTGATTGCGGCAAACGGCAAAAATTGTGCTTTGGAAGTGTCCATGCCCACCATTATAACAGCCCTGGCCGCGCCGCGGGCAAACGTGTGATAGAATTTTGGAAGACAAACCTTCAGGAGGGGCAGGATGGCAATTTCGGTTGGAATGACCAATGAGCGCAAGCATATCGTGCAGCAGTCGGATACCGCCTCGGCAGCCGGCAGCGGCACGCTACCAGATGTGTTAAGTACCCCGCGGGTGATCGGCTGGATGGAGGGCACCGCGCATACCCTGATCGTTCCGCACCTGGATGACAGCCAATCCACGGTGGGTACGCTGGTCAACATCCGTCACCTGGCGGCGACGCCGGTTGGCATGGAAGTAGTGACGAAGGCCGAACTGCTCGAAATCGACGGCCGGCGCTTGCGTTTCCACATCGAGGCCTGGGATGCGGTAGAGAAGATCGCCGAGGGTGACCACGAGCGCTTTATCATCGACCGCGAACGCTTTATCCAACGCCTGCAAAAGAAGATTGCTGGCTAGCACTCTTCTATATAAAAATACATCCCGCAGACAGGGGGTCTACGGGATGTTTTCGTTGGTTGCCGGAAACTTTATTCCGGGGGCATGATCAACCACATTAAGACGTACAGCAAAATACCAGGCACGCCGCCAGGCAGGAAAGCGATCAGGAAGCCGATGCGGAACCACGTAGGGCTGATGCCAAAGAACCGGCCCAACCCACCGCATACCCCGGCCAGAACCCGGTCGCTGCGTGACCTGCGTAAAGCGTTTGAATTATTCATAGTTTGCCACCTTTATTGTCACCTTTCTCGTGTTCGACTGCTTAATCATTATACGAGAGTGGTGAAAAAAAAGTTGCGCGCCAGAACTATGCCCGCCCTTTTTCAACCCGGTCGCTCATCTCGTCCAGGGCGGCCACCTCGGCCTCAGTCAACCGCCAGCCGGCAGCGCCGGTATTTTGGTCAACCTGCGCCGTATTTTTGACGCCCGGGATAGGCAGCGCTCCCTTGCAGATCGTCCAGTTGATGGCCACTTGCGCGGCGCTCATTCCGCCGCGCTCGTTGCCAATCCGCGCCAAAAGCTTGACCAGGGGCTGGATGGCGGTCAGGAAATTTGTATTATATTTCCCACCGCGCATCCCTTTGGGTGGGTTTTCCGGGGTGTACTTGCCGGTCAGAAGCCCCATCCCGATTGGGCTGTAGGCAATACAGGTCACGCCCAGGTCCAGGCAGTGCTGCAGCAGCCCGTTCTTTTCGATCTTGCGGTTGATCAGGCTGTATTCCACCTGGTTGGACGCCAGTGGCACGCCGTTGCGCACCAGCGCATCATACGCGCGCTGCATTTGGCTGCGGTCATAGTTAGACACGCCCACTGCCTTGATCATCCCGTTTTGAGCGGCTTCGACCATGGCCTCCATCCAGGTTTCTACGGTGAGCGGCGGCAGCGGCCAGTGGATCTGGTACAGGTCTACCTGCTGCATCCCCAGCCGGTTTAGGCTGCCCTGCAGCGCGCGTAGCAGAGCCTTCCGCCGCAGCCGCCAGGGGTAAGGCATGAACTTGGTTGCCACGGCCGCCTGCGCGCCGCTTTCTCGCAGGAACTGCCCCAGCAGGGTTTCCGACCGGCCCTGGCCGTAGACTTCTGCGGTGTCGAACAGGCGCACCCCGGCCTCGAGGCAGTGATCGAACGCAGCGCGAATATCTGCGTCAGAATAGCCGCGTCCATAGCCCCAGTACAGGCGATCACCCCAAGACCAGGTGCCAATACCATATTCAATGCCCTGCAATACCGGATGGCGTTGTGGCGTTTCGTCGGTCATATGCTCTCCCCAAACCAGAATATACCCATTATATACCCGCCTGCCGTTTTTCTTCCCACTGGTCAACCGACCAGGGCAAGTCTATCAGCCTGACCAGTGCTCAGTCCGGTCTGGCGAGGGTTGGCGACATTTCTGACGTGGTATATCATATTCGCAAGAATCGAAAGGATGGTAGAAACCTCAATGCGCATTGTCATTGCAGATCGTCACACGGAAGTCCGTGCTGCACTGCGTCTGCTGTTGGAGAATTTGGATAGCTCCTGGTCGGTAATTGCCGAAGCCGGAGATTTGAAAACCCTGCAAACCTGCGGCGGACTGAAAGACGCCGATCTGATCTTATTGGAATGGTCATTACCGGGGCTGGGCAGCGCCGCCCCGGCGGAAAAAGTTCTGACCGTGCGCCAGAGCGGCCTGCGGCGCATCATCGCGCTGGGTTCCTGCCTGGATGATTGCGAGCCGGCCCAGGCCGCCGGCGTGGATGCCTTTATCAGTAAAATCGAGCCGCCCGACCGCATCATCACGCTGCTGCGCGAGATTGGCCAGGGGCATCCCTGACTGATGAATCTACACTAACCCGGCAAAATACCTGCACCCGGCGGGGGTCAATGCTATAATCGGTTCTACCATTCCATCGGCAGCCGCTTAGAAAGGCCCCCACCAAGCCTATGCAAGATGACGTTACCCCCATCCGGCAGCAGTACCTGGATATTAAACGCCAGTACCCGGATGCGATCCTGTTCTTTCGCCTGGGCGATTTTTACGAAACCTTTGACCAGGACGCCGAAACGACCTCGCGTGAGTTGGATATCGTGCTCACCTCGCGGAGCGTGGCGAAGGGCATGCGCATTCCCATGGCCGGTATCCCCTACCACGCTGTGGAAAATTACCTGGCCCGGCTGATCGAGCGCGGGTATCATGTCGCGATTTGCGAGCAGGTGGGGGACCAGCCGGTGAAAGGCCTGTTCCCCCGCGAGGTGGTGCGCGTGGTGACCCCTGGCACAGTGGTGGAACCCGGGCTGCTGCCCAGCGACCGCAACAATTACCTGGTGGCCCTCGTTCCGGGTGAGGGCCATGCCGGTATTGCTTATGTGGATATCACCACCGGCGAGTTTGCTACAACCGACCTGACCGGCGATGACCTCAACAACCTGATCCGCGCCGAACTGGCACGGCTGCGCCCCGCGGAAATCCTCATCCCGGATAGCGCCGGAGAATTGACCGGGCTTCCGGGGCATTTCACCCGCTGGCCGGCCTGGCGGTTTGAAACCGGCCGGGCGCAAGATTCGCTCCAGCGCCAGTTCCAGGTAGCTTCGCTGGACGGGTTTGGGCTGCGTGGCATGCCGCTGGCCGTTCGCGCCGCCGGCAGCCTGCTGCAGTATATTCAGGAAACCCAACCCGCGGCGCTTAAGCTGCTGACCAGTATTGCCACCTATACCACCAGCGAGTTCATGACCCTCGACGCGGCAACCCACCGCAACCTGGAGCTGGTCGAAACAATCCGCGGCGGCGATCCGCAAGGCTCGCTGTTGAGCGTGCTGGATCATACTATTACCCCCATGGGGCGGCGCACCATCCGCCATTGGGTCAGCAAGCCCCTGCTTGACATTAGCGCCATCCAGCGCCGCTTTGACGGTGTGCAGTTCTTCCTGGATAACGGTTTGCTGCGCGCGGAGCTGCGTGCCGCGCTGCGCCCACTGACTGACCTGGAACGGCTAACCAACCGCGTTGTCGCCGGTACAGCTCACCCGCGCGATCTGACCGCCATCCGCGCCACGCTGCGCTGCCTGCCGGAAATTCGCGGCCTGTTCTCCGCCGCCGACGCGGCCCTGGAAAATACGCTGCAGGGACTGGCTCCCTGCGAGGAAGAACGCGCGCTGCTCGAAGCTGCAATCAGCGATGAGCCCCCGGCCACGCTGCAAAACACCGGCACGATTCGCCCCGGCTTTTCGCCTGAGCTGGATAACGTCGTTTCCGCATCGCAGAACGCGCGTGATTGGATTTCCAACCTGGAAAACGTCGAACGCGAACGCACGGGGATCCGTTCGCTGAAGGTGGGTTACAACAAGGTCTTTGGCTACTATATCGAGATTACCCACAGCAACACCACGGCCGTGCCCGCCGATTACATTCGCAAGCAAACGCTGGTCAACGCGGAACGCTACATTACGCCGGAAATGAAGGAATATGAAGCGCTGGTGCTCAACGCCGAAGAGCGCATCCGCGAAATTGAAGTGCGCCTGTTCCGCCAGGTATGCGCGCAGTTGGCCGGCAGCAGCCGCCGCTTGCTCGACAGCGCCCGCAGCCTGGCAGAGGTAGACGTGCTGGCTTCGCTGGCCGAGGCCGCGGCGCTGGGCGGTTACACCCGCCCGGTGGTAAGCGAGGAAAACCGGCTGGAAATTCACGGCGGGCGGCATCCGGTCGTGGAGCCCGGTCTGAGCGGCGAACGCTTTGTGCCCAACGATGCGATTTTTGAGCCGGGAGAGATCGTGCGCGTCATCACCGGGCCAAATATGAGCGGCAAAAGCACCTTCTTGCGCCAGACGGCGCTGATCGTGCTGATGGCGCAGATGGGCAGTTTTGTACCCGCCACTGCTGCGCACATCGGCCTGGTAGACCGCATTTTCACCCGCATTGGCGCGCAAGATGAAATCCACGCCGGCCAGTCAACCTTTATGGTCGAAATGATCGAAACTGCCAATATCCTGCACCACGCCACCCCGCGCAGCTTGCTCATCCTCGACGAAATCGGGCGCGGTACCAGCACCTACGATGGCGTTTCCATCGCCTGGGCCGTGGTCGAGTATATTCATAACCACCCGCAGCACCGCGCGCATACGCTGTTTGCCACTCATTATCACGAACTGACCCAGCTTTCCGAGATTCTACCCGGCGTGCGCAATTACAACGTCGCCGTCAGCGACTCTGGCGGCCAGGTAGTATTCTTGCACAAGATCATCCCCGGCGGCGCGGACCGCTCCTATGGCATCCACGTAGCGCAGCTCGCCGGTCTGCCGCGCCCGGTGATCCAGCGCGCCACCGAAATCTTGCAGCAGTTAGAGGCATCCTCGGGGAAGGCGGTGAAAATCAATCCGTCTGCGCCAATGCAAATGGCGCTCTTCCCGGAAACAAACCCGCTGCTGGAAGAACTGAAAGACCTGGACGTTAATTCGCTCTCGCCGATTGAAGCGCTGAACAAGATTTTTGAATGGCAGCGCAAATTTGGCGATAAGAAATAGAAACACACAGCAGCCCGGGGTAACCCCGGGCTGCTGTTTTGTACCGAGATATTTATTACGGGTTGCCGCCGCCCAAGATGGGCATGTAGAACTTGAACTGCTCCACATTCCCGGTCGTGGTGTCACTGTCGGTCCCGCCATCCTTGTCCGTGACGGTGAGCGTGACGATGTAGACGCCTTTTTCCGTATAAGCATGGGTTGGGTTCAAGATGCCGGTGACATCCGGGCTGCCGTCGCCAAAATCCCATGAGATGGTCATTCCGGCCAGGTCAGCCGATCCCGCGTCGGTGAAACTGCCAACGAACTGCAGCAGTTGGTCGATCTTGCCGGTTGCTGGAGCGCCTGCGTGAGCCACTGGAGCGACATTGCCCACTGTCAGCGTGGTGGTTTCCACATCCGTCGCGCCGTCGTCATCCGTGACGGTCAGCGTGATGGTATAGGTGCCATTATCCGCATAAGTGTGGGTCGTTTGCGCGCTCGCGGAAGAATATCCGCTGCCGTCGCCAAAGTTCCAGGAGTAGCTGGCAATGCTGCCCGTCGGACTGGGATCAACCGCCGAGGCATTGAAGGTCAGCAGGGAGCCTTCCAGCCGGTCACCGGTGATCGCGCCAAGCGTCGTCACCGGCGCGGCGTTCTCAACAGTCACATTCAGCGTGGTCGGCACAGACGCGCCGCCGTGACCGTCCGTCACAATGACCGTGATAACGTGCGTCCCTGTGGTGGCAAAGATATGTTCTTCGCTCAGGCCGCCGTTGGCGATGACTGTGCCATCGTCAAATTCCCAGCGGATCGTGAAGGTTTCGTCATAGGCTGTGCCTGGGTCGGTGTAGGTCATGCTGTATGCAGCTTCGATCCCGTCATAGATATGCGGGGCAACCGCGCCAAACGTGACCACCGGATTAACATTGGCAGCGTTGAGGGTGCGGCTGGCAGTATTTTGACTGCCATCCGCATCGGTGACGCGCAGGGCGATGGTATGCGATCCGGTAAGCATATCCGCGGTTACATTGATCGCGGGCGGCATCAACGGGTCATAACTGTTGATGGTCCCGCTGCCAATCTGATCACCATCCAGCAGCCAGGCGTAGGTATACGGCACATCCAACGCTCCAGCGGGATCGGTGAAGAACCCACTGAAAACATAATCTGCGCCCTCAACCACACCGGAAATCGCGTTGATTACCGCGGTAGGCGTCACGTTATTTACAACCAGCGGGTAGGGAGCCGATTCACCCACGCCACCGTTGCTGCCGTACACCGTCACTACCACATTGTAGCTGCCGCTGTCTGCAAAGATATGGGACACTGTTGGTACATCCGTCACCTGGGTCGAGCCGTCACCGAAGTTCCAGTGATAGGAATAGGTTTCGCCGAAGACCGCGCCTGGGTCGTTAGCCGCCGCGGTCAGCGAAAATCCTGTGCCTTCATACGCCGCGCCGCTGCTGGAAATGGTAGGAGCCGGTGCTTGATCCGCCACGGTAAAGCTGGCGCTGGCCAGGTTGCTGGCCGCGCCGTCGGCATCCGTTACCTGCAGAGTAACGGTATGCGGCCCGTAAGCCATCGCGCGCGATGCGCTCACGCTGGGTCCGCTGACCGGTGTGTAACTGGTGACCGGGCCGCTGCCGATCGTCGTGGAGCCATCCAGCACCCAGACATAAGTATAGTTAAGATCGTAACCCTGCGCCGGATCGGTGAAGGTGCCGGTAAAGTTGTACGGCGCGCCTTCCACGGCGCCAGTGACCGGGTTGATGCTGGCTGTAGGAGCCACATTGCTGACGGTTACCGGCAAACTGGCCGTCTCGCTCGTGCCGCCGTCACTATCAGTTACTTGCAGTGAGACGGTATAGCTGCCGCTGTCGGCAAATGTGTGTGCTTGCGATGCGCTTCCGGCTGTCCAACCGCTGCCAAAATTCCATGAGTAGGTATAGGTTTCGCCATACACCTCACCCGGGTCAGTCACTTGGGCGGTGAACGCAAAGGGCGCTCCCTCTACCGGGCTGCCGGTGGCGTTGATAGCAGCCACCGGAACCACGTTATCAACGGTGAACGTATTTGAAGTCGCGGAGCCCACATCGCCATCAGCATCGGTAACGCGCAGGGTGACGGTGTGGCTGCCGCTGCCCATTGCCGCAGAGAGGTTTAACACTGTTGTGGCCGGGCTGTAGCTGGTCACCGTGCCAGAACCAATTTCCGTGCTGGCATCCAGCGTCCAGGTATACGTATAAGGCACATCCAGCGCTCCAGCCGCATCCGAAAAACCGCCGACGAAGTTGACCGCCGTGCCTTCATCCGTTCCCGAAGCCACCGTGTTAATACTGACCACCGGCGGGCGGTTTGTGATCGTCACCGGCGTGGCGGCAGAATTGCCGCAGCCGTTATTGGCTGCGCCGTCCGCATCGCAAGCAGTGAGCACGATATTGAAGGTGCCGCTGTCAGTATACGTATGTGGATAACTGGTAAACGTACCGCTCTCTTGCGCGGTTCCGTCGCCAAAGCTCCACAGTGCAGTAACCGGGTTATCCAGCGCGCCGGAGGGATCTGTGTACGTACCCGAAAAAGTGGGAGTAGATCCTTCGTAAATCGTTCCAGCCGGAATCGTCACCTGGATATTGGTTGGCGGCAGGTTATTGACCGTCACCACGACCGAACCCTGCACCGCGGTGGGTACTTCGTACGCGGTCGCCGTTGCGGTATTGGTCGGACTGGCTGGGCCGTCGGCCACGATAGCCTGGAAGCTGACGGTCATCTCCGCTCCCGGCCCAAGATCAAAGTTTTGCGCCAAGACCGGCAGCGTACCGGCATCACCCATTGACCGCGTAATTGATCCTGCGACCAGGTTCATCCCCGCGGGAAGTGTGTCCGAAACAACAACATCGTTGGCAATCCCCAGGCCGGTATTGCCGACGGTGATCGTGACCGTAAAGGGCATGCCTTCGTACAAACTGCCGCCGCTGGTGGTTTTTGTCACCTGCAATGTGGGGGGTTGGGCTTCGTACGCGCCAATATCAATTGTCGGAATCGTCGAAGGCGCGCTGATGGGAGCATTGGCAAGATCCGCCACGCGCGGGCCGGTACCCATCTGGAATGGATATTGCTCGGTGGTATTCCCATCCTCGTCGATATCGGCGATATCCGCATCACCGGTTGTGCCTGCATCAACCGCCGGAGAGTTGGAGTTGAGGCGAAAATCGTCATCTGCGTTGCCGGCCACGTTGTCCGCGCCATCCCGGTCGACAAACAGAGGCGCAGCGGTGATCATATTCGCCTGATTGGCAAATATGCCATTCGGGCCGCTACTCAGGTACTGCGCCACCGTGTACGAGACATCAAGCGTAGCTTCATAAACGCGCAGGTCTTCATTCGCGCCACTGTTATAGTAGAAGATACCATTGACGATCGTTGTATGTCCCGTTTCGGCGCCCACATCACCCACAACGATCAGGCCCGCTCCGTGCGGGTTGCTGCCTCCGACCGAGTTATTGACCACGTCGATGTTATAGAATGTTGGCGTGGCGTTATCACCGCGAACGGCTATAGCCCCACCCTGGGCAGCATAGTTGCCGGTAAACACCGAGGTCGTTACCGTATCGGTCGAAAAACCGGAAAGCGACAAAGCCCCGCCCATCGAATCAACATGGTTGCCAACGAACAGGTTCTGTCCCATCCAGGTCGGTGAGCTTGTCGATTCAACAGCGCCGCCGTATAGACTGGCAAAGTTGCCGGTAAATGTGTTGTTATAAATAATGGTGCCGGAATTGTAGTTATCCAACGCTCCGCCAGAGCTGGTAGCCCGGTTATCCGTGAAGGTGGAGCCTTCGATGCGAGCATTCGTAGCGCCAGAGATTAAGATCGCGCCGCCGCTGGCTGATTCCACCACCCCGCCGCCTGCGGCAAACTCTCCGGCAAGGTTATTGCTGAAGACCGAGTCATATATCTCAGGTGAACCATCCACCGAGAACAGCCCGCCACCGCCGTAGCCATACGTGCTCACCGCTCGTGCCACATTACCTGTAAAGGTCACATTTGTGAATATCGTTGCGCTGTAAGCGTCGAACATGCCCCCACCGGAACCGTCCGCGGTATTGCCGGAGAAGATGACATCGGTGAGGGTTGGATTGACACCGCTCTGCTGGAAAAGGCCACCACCGCGATTGCCGGCGATGTTGTTCACAAATTGCACTGCCTCTAAGGGTGCGTTACTGTTAGAAAGGCCCAGACCGCCGCCATCATTGGCTGATTGGTTATCGCGGAAAATCAGGTTTTCCAGCGCAATATAACTGCCGAAAACCTCCATGCCGCCGGCGCTGTTCTCAGTCGTGCCGGTTGCAAGGCCGCCGGTAATCGTGAAGCCGTCCAGACGATTGCGCGAATCGGGGCGATTATACACTCGCACCACGTGATACACCCGGTATGGGTCGCCGGTTTCGGGTGTAATGTGACCATCCAGAATAGTGACGTTGGTTTCCCAATCGCGCGCCAGAATGTTCGTCTCGGTGCCGTTAAATCCACCATAAACCGCAATGCCATCCCGAAAATAGAATGTGGCCGACAGCGGATCTGCGGGGTCGGT
>DATCUC010000157.1:0-3247 GCA_036567625.1 Anaerolineaceae bacterium | reverse complement strand
CCGCCGGGGCCGCCCGGGCGAGGAGTGTTAGTTCGTCTGTTATCCATGCAGTACAGCTCCTTCCTGCTGCGACGCGTTGATTTCCTGGTAGATCGAATTGTCCGCGAGCAGTTCTTCGTGCGTGCCAATCCCGGCCACCTGACCGTCGTCGATAACAATAATTTCGTCAGCCTCGCGCACCGAGCTGATGCGCTGGGCGATGATCAAGACGGTAGTATCGGCAAAGTTCTGGTAAAACGCCGCGCGGATTTTGGCTTCGGTGCTGGTATCTACCGCGCTGGTGCTGTCGTCTAAAATGAGGATACTGGGCTTTTTGAGCATGGCCCGGGCGATGCACAGACGCTGCTTTTGCCCGCCTGATACGTTGACGCCGCCACGCCCAAGCTGGGTATCATAGCCGTTGGGGAACGACAGGATGAAGTCATGCGCCTGGGCTGCTTTACAGGCGGTTTCAATCTCTTCTTGCGTGGCGTCCGGGTTGCCCCACAGCAGGTTTTCGCGGATGGTGCCGGAGAACAGGGTGTTATTCTGCAGCACCATGCCGATCTTCTCGCGCAGGTCGTCCAGGTTGTAGTCACGCACATCCACGCCATCGACCAGCACCGCGCCGCCGGTCACGTCGTACAGGCGCGGGATGAGGTGCACCAGGGTGGTTTTGCCGGTGCCGGTGCCACCGACGATGCCCACTACCTGCCCGGGCTGCGCGGTGAAGCTGATGGCGGTGAGCACATCTTCGCCGCTGCCGGTGCGGTTGTACTTAAAGGTCACATCGCGGAATTCGATCTTGCCGCCGCGAGCCGGAGCGGTTGCCGGGCGCGCGGGCTGGGCAATATCAGTTTGCGTATCCAGCACTTCGATGATCCGTTTGGCGCTGGCCTGGGCGCGGGTGGCCATCAGCACTACCATCGAAACCATCATCACGCTCATCAAGATCTGCATCACATAGCTGAGGAAGCTGATCAACTGGCCCGCGCCGAGCGTGCCGACGTAGACCATGCGCCCGCCCAGCCAGATGATCGCCAGGGTGGCGCCGTTCATCACCAGCATCATCACCGGCATGTTGAGCAGGGCAATGCTCACGGCGCGAATGGCGGCGTTGGTCAGCCCGTCGTTCGATTTTTGGAACTTGCCGATCTCGAAGTCCTCACGCACGTACGACTTGACCACGCGCATGCCGATCAGGTTTTCCTGCAGGGTGCTGTTGACTACGTCAATCTTTTCCTGCATGATCGCAAAGCGCTTGCTGGCGGTGCGCATGATCAGCAGCACGCCCACCACCAGCAGGGGGATGGCAATGCCCAGCACGATCGACAGGCGCGCATTGATGCTAAATGCCAGGATGAAGGCCACGATCAGCATCATCGGCGCGCGCAGCAGCAGGCGCAGCATCATCATAAACGTCAACTGCACGTTATTGACGTCATTGGTCAGCCGGGTGATCAGCGAGCCGGTGCTGAAACGGTCGATGTTATTGAAGGAAAAGGTCTGCACCTTCTCAAACAGCGCGCTGCGCAGGTTGGCGGCAAAGCCCATGCTGGCGGTAGTGTTGAAGTACATGTTGGTCATGCCAAAGATGATTGCGCCGATCGCCAGCAGCACCATGTACACGCCGATGCGGGCGATGTAGGCCACATCCTTGCCGGGAATGCCCACATCGACCACGCGCGCCATCAGCAGTGGCATGCTCAACTCACAGATCACATCGGCGATGACGAGCAGCGGAATGATGATCAATAATTTCCGGTACTCACCGAGATATTGGGATAATTTTCGGATCAAAGGGACCTCACTTCTTCTATGCTGAGACGCAGGGGAGCGTCAAAGAATCAAAGCGGCTCACAGCTTTCTTCGCTCAAGTTGCTGTACACGCGGCGCAGCAGTTGATCTAACATTTGCTCTTCTTCGGGGGTAAAGCCTTTCAGCACGCAGGCATCCCGCTGCCGGAAAATGGCGTAAATCTGGTGGATGATCGCCCAACCGTCGGCTTTGAGGAAGACGCGCGAAATGCGCTCATCCGTGGGATCAGACCGGCGTTCGAGGTAGTTCATTTTTTCCAGGCGTTTGATCACTTTGGTGACCGCCGCCGGGGTGATTTCCAGCCGGTCGGCCAGCGCGGAATGGGTTTGGCCGTCCTCATGCGAGAGGATGATGAGCAGAATTGCCTGCCCGCGGAACAGGCCAATGCACTCCATCAGGCGGTCAGTCCGGCTGGCATGCAGCCGCGATACCATCGCGATTAAACGTCCAATAGCAATATGTTCTGATTCACTCATTGTTTTACCTGTCAATAGTTTACCAGTAAAGTATTATACGCAAAAACAAATCCGCAAAAATAAGAACTTTATTAGAGATTCTTATCCGCGCCCGCCCGGACCAAAATGCGCCAGGCCAGCAGAGTCAGCCTGCGCGATGGAGTTTTCTTTTGCCCGAACTCCCAGTCTTTCCTGGCGGTCCACAGCGATTCAGCTGTCATGCCGGCATCCTTTCTGCTGGCGGAAACCTGAGGTGAGGGGAGTCGGTGTTTTTATCATGGCACACTGGTTTTACGATTTTGCTCTCAAGTCTATTGAATCTTTTCTGGCAGGAGTCGATAATAGAAATGAGCAGCCAGGACGGGAATTTCCTTAAGCGCGGGAGGGAAAATGAAAATTCTTGTGTACGGAGCCGGGCCGTTGGGCAGCCTGTTTGCTGCCCGGCTGCACCGGGCCGGGCACGCTGTGAGCCTGCTGGCTCGCGGGCAGCGCCTGGCAGATCTGTGGGAATACGGTGTGGTGCTGGTGAATTTTCAGACCGGCGAGGAGACGGTTACTCGTCTGCCGGTGATCGAACGACTGGAGCCAGAAGACAGTTATGAATTGGTGCTGGTGATCATGCGCAAGAACTGCGTGCGCGATGTGCTGCCAGCGTTGGCCGCCAATCGCGTCACGCCCAATGTGCTCTTTCTGATGAATAATGCTGCCGGCCCGGATGAATTTGCGCAGGCCCTGGGCGCGGAACGCGTGCTGGTCGGTTTTCCCATGGCCGCGGGCTACCGCGAGGGCCACGCTGTTCACTACCTGGCAGCCGAAGCCGGCGAGCCTCCGGCCAGAATTCCCTTTGGCGAGATGGATGGGCGCGTGCTGCCGCGCACCGAACAGATTGCGCAGGTGCTTTCCAGCATGGACGGCTTTGCGGCGGAAATCCGGCCAGACATGGACGCCTGGCTGAAAACGCACGTGGCCTTACTCATGCCCTCGATAGCGCCGGC
>DATCUC010000156.1:0-9989 GCA_036567625.1 Anaerolineaceae bacterium | reverse complement strand
CTGCGCGCCGGCCTGGCGCTGTGGAATCTGGTCGAGAACGCCTGCGCTTTCACCGGCGACGGCGGCTGGGTGCGCGTGCGCGCCGAGGCTCTGCCGGGGTTTGTGAAATTCGTGGTGATTGATCGCGGCATCGGCATCTCCGAGAATGAGCAGGAGCGCATCTTTGAGCCGTTCGTACAGGGGCGCGGCGCGGTTGGCCGCCCCGGCAGCGCCGGGCTGGGGCTGGCGATTGCCAAAGAAATGGTGGAGCAGCACGGCGGGGAGATCTGGGTGGAAAGCGAGGAGGGTCAGGGCAGTACGTTTGCGTTCTTGCTGCCGGAGGGTGAGGTGGGATAAGCAGATCTGAAGTTTTGATCATCGATATCCGGCATTGAGGATTTCCACTATGAAGAAAATATTGCAGAACTATCGCTCGTGGATCATGGAAAGTATTTTTCTCGGAGCCATTCTAAGCGCCATTCTATTTGGAATCATCGGTTATTTGGTTGGCCTGGAGAGGTTTAACATCTATCACACCGGTGATATCCGCGCAGGAGAGGTGGCGACTTTTCACGCCATCATCGGAGTTTTTCTTGGGTGCGGGTCGGGTTTATTTCTTGGCCCATTGACTGTGTATCTTGCTTCTCGCGTTTATATGCGCAGCCAGGGAAAGAATGACAAAACCTGAGTACTTGTAGAGGTCCATTTTCATCGAAACTCTGGTCAGATTTTGGGGCGCATGGTAGAATAAACGTCGTAAGCAGCATCGGGGTGTGGCTCAGTCCGGCTAGAGCACACGGTTCGGGACCGTGAGATCGGGGGTTCAAATCCCCCCGCCCCGACTTTACCAACCAGAGGCCACACGGATAGCAAAAAACCCGTACCGTGTGGTCTCCGGTTCGCCAAAAGTCAAACAAACACCCAACCGCCAGTCTCACGGTTCGAAAATTCCCTCCCTTCCAGGTTCAAAAAAGCCTGGAATTTTTATTTATCGGCACAACCGATAAATTATCTGCCCAGAAAACAGACCACCGGAGGGAACACAGTATGCGCAAATTCACATTTTCCCAATGCATCATCGGCTTCGAGCTGGCCTGCCGGGCGCGCCACCTCAGTGACCACACCATCTCCGACTACAAAAACACCTTTCGCAAGTTCGCCGCCTGGCTGCCCGACGATCTGCCCCTCTGGGGGGTTGTGCGAGGGCGTGATGACCACGCCGTCAGCCAGCCCGCTGGTGCGGCCGCGGTTGTACTTGAGGATCGCATGCGATATAACCGGCGTAGGCGTATAGCCGTCGCGATCATCGATCATGATCTCCTGCTCGTTGGCGGCGAATACTTCGATGGCGCTGACCAGCGCCGGCTCAGACAGCGCGTGTGTATCCATGCCGATGAACAAGGGGCCGGTGATTCCCTGCGCCTGGCGGAACTCGCAAATGGCTTGAGAGATGGCCAGGATGTGATCTTCGTTAAAGCTGTTTTTAAAGGACGAACCGCGATGCCCAGACGTGCCGAAGGCAACGCGCTGGGCAGGGTCGGATGGATCCGGTTCCCCGCTGTAATAGGCAGAGATGAGACGCGGCACATTGACCAGCATATCGTACGGAGCGGGTTTCCCAGCCAGGGGATGCAGACTCATGGTTACTTGGCTCCTTTTGATTGAATCGAGCGCTCAGTATATTTCTGGCACAAAGGTCTGGTCAGTGATCGGCGGGCGAATATACCCTTTATCTTCCTGCCGCGGAGGAAGCTCAATCGCCTCGGGGGTCAAGTCCTCGTAGGGGATCTTACTCAACAGGTGGCTGATGACATTCAGGCGCGCGCGTTTTTTGTCGTTCGAGTTGACCACATACCAGGGCGATTGCTTGGTGTCTGTGTAGCTGAACATAATATCCTTGGCGCGCGAGTACTCTACCCAGCGCGTGCGGCTTTGCAGGTCCATCGGGCTCAGTTTCCAGCGCCGCGTCGGATCTTTGATGCGCGCCTGGAAGCGCCGCTCCTGCTCATCGTCGCTGACCGAGAACCAGTATTTGATCAGGATAATGCCCGAACGGATGAGCATTTTCTCAAATTCGGGGCACGAGCGCAGGAATTCCTGATATTCTTCCTCGGTGCAAAAGCCCATCACGCGCTCCACGCCCGCGCGGTTGTACCAGCTCCGGTCGAAAAGTACCATCTCTCCGGCCGCAGGGAGATGCGGCACATAGCGCTGATAGTACCACTGCGTCTTTTCGCGCTCGGTTGGCGTGCCCAACGCCACGACCCGGCAGTAGCGCGGATTAAGGCATTCGGTGATGCGCTTGATCGTACCCCCCTTTCCAGCAGCATCGCGACCCTCAAACACCACCACCAGCTTTAGCCCCTTGAACTTGATCCACTCCTGCATCTTGACCAGTTCAATGTACAGTTTTGCCAGTTCTTTTTCATACTCTTTCAGGGTCAGCTTTTTTGGGCCAGTGGTCTTGGTTTTTTTGTCCTTTTTCCCCTCCGGAGCCGGCGAGCCGTCTGGCAACGCAGCGCCGGTGTCCCTCGCGGCTTCCTGGGCTTTCTTTGCCAGTTTCTTCGCCTTCTTTTCCTGCTTTTTCAGGGCTTTGGTCTGTTTTTTGCCGTTTTTTTTCATTTCAACCGCAACCTCTGCCGGGTTTTCCTGGCCATTATCCGGCAAGGTCACAATTTCTACCGGAATCTGCTCATCTTGATCCTCAGCATTCAGAACAGGCGCGCTCTCAGTATCCGCTTTTTCATCCTTCTTTTTCTTGCTCATCATATGCTCCATTTCAGAATTCATAACAAAAAGCCGAATGTTCAAAGTCCGGAGTGTAACCTGGAATGGCGCTCGTGTACCTCACGCATGGGCATATTGTGTACCACTTCGGCAGCGCTGTGGAACGATCACCGGCATGAAAAAGAACACTGCCCGCCGCGCAGGCAAGTTTAAACGGCGATTATCGCTGCGGTTTCCGCCAGGCGAGTGGAGTAGCCCATCTCATTATCATACCAGGCGGCCACAGAAAGCAACTCTTCTTGAACTGCAGTCAGGGGCAAATCGACGATGGACGAGTGCGGATCGCCGATGATGCGCGAGGAGGCCCACTCATCTTCGAGCACGCCCATCACCCCTTTCAACGGTGGGGTGACGGCAGCTTTGCGGAAGGCATCATTCACCTCTTCAACCGTCACCCGGCGCTCGGTGAGCAGGTTCAACTCAGCGATGCTGCCGGTGCGGGCAGGAACGCGGTAGGCTTTGCCAGTGATCTTGAGGCCTTTCCAGATGAAGGCCAGGGCACGCGCCGCGCCGGAGGAGGAGGGGATGATGTTCTCAGCCGCGGCCCATGAATCGCGGCGATCCTTCATGGGTTGATCGGTAAGAGATTGGGTATTCGTATAGGCATGAACTGTGGAGAACAACCCGTATTTAATGCCAAAGTTTTCGATGACAACCTTGACCACCGGGGCTAACGCATTGGTAGTGCAGCTCGCCATGCTGACGATCTTGTGTTTCTCCGGGTCATACGTATCCAGGTTGATGCCCGGCAGCAGCACCGCGTCGGCATCTTCTTGTTTTTTGCTAGGCGCACTGACCAGTACGCGCTGCGCGCCCGCGTCAAGATGCGCCTGCGCCCCGGGGCGGGTAGTTGCCCGGCCAGTGCAGTCGATAACCAGGTCAACGCCTAACGCCTTCCAATCCGGCAAGGCTTTCATCGAATCGATATAAGGGATTTCGCGGCCGCCAATAACGAAGCAGCCGTCTTTGGTCGCTACTTCTTCGCCCCAGCGCCCGTAGTTCGTATCAACCTCAAACAGCGCGGCGAGGGTGGAGATATCTTTGATATCCGAGATGGATACTGGCGTGAACAGGTTGTTCTTCAACGCCACCTTCATCAACGACCGGCCGATACGGCCAAAACCGTGAATGGCAATCCTGGGCATGGTGTCCTCCATCTTCCTGTCTGGCGTGCTTTCCGCACAGCAGCGGTTTGCTTGTTATTCGCGCCGGCTGATAGTAGCGCCGCTCGGCACTTTGAACTGGTCGTAATCCTTCGCCGTTGTATTGGAATCAATACGGCAGTTACGCCCAATGCAGGCGCCGGCGGGAATTCTTGCGCGCTTACCGACGATGGTAATGCCGGTGCTGATGTTGGCTGGTTCAATCTGATTGGGTGGGCAGTCATCGCCCCAGCAAACCTTTGCTCCCGGCCCAACCTCAATTTCCTTGTTCAGCACGCAATGATCCACCAGGGCGCCAGCTCGTACCACGGTATCATTCATAATTACCGAGTCGCGCACCACGGCGCCGGCCTCCACATGCACGCCGGGTGATAAGACGTTGTTGATCACCGCGCCGTCGATCATGCCGGCCGCCTCATCTTTGGCCGCGGTCAAGAACCATTCTTTGGCCGTCTGCGGATTGGTCATGGTTTCCTGGCAAGAGAGCCATCGTTTTTAGGGTGATGCGGTTCTTCGAGTAGTCGAACAGGATATCGCCCAGCTGGAGAGAGAAGCATTCGAGGCGCTGCGGGTCATGGGCAAAGAGGTCGCGCATGTGCACACCGGCAATCTCGCGCTGGTGTTCTTGAAGCGCTTGCCAGGCTGGTAATTTGGTCGGTTCTGCCATATCGTACCTCCTTATCACCTGACCCGTCTGGCGGTTATAGATAGTAGTCAAAATCGTGTTCGGTACGCACCTTGCGCCGGATGACGAATATGTGCGCCGGAATGACCTTGGGATCAATCTCTACATAGTTGCGCGACCCATGCCAGAGATAGCGCGCATCCGTGAGCAGGTCGTGGGCCTGGTAGGGTTGGTGCGGATCAAGACCCAGCTCTTCGAGCGGCAGCGAGATGAAACCGGACTGCCGGTAATGCGGGTCGAGATTGACGACAATCAGAATTTCGTTCGAGCCGTCTTCACTGCTTTTTGAGTAGGCAATAATCTGCTCGTTATCCACGTGATGGAAGCGCAGGTTGTGATTGGCTCGGAAAGCCGGGTTTTCGCGCCGGATCTGATTCACCTGGCCGATTAACGTACACAGGCTGTCCGGTCGGTCGATATCCCAGGTTCTGATTTCATATTTTTCTGAATCAAGGTATTCTTCTTTCCCGGGAGCAATCGGGCGGTTTTCGCACAGCTCAAAGGCCGGCCCGTAAATGCCATAGCTGGGGCCAAGGGTCGCCGCCAGGATAAGGCGCGCCATGTGCGCCGGGCGCCCGCCGTATTGAAGATACTCAGGCAAAATATCGGGAGTATTTGGCCAGAGATTGGGTCCGAAGAATTCTTTGACATCGCTCTGCGTGAGTTCGGTCAGGTATTGGGTCAGTTCCCATTTGGTATTGCGCCAGGGGAAGTAGTTATAAGACTGGGCAAACCCGGCTTTCGCCAGGCGGTGCATCACCTTTGGGCGCGTAAAGGCTTCGGCCAGGAAAATGACCTCAGGATAGTCCCGTTTGATCTCGCCAATCATCCACTGCCAGAAGGGGAACGATTTGGTATGCGGGTTGTCGACGCGGAAAATGCGCACGCCCTGATCAATCCAAAACTGCACCACGCTTTTCAATTCCTGCCACAGTTCCTGCCACTGCTCGGTTTCGAAGTCGAAGGGGTAAATATCCTGGTATTTCTTGGGCGGGTTTTCCGCGTACTGAATCGATCCATCCGGGCGTTTGCGAAACCACTCGGGATGTTCGGTGACATACGGATGGTCGGGAGCACACTGGAAAGCGATATCCAGCGCCAGTTCCAGTCCGTACCCGGCGGCGGTTTGAACCAGGTGACGGAAATCAGCCAGGGTGCCTAACTGCGGGTGAACGGCTTTGTGACCACCCTCGGCAGACCCAATCGCCCAAGGGCTGCCCGGCTCGTCCGGCCCGGCGGTGGTGGAGTTGTTGCGACCCTTACGGAAGCTGTAGCCGATGGGGTGGATCGGCGGCAGGTAAAGCACATCGAAGTTCATGGCGGCCACGTACGGCAAGCGGGCCTCTAAGTCTTTGAAGGTTCCGTGCTGCCCTGGCTCGGGCGATGTTGAGCGTGGAAACATTTCGTACCATGCGCCATAGCGGGCGCGCTCGCGATCGACCTGCACGGCCAGCTCTTGCGGGTAAGTAGCAGAGTATAACCGCCTGGCATTGCGCTGCATGAGGGCAGCCAGTTCTCCAGAATGTGCCCGCGCAAATCCTTCCGGCCCGCCGGCGCGCACGGATTCAGCATAAATTTCATGCCATACAGCCTCTTTGCCCGGCGCGTGCTTGCCAGCCTCCGCGATCATCTCTGCGCCGATCAGTAAATCGACCGAGACATCCTGCCTGGCCTCAACGCGCTTTGCCAGGGCGTGCGCCCAGGTTTTGTAACGATCAATCCAGGCGCTCACCGTGTACCGGTAAACACCCATTTCCTGTACCTGAAACGAGCCCTGCCAGATGTCGTTGCCCTGCGGTTCCATGGCCGTTTCGGTCCAGGTTGCGTCGCCTTCTTTTTTATAGAGCAGCACGCAGGTGATGGCATCGTGGCCGTCGGTGAATACATCGGCTTCAACCGTCACCGTATCGCCGATAATCCGTTTGATCGGAAATGCGCCGTCATCGACCCGCGGCGTGACATTCTCAATGATGACTCGCGTTCTACCGTCTTGCCCGCTTTCAAATGACACAGTCTAATCCTCCCAGGAGAGTAAAACGATCCATTTCTACGCCCGCGCTGCGGCCCATAACCGGCTTGCACATTCCTGGTTATGGGCCGCACCCGCGATATGGCATGCCGCCCAATGTAAATGGGCAGCGTCCTATACGGTTAGTGATTTGTACAGGTCCAGCGTCTGGTGCGCGATCGCAGTCCAGCTAAAATGTTCTTCAACCCGGCGGCGCCCGTTGCGTTCGAATTTCTCGCGCAGGGCAGGGTCTAATGCCACACGATTGATACCTTCGGCCAGTTCATGCGAGAACCGGGCCGGGTCTACCGGATCAAACGTACCCGACTTTAGCTCCAGGTCGACCAGCAGGCCGGTTTCCCCGGGGACCACGACTTCGGGGATTCCACCGACCGCGGAGGCGACCACAGCCGTTTCGCAGGCCATCGCTTCCAGGTTGATGATCCCGAACGGTTCGTAGACCGAAGGGCAGCAAAAAACGGCCGCATTGGAGTAGAACTGGATTACATCCTTGCGGGGCAGCATCTCGCGGATCCAGATGACGCCCGGCCGGTCGGCGCAGACTGCTTCCACTCGTTCGGTCATTTCTCTGCCGATTTCGGGGGTGTCCGGCGCGCCGGCGCACAGCACCACCTGGATCGACGGGTCGATCTGCGGAATGGCGTTCACCAGGTGGATGATGCCTTTCTGGCGGGTTACCCGACCCACAAACAGCACGTAGGGTTTTTCGGGATCTACGCCACGGCTTACCAGCGCGTCCACGTTGGGGTTATGCTGGTATTCGTTGAGGTCGATGCCGTTGTGGATCACCTTTACCCTATCGGGATCGACCGGAAACAGCCGCAGGATATCATTGCGCGTTTCCTTGGAGACCGCAATTACCGCGTCGGCTTGCATTATTCCATTGTTTTCAATCCAGGCGCTGAGGTGGTAGGCGTTTCCCAGTTGTTCCATTTTCCAGGGCCGAAGCGGCTCCAGCGAATGGGTCGTCAGCACGAAGGGCATGCCCCACAGCTTTTTAGCCAGGAAACCAGCGAACTGCACATACCAGGTGTGACAGTGCACCACGCTGGCGTCCAGGTTGTCCTTAGCCATCGCCAGGCTGCGGTACATCGCATCGAGGGCCCCGCCGAACCGCGGATCAGTGTCCAGCTTTGCGTCCGACCACGCCGGATAGCCTTTCACGCGCAGGTTCGGCTCGTTTACATCCTGTTCGCCAAAACAGCGAACTTCGACAGGCACGAGGTGAGACAGTTCGCGCCCGAGGTATTCAACATGCACGCCGGCCCCGCCATAGATATGCGGTGGATACTCATTTGTAAACAGTGCAACCTTTCCAATTTCCGCCATGTATTCCTCCTTTTAGGCCAGTTCCATTTGATCAACAAGGCTGGCTTCGACCTTCTGGGCGCGAATCCCGTCATGGGTGAAGTCATATACCTCGCTGCCCTGCGCGCGCACCAGGTAGCGCTGCCACAACTCATCCAGCCCCGCAGTCACCGCTTGCGCGTCCTGGTCGCTAACCCGCGCCAGCACCTCAACGTTGAACTTTCGACCAATCACCGCCGCAGTCTGCGCCAGTGCTTGCGCGGCTGGTGACGCCTGCCACAGCCGCCACTGGATCACCGCGCGGACTTTGGGCGGGAATGTGGCGGGAATCGGTAAGATTGGCACGGCAGCCGAGAAATTGGTGATGCCCTCACCGGTGATTTTCTCGATGGGTTCGCGTTTTGCCAGGCTGCGGTCTGCATCCTCTTTCTGGCTTGCCAGGCCGGCTTTCACGATTTCCACCACAAACAACGGATTCCCTTCATCCACCAGGCGGGTCTTGCCAATTCCGGCCTCGGCGCTGCGCCCCACCAGCGGCAGGCTGGATGAACCACTTTCCACCGGCGGCTGCATCGCCGGCAACGCGGAGGGGGCTTCGCTCTGCAGCAGGCGTGCATACAGATCACGCATCGTCCGGGCTGCCTCGCTGCCAAACTCGCGTTTCAGCATGGTTTCGCCGGCCTGGCAGGCGCGCAGGGCTTCGGTTCGATCGCTCAGCGCCAGGTGCAGCCGGATCAGGTGGTGGTAGGCGGCTTCATTCAGCGGGTCATGGTTCAGCAAGCGCCGCGCATGGGGCAGGGCGCTGCTGTATTCGCGCTGCTCGTCCAGCATCCGCACGAGCCGCTCGAGCGCATCTCCGAACGCAATCTGAAACCATTCGCGCAGGGGCAAAATCCATTCGGCGTAACATCCCGGCAGCAGATCGCCCGCGTACACGGCAGTCGCCCTCTCCAATGCCTGTCGCGCCGTGGCAGGATCGTTGGCCTTCTCTGCGGCGGCTGCCCGCGCCACCGCCGTTTCAAACGTAGTTACATCCAGCGTAAAGAGAGCGTCCCTGCGCCAGGCAATTATTTGGGCGCTGATGCTGATCCATTGATCAGCCTGTGGAAATGCATGGCGCAGGCGGGTGAGCAGCGTGCGCAAGTTTTTCAGCGCTTGCTGGTCGGTCGAGTCTGGCCAGAAATGGAAGGCAAGCTGCTGCCGCGAGACCGGCGCGGCGCGGTGCAGGGCCAGATATGCCAGCAAGCGCTGGAGCCGCGCATATGCAAACCCGCCCACCGGCTGGCTCTCCAGGCGCAGCCGGAACGTTCCAAGCAGGTCGAGGAACAGCGGCCCTGCGAAAGCCTCTTCGCATCCGTCGGAATGCTGGCTGGTCGACTCTTGCTGGCGCACCGATAACCTCCATCAGTTGCAGTGATCGAGCTTACCCGGACGTTTCCCGCCCTGACCTCACATGATTTCGATGAGACGATCGTCTATATGTATATTATCAACCAAGTACCAACCCGGCGCAACTACTTTCGGGCGATTCTACATAATTCAACTCAGCTTGAATAAAACATCCGCGTTGGGATGGGCATCCGGTTAAGCCCATGCCGCAGGAAAAGGATCATCTTTCCGGATGCTTCACACAAGTGCTGTCGATCAGGCTCACGGCCCGGTTGAACCTCTCAATGCTATTTTTTGCCGGCCCCCAACATTAACGCGAACATCAGGGCGAACAACACCGCCACCACGCCAAAGGCCGGTTTCAACCCCACCAGGTCTGCAAGGCGGCCCAGAGCCAGCGGCAGCGCCAGGATCGCCGTGCCCGAGGCCAGCGTGGTACGCGCGCCGGCTTGCGCCACTTTACCGCCCGAGGTCGCCAGCGCCAGCGAAAGGATCAACGGGTACAGGCTGGCCACGCCCAGCCCGCTGACGGCCAGTCCCAGCATCCCCAGCGCCGGGCGGGTGGTCGTCCAGTACAGGGCAAACCCCGCCGCGCCCAGCCCCAGCGAGGCCAGCACCACGTTACGCGCCGCGAAGCGCCGCACCAGTT
>DATCUC010000155.1:0-8719 GCA_036567625.1 Anaerolineaceae bacterium | reverse complement strand
AGATGCCGGCCATAATTGTCTTGCCGGCATCGTCGGTCATGGTGGCCATATCCAGCCAGGATTGGGCGTAGTTCTGCTTCAGCCAGTCGGGGTTGATGACGCTGTCGGCCGGGATGACCTTGCCCTTGCGCACCTGGGTAGCCAGCAGGCCGGGCTGCGGGAAGTCGACGATGTCGGGCGGATTGCCGCCGTCGATCTGGATCGAGATGTTGGCTTCAAATTCCTTCGAGCCCGCATACTGGATGTCGATACCGGTCGCGTCCTCGAAAGGTTTGATCGAAGCTTCGAAGACCACTGCATCGTTATCAGTGAACGGGCCGGCCATGGTGACCACGGTGCCCTTGAATTTACCGGCATAGGCATCCACCAGTTCCTGCCCGGCGGGCGGGACTTCGCTGGTGGCCGGCTGTTCGGGGACTGCCGTCGGCTGCGTCTGCGCGGGGGCCGCGGTGGGTTCCGGCGCGGTTGTGGCCGCGGCAGGGGTGCACGCGCCCAGGACCATCGCCAGTAAAACGAGAATACTTAACCACTTAAACGAGCGTTTCATCCTATTCTCCTTACAGAACATGTCGGTTACGAGATGGTTGCAGGTAGAGCAAGGCAGGGTTCGATTCGAGTGAAATCACCTCCTTTTGCGGCAAGCGCAATCAGATTACGCGGTATCGCGTTCGATAATGGTGAGAGGTAACTGGATGTGCTGCACCGGGCGGTCGCGGTTGGCGATGCGGTTGAGCAGCAGTTCCGCGGCAATTTTGCCGGATTCATCCAGGTGTTGCCGGACGGTGCTGAGGCCGACGTATTCGGCGATATCCAGGTCGTCAAAACCCAGGATGGCGACATCGCGCGGCACTTCCAGCCCCAACTCGCGCGCCACTTTGAGGAATGCGATGGCTTGCAAATCGGTGGCGGAGAAAATCGCTTCGGGGCGCTCCTTGCGGGCGAGGATGGCGCGCGCGGCCTGCCGCGCGGCTTCTGCATCGTACGGCACGGTATGCATGTGGGCTTCATCCAGCGGGTAGCCGCGTTCCGCTAACTGCTGGCGAAACCCAGCCAGCCGCAGGGTGATGGGGTGGATGCCAAACTCCGGTATGGCGGTATCGCCAATAAATGCCATCTTGCGGTAGCCTTTGCTTAACAGGTAATCGGCGGCCATGCGCCCGCCGGCCTGGTCGTCTATTTCTACACTGCTCAGCACCTGGTGCGGGTACTCAACCAAAACGGTTTCCAGCCCAAATTCATGCAGGCGCTGTGCGAAGATGTTATCAAACTGCAGCGAAAGGATGATTAAGCCATCCAAATAATGGTTGATCGGCAGCGTTTCCAGATAGCGGTTGAATTTATTGGCCGATTCAACCGTGTAGATCACCAGTTCATAGCTGGTGTTGTTGAGTACGCTGGCTACGCCGCGCAGGCGCTGCACAAAAGACGGCGCGGTGAAATACGGCGTAATCACGCCGATGCGCCGGTTTTGCTGCATGGCGCGCGCGCGCGCCTCGGCTTTGGGCATATAGCCAAGCTGCTGGATGGCGTTAAAAACGCTGCTGCGGGTTTCGTCGTTGACTTTCTGCGGGTCGTTCAACACCCGAGATACGGTTGCAATGCTCACCCCGGCGGTTCTGGCCACATCATAAATTGTGGGTGCGGGTTTTTTCATTGCATTTCCAGCCAGGCGATCCAGAAGGTTATGTAATCACTTCAATGAAAGCACTTACAGTATAAGCAATATTTGCGCTCGAGTCAACAAATTTTAAGGTTTAACCGGCCAAAAACGCCAAAAAAAGTACATCACGTGCCGCCGCCTCTCAAAAGAGTCGACCCCGAAGCTTGAAAATCTATGTACAATATGGTGGATTAGAATATACCTTCCCGCGTCAGGGGTATGTACCAGTCCATCCGGGCTCCTAATCGGCGTTTTGAAAGCAAAACAACGTGTCAGCGTTCTTTTCACCCAGCTTTTGGAAGCGTAACTCCGGGCCGGTTCGATTAGCATTTATCGCGCTGGTGATTTTGACGTTGGTTTCCGTGCTCCTCATCCTGCACGACCGGGTAAATCAATGGTATGCGATCGTTCTGATTGGCCTGATTTCTATCGTCTATATGGCCTTTTATTTCCATATCGCGCTGCGCTGGTTTGGTGATCGCCGCAGCCTGCAAGCCCTGAATGTGCTGATCACGATCATAATATTGGGCGCGCTGCAGCATTTTTCGCGGCTGACGGCGGAGATTGCCCTGCTGTATATGCTGGTGGTCAGCATCAGCGGGCTGCGGATGGGCCTGGCGGCCAGCCTGGTCGCCGCAGTACTTTCCGCTCTGGGCAGCCTGCTGGCCCTGATAACGCTGGGGCCGCTGGCATTTAGCGCCTGGTTCTTTATTGCCTTTCAGGTGATTGTTTATTTGCTCACGGCCGGGCTGTCTTCCTCGCTGGCGCGCACCCTGCGCTTGCAGACCGAGGAAACCGTGCGGCGCAACCGCAATCTGGCCCTGCTGTTGGAAATGAGTTCGATCAGCAGTTCGCTCGATCTCGATGTGACCTTGCGCCAGATGGCGGCCACCATCGTTGAGGGGCTGTCAGCTTCCTATTGCAGTATTCACCTGCTGGAAAAAGAAGGCCGCATACTGGTGACCGCCGCGGTATTTTCGGTACAGCCATTGGAAACGAACAGCCTGATTGGCCGCAGCCGCCCGCTCAGCACGGTGCCGTGGCACCGCAAAGCCATCGAAACCCAACAGGTGATGGTCTTCCGCCAGGACACCCCCTATCTGCGCATCCGCGAAGAGGAAGTGCGCGAGATGATCCAGCCGGGAATGGTTTCTACTTACCTGATCCCGCTCATCGTGGAAGGACAGTCCCTGGGCATCATTTCGATCGGCGAGCGCCGCAGTTGGGACCGCGAACATTTTGACCCCCTGAAGCTGGACCTGCTGTCTTCCATCGGCGCGCAGGCCGCGGTGGTAGTCAATAACGCCCGGCTGCACCAGTCGATCCGCAAGCAGGTGCAGCGCATGGAAGTGCTGCACCGCGTCAACCAGGCCATCACCTCGACGATTGAAATGAACAGCCTGGTCGAGATCATGTACCAGCAGTTGAACAGCGTCATCCCCACCGAGACCTACTTCCTTGGCCTGCATCAAAAAGGTGATGACTTCATGGATTTGCGCGTCATCATCGATGATGGCCAGCGCTTTCCATCGCACCGCGTGCCGTATGGACCGGGTTTCACCAGCCACGTCATCCGCACGCGCAAGCCGCTGCTCATTCGCCATTTGTCGCAGGAGAAAGATGATTTGCCAGTCAAGGGCGTGCTGCTCGGTGGAGACCGCCTCTCCGAGTCCTGGCTGGGCGTGCCGGTGATCGTCAGCGAGGATTTGACCGGCGTGCTGGTAGTTGGCAGTTATCTTCCCAATGCTTTCCAGGAAGATGACGTGGCTCTGCTGACCAGCCTGGCCGGGCAGGCCGCGCTGGCGCTGAATAACGCCAGGCGCCACGCCGAGGTGGAAGAACAATCTCGCCGCGACTCGCTCACCGGGGTTTACAATCACAGCTACTTCGTGCAGCGCCTGGATGAAGAAGTGGAAAAAGCCCGCGAAAACAAAGAGCCGCTGTCGCTGATTATGCTGGATATTGATTTCTTTAAGAATTACAACGATACCTACGGCCACGTGACCGGCGACCAGGTGCTGCGAACGATGGTACAGGCCATTCAGGCGCACATGCGCAAGGTCGACCTGGTGGGGCGCTGGGGCGGCGAAGAATTTGCGATTGCCCTGCCCGGCTACAGCCTGGACGCCGCCTGCATGATGGCCGCCGGCATTCGCCAAACGCTGGCCGATCTGCCGATTATGGTTGCCGAACATTCTGTGCCGGCTCCCACCGTCAGCCAGGGCATTGCCACCTACCCGCAACATGCCCCCAACGCCAGCCAGCTCGTTGACATGGCTGACCGCGCCCTCTACGCTGCTAAAAAGCAGGGCCGCGACCAGATCCACGCTGCCAGCATTTGCGCGGCGCTCACGGATTAAGTGATGAGAATCGCAGCGGCCCGCATCATCCTGCGGGCCGCTGTTCGGATGCGAAGCTTTACCAGCCGCGTTTCTGGCTGATGATCGCGCGCAAGGTTTCAATGGGGAATTTGGGCTGGCGGTTGGCGCTGAGCAGGCCGTTCGTTTCCTGTTCCGTGTCGGTCAACTGGGTGTAACAGAACCCGGCAATCGTCGGGCAGTCGAGCACGGCGCGGAATATTTCTTCCAGCTTTGCCAGGTACTCCTCGCCGCTGGTGACAGTGCCGTAGCCAAACCAGTTCTCGCCATCTTGCGGTTTGTAGCTGATGCCGCCAAATTCGGTCAGCATCACCACTGTATCCGGTTGAAGTTGAAAATCGGGCAGGGCAAAGCGCTTGCCGATCGGCCGGCCCAAGCCCAGGGTGTGCGCCAGGGCTTCGCGCGTGCCGTAGCGCTGGATGATCTTTTCGCCGGTTTCGCTGTAATCGTGCAGGGTGAGAATATCCGTCTGCTCGTGCTCCCAGCCGTCGTTGTCGATCACCGGGCGCGTGGAGTCAAAGGCGCGGGTGAACGCGTGCAGTGTCTTGAGAAATTCGCGCTGGCGCAGGTCGCCCATCAGGTTGTGCGCGCCCCAGCTTTCGTTGAGCGGAACCCAGGTGACGATGGACGGATGGTTATAGTCGCGCTCCAGCACTTCGCTCCACTCTTGCAGCAGCGGCGCGGTTGCTTCGGGCGAATACAGGAAGGCATTGGCCATTTCGCCCCACACGGCCAGGCCCAGCCGGTCGCACCAGTACAGGAAGCGCGGGTCTTCTACCTTCTGGTGAATGCGCGCGCTGTTGAAGCCCAGTTCTTTAATCAGTTCCACCTCGCGGCGAAGCGCCTCGGCGTTGGGGGCAGCCAGGCAGCTTTCGGGCCAGTAGCCCTGCTCCAGCACCATGCGCAAATAATACGGCTCGCCGTTTAACAGAAAGCGCCCGCTGTCCAGGCTCACGCTGCGCATTCCGGCGTAGCTGAGCATTTCGTCCAGCGTCTGCGCGCCGTCCAGCAGGGTCACTTCCGCATCGATCAGGTTGGGATGTTCCGGTGACCAGAGGATTTTCTCCGGTCGCATGACCAGCAATTCGCCCGGCAGTTGAATGTCGCGTTCCAACTGGCGTTCGCTGATCCGGTATATATCTTCGGCCAGCACCTCGCCGCGCAGGGTGAGTCGAACCTGTACCGCCAGCGCGTATTCCGGGATGCGGTTGAGGCGGATGCGTGCGCCCAGCCGCCAGCCGCCCACATCGGGCGTCCAGCGCACCTGTTCAATATGCGTGGCGCTGACCCATTCGGTCCAAACCGGCTGCCAGATGCCCGTGGTGCGGCGGTAGAAAATGCCGTGCGGCTCGCGCATCCAGTCCTGCTTGCCGCGCGGCTGAAACAGGTCCAGCGGCTGGTCTTCCGCGCGAACAACCAGCACGTTGGTCTGGCCGGGCAGCAGCGCGCGGGTAATATCCAGCGTAAAGGGCGTGTTACCGCCGCGGTGCGCGCCCATCATCTGCCCGTTTACCCATACCAGCGCTTCGTAATCCACCGCGCCAAAATGCAGCAGCAGCCGCTCGCGGTTCATCGGGCGTTCTACTTCTATCTCCCGGCGGTACCAGATGACCGGGTGCAGGTCGGTATTATCGACCAGACCTTCGCGCGCTTCGGGCGGGAAAGGCACCAGGATCTTTTGGGTGAAGGCATCGGCGCGGCACTCCCAATGCTCGTCCAGGCCGCGGTTTGCATCGTCAAAGGCAAAATCCCAGACACCGCACAGGTCTTTCCACTGCGTGCGGGCTTTTTGAGGGGTGGGATGCTGCCGGATTTGTTCTTGAATCACTGTGATGTTGTCCACCGTTAAAGGAAACGAGGTTTCCATTGCGTTGTGTATCCTTGATCTTCCAACCGGTAGTGGGTTTGTACATACCTGTAACGAATCAGCGGCGAAAAAGTTCCATCCAGGCAGGTTGGCGCCGGGAGGTTTGTCCGGATTATAGCGAGATGGCGCGCGATTAACCTTAACAATTGTGAAAGGTACGCGCTCCTTCAGGCTGCGGCTGATGAATCTGTAATGCCCCGGCCTTGCGCCAAACCGTATAATGGGGCCATGCCTCGTACATGGAAACTCATCACGCTGTTCGTCATTGCTGCCACGCTGCTGACCGCTTGCAGCGGGTCTGAGTGGGTATCGATCACGCCCCAGGCGCTCAACACCGCCGCGCCGCGCGCGGTTGATCCAACGGTTACCGCCGCGCCGCAGCCGGTGATTCCCAGCCCCGGCCCCACGGTTCCCCTGCCGGAAATGCAGGCAACCGCGGAAGCGCTGGTGCCGGTGGAAGATACCCCGGTGGTAGACAGCGCCGCCGCGCAGTATGTGGTGGTGATTGTGTTGGACGGCTTCCGCCCGGATTACCTGGAGCTGGCGGACATGCCCAACCTGCGGTCACTGATCGATGCGGGTACTTCCTATTCCAACGCGTGGGTTGGCGCGCTGCAAAACAATACGCCCCCCGGCCACGTGATGATTGCCACCGGCAGCTTCCCGCGCCGCACCGGCATCATCGGCCACACCTGGGCCAACCTGCAAACCGGCGAGAGCTTCGACCTGTTCTCGCTGGAAGCCGTCCAGTACGGCGAAGCCGATACGCTGGTCCAATCCAGCGGCGTGCCCACCCTGGCCGGGCTGGTCAAAGATCGCTACCCCGACGAAATGGTAGCCGCGGTGAGCGCGCAGAAGTTTTACGCCGCGCAAGCCCTGGGCGTTGGCCCGGCGGATGTGCTGCTGTACATGGCCGGGAGTAACGCTGAAGCCTACACCTTGCCGCAGACCGTGCAGATGGAATCGCTGCGCGGCCGCACGCCCCCGGGTGATTTTCTCGCCGACCCGGACCTGCGCACGCATTTGATTGACCCGGGGGATGCCAATGCGCTGGCGCTACTGGCCGCCACCCGGCTGGTGGAGCGTTTTCAGCCGCGCGCGCTGCTGGTTAACCTGCCGGAAACGGATTATTACGGTCACGTCAGCGGCAAGGCCGGGCTGGCCCCGGTGCTGGAGGCTACCGATGCCGCCCTGGGCGATTTGATGAACAGCTACCGTCAACAGGGCCTGTTTGAACGTACGCTGTGGGTGATTACTGCCGATCACGGCATGACCCTCAAGGAAAATATCATCGTTCCAGCCGATTTATATGCCCAAACCGGCGTGGAAACTGCCGCGGATGATGCGACCATGCTGCCCGAAGTGCGCCTGACCGATATTACCCGCGCCCAGCCGATGGCCGAGGCGCTGGCTGCCAGCGGGGCGGATGGGCTGCTGGGCGCGTATGCGCGCGTGGTGCAGGATGGCCGCTACTTTTACCAGGCGGCTCCCACTACCCAGGCCAGTCTGCCCCCGGCGCTGAATGACGCCTTCCTCTACCTGCTGGATACCTACGCCGGGCTGTATAGCCCGGATGTGGTGGTCGCCAGTTCAGGCGGCGCCGCCTTTGACGAAACTGTCGAGAGCACCGGCGGCACGCATAACCCGATCAACTGGGCCGACCAGCACGTTTTGCTGGTATTTTCGGGCGCGGGAGTCCGGCCGGGCAACGTTTCCACCGCTCCGGCGCGGCTGATAGATATTTTACCCACCCTGGCGCGCCTGATGGACCTGCCGGTATCCAATATGGACGGCATTCCGCTCGCCGATGCGCTCAACAATCCGCTGCCGGAAGATGTGCAGCAGCAGTTGGAGAGTATCAACGCTTTTGGCCCGCTGCGCGATGCGCTGGCCGCGACCGGTCAGTAATAATCAGGCCCTGGAAATCGCCAGGACTTCCAGGGCCTTTTTTTCTTGAAATAACCCGGCTATTTGCTGAGCAGTTCTTTGGCCTTGGCCACCGCCCGGCTGGCATCTGGGGCATAGCCGTCTGCGCCGATGCTGTCCGCGAAGGCTTGCGTCACCGGGGCGCCGCCCACCAGCACCTTCACCTGATCGCGCAGACCGGCCTCTTGCAGGGCCTGGATGGTGGTGCGCATGCCCGGCATGGTGGTCGTCAGCAGCGCCGACATGGCCACAATCTGCGCGCCGCTGGAGCGCACCGCCTCGACAAATTTCTCGGGGGCCACGTCTGCCCCCAGGTCAATGATCTGGAAAGCCGCGCCTTCGAGCATCATGCACACCAGGTTTTTGCCAATATCATGCATGTCGCCTTTGACCGTTCCGGCGACGACTACGCCGGAAGAGGTGAGGCTGGCGCTGGCCAGGCGCGGCTTGAGCACCGTCAGCCCAGCCTGCATGGCGCGCGCCGACACCAGCATTTCCGGAATAAAGTATTCACCTTCTTCAAACAGGCGGCCCACCTCGGTCATCGCTCCGATCATGGCCTGGTTCAAAATGGCATCCGGCTGGATTCCGGCATCGAGCGCCTGCTGCACCAGCCCGGGAACTTTGCCGGTGCTGCCGTCGAGAATAGCGTCAAAAATATGCTGCAAAACCGCGTCCATATGCGACTCCTCGGGTGGGGTATGCGGTTAATGATACCCGAAAACCCGCGGAATGTGGCCAGGGTTGTGGCACGTTCCGCCGCGGCTGCCCAGGGAAAACCGGCTAAGCGGCGCTGGCCGGACGGCCGTTCCCGGGGTCAAATGCGGCCAGGGGCAGCCCTTCCAGGGTGTCAACCACCAGGTGGGCCGCGGAGAGCGCCGCGCGCGG
>DATCUC010000154.1:0-5653 GCA_036567625.1 Anaerolineaceae bacterium | reverse complement strand
TGGGCGGCGCGGATGGGCGGTCTTGCAGCAAGGCCAGCCCCAGGCGGCGCGCAGCTTCGTAGGCCTGTTCGGTCAGCACCACGTTGTCGTTGAGGGTCAACTGGTGCGTGCCGCTGCTGACCAGTTGTTCAATATCGCGCTCGGTGTAAAACTGTTTGGGCATGGCGTTTGCTCCTGCTTAGCTCTTGCGGAAGGTGATCTGGCCGTCCACTTCCAGCGTGTCGATGATCGACATGATCACCGCATCCACCGGGGTGTCTTTGGTGATATTGGTCTGACGGGCCGAGGAACCCGAGCAGGTGAGCACCAGGTCGCCGATCCCGGCGTCGACCGTATCGACGGCCACGTAGGGCTTGCCCACCGGCGCGCCGGTTTCGTCGGTCTGGCGCACAATGAGCAGTTTGCGCCCGACCAGCTTGTCGTCTTTGATGGTGGAAACGGTCGTGCCAATTACCCTGGCGATCAACATAGCGCTTCTCCGGTTCTAGTAACTCTTGGAAGGGGCAGCCGGGGCTGCAGCGTCAACCGGGCTGGGGCCCTGGATGATCTTGACGCCCGCGCTGGCGCCAATGCGCGTGGCGCCGGCTTTGACCAGGCTTTCGGCGTCTTCGTAGGTGCGCACGCCGCCCGAGGCTTTAACGCCCATCTCAGGGCCGACCGCGCTGCGCATCAATTCAATATCGTGCACGGTGGCGCCGCCGCCGGCAAACCCGGTGGAAGTCTTGACGAAGTCGGCCCCGGCCTGTTTGGAGAGCAGGCAGGCGATGGTTTTTTCCTCATCGGTGAGCAGGATTGTCTCGATGATGACCTTTACGATCGAACCGCGCGCGTGCGCCGCTGCCACCACCCCGCGAATATCCTTTTCCACCAGGTCGAGGTCGCGGGCCTTGAGCGCGCCCACGTTAATCACCATGTCGATCTCGGTTGCGCCGTGGTCGATGGCGCTGAGGGTTTCAAAGACTTTCACGTCGGGCGAGGTAGCGCCCAGTGGAAAACCGATGACGGTGCAAACCTTGACCGGCGAGCCTTTGAGCATCTGCGCGCAGAGTTCGACCCAACCGGGGTTAACGCACACCGAGGCAAAGTTGTATTTGCGCGCCTCAAAGCATAACTGGGCAATCTGGTCGGGGGTGGCATCGGGCTTGAGCAGCGTGTGGTCGATGATCCCGGCCAGGTTCATGTTTTGCGGGATATTGCCGATGGTGGAAGTGATGCGCCCTGCGCCGGCGCTGATCACGCGCTGGGTGCGGTCGTGACAGGTACGCACGCAGGTGCCGTTGGCGCATTCTTCCGTGCAGCTTTCGCCGTCGGCAAACTCGGCGGCCTGTTCGGCTTCGCGCACCGCCACCAGCACTTCGCGGGTGATGATTTCTACCAGTTGTTCAATGGTTTTGGAGTCCAGGGCCATACTGCCTCTCTTAAAAGCATGGGAAAAGCATTATCACGAATAAAACGAATGACACAAATTACACGAATAATACAAATTGAGAATAGTCTTTATTATCCTGGTTTTATTCGTGTCATTGGTAAAATTCGTCTCATTCGTGCTTAACTGGTTTTTAAGTATTTCGCTTCGACGGCCAGAATTTTATCGATACGGCGCTGGTGGCGGCCGCCGGCGTATTCGGTGGCGAGCCAGACCTGCACGATCTGTTTGGCCAGGTTGGGGCCGATCAGCCCGGCGCCGAGGGTGAGCACGTTGGTGTCGTTGTGCTCGCGGCTGTTGACGGCCGAGGAGTAATCGTAGGCCATGCCGGCGCGCACGCCCGGAACTTTGTTGGCGACGATGCACGAGCCAATCCCCGCGCCGTCGATCATGATGCCGCGCCACGCGCGCCCGCTGCCCACCAGGCCGGCAACCTCGTGGGCGAAGTCGGGGTAGTCGACCGCGTCTTTGGAATGCGTGCCCACGTCCAGTACTTCGCAGCCCAGGTTGGCGATTTCGGGTTTGAGCAGTTCTTTTAGATCAAACCCGCCGTGATCCGCGCCAATGGCGACCAGTTTTTTGGCCGGGGCAGCGGCAGCCTGCGGCTGCGGGGCATTGCCCAGCACCTGGCTGAGCACGCGCCGGGTAATTTCCTGGATTTCCTGTTCGCTGATATCGCTCATGGGTTCCACCAGTTGAAGGGGTGCGTCAAGTGGTTATCACCACCTGTACGTGCTTATGATAGCACAGCGAAGAAAAATTGTCATGCAATCCGGTTAGGGGTTCACGCAGCGCGGCAGGGGTTCGCCTTTTAGCCCGGCAATAAGATTTTCGGCGGTGAGCACGGCCATCTGCTCGCGCGTGCGCGTGCTGGCGCTGGCAATATGCGGGGCGATGATCAGGTTAGGCAGGGTCAGCAGCGGGCTGTCGAGAGGCAGCGGCTCGGGGTCGGTCACATCCAGCGCGGCAGCGAAGATCTGACCGCTTTGCAGGGCAGCATACAGCGCGGGCTGGTCGATCACCTGCCCGCGCGAGGTATTGACCAGCACGGCGTTGGGTTTCATCATTCCCAGCGTCTGGGCGTTGATCATGCCGCGCGTCTGCGCGGTCAGCGGGGTGTGCAGCGAGACAAAATCCGACTGGCGCAGCAGGTCTTCCAGGCTGTCCACCGGCTCGGCCTGCACCGCCGGGTCAGGTTGAGCAGTGGGGTCGTAGTAGATCACGCGCATGTCAAAACCCGAAGCGCGTTTGGCCATGGCGCGGCCGATGCGGCCAAAACCCACCAGCCCCAGCGTTGCCCCGACGAAGTCGGAGCCGAGCAGGATCGATGGGCCCCAGGTTTTCCATTTGCCTTCACGGGTGTGGCGGTCGGCTTCCACCACGCGGCGGGCGGCGCTCATCAGCAGGGCAAAGGCGAAATCGGCGGTGGCATCGGTGAGGATGCCGGGCGTGTGACCCACGCGAATGCCGCGCGCGGTTGCGGCTGGGATGTCAATATTATCAAAGCCGACCGCGTACTGGCTGATGACTTTCAACTGCGGGCCGGCGCCGTCCATCACCGCGGCACTGATCGGGTCGCTGAGCAGGGTGACCAGCCCGTCCATGCCGCTGACGCGGGCGAGGAGTTCTTCGCGGCTGGGCGGAAGATCGCCCGGCCAGATATCGGCATCGCAAAACTGGGTAATGCGGTCTAACCCGGCGGCGGGGAGGATGCGAGTGACAAAAACGCGCGGTTTGCTCATGGCAGAATCCTTTATGTTTGTTTTGTTCCAATTGTACCCGGGTTGGGGTGCGGCGGCGGCCTTTCGCGCCCGGTAAATGGAAACAGGGTTATTTGGCAGGTGGTGAGTAGATCTCTACTCGATTTCGAACATCGCGCCTATTGCCGGGAACGCAAATGGAGGTTACAATTTCGCTATTCTGACCCTGGACAATTCTATGAAGCGAACCTCTTTCATTTTTCTACTGGTACTGGTGGGCCTCTTAGCCCTGGGGGTTGGCACGGTCAACGCGCAGGACGGAAGTGGCACACCTCAGCCGGTCACTATGTATCTGTTTTGGGGCGACGGCTGCCCGCACTGCGCAGCGATGAAACCCTACCTGGAAACGCTGCTCGAGCGCTACCCGAATTTGAAAATGGAGCAGTTTGAGGTCTGGTACAACGACGCCAACGCGGCGCTGCTGACCAAAACCGCGGCCAAGTATGGCTTTGAGGTGGGCGGCGTGCCGACGCTGTTCATCGGCCCGTACCATTTTACCGGCTACGGCGAGCAGATGAACGCCGATATTGAGGGCGTTATCGAAGCCTGCCTGGCGCAGGGCTGCCCCGACGCGTTGAATGACCCGATCACGCCGCTGGAAGTGGGTCAGCCGCTGCCCAACGCGACTGCCAGCGTAGACGATGTGATCAAAACCCATCAATTGAACGTGCCGCTGCTGGGCACGATCGACCTGGATACGCAGTCGCTGTTCGTCAGCACGCTGCTGATTGCATTCGTCGACGGCTTCAATCCGTGCTCGGTGTGGGTGCTGTCGATGCTGCTGGCGCTGACGGTTCACACCGGCTCGCGGCGCAAGGTGGTCATCATCGGGTTAATCTTCCTGACGGTGACCGCGGGCATTTACGCGCTGTTTATCGCCGGTCTGTTCAGCGTGCTAAAGGTAGTCAGCTTTATGGGCTGGATCCGCGTGGTGGTGGCGCTGGTGGCAGCGTTCTTCGCCATCGTCAATATCAAAGATTACTTCTGGTACAAGGAAGGCATTTCCTTTACCATTTCTGATAAAGAAAAGCCGGGCATTGCCGCGCGCATGCGCCGGGTGATGGACGCCAGCGAATCCTTCCCGGCGATGGCCGGGGCGACGGTGGTGCTGGCGGCAGGCGTTTCGCTGGTCGAGTTCTCCTGCACCGCGGGTTTTCCAGTGCTGTGGACGAATATGCTTTCCACGGCCGCGGTAGGCGGCGGCACGTTTGTGGCGCTGCTGCTGGTCTACATGATCATCTACCAGGTGGATGAAATGGTGCTGTTTGGCGCCGCGGTGGTCACGCTGCGCGCCAGCCGCCTGGAAGAGAAACACGGCCGCATCCTCAAGCTGATCGGCGGGATGCTGCTGCTGACCCTGGCGCTGGTGATGATCATCAACCCGGCGCTGATGAACACGCTCTCCAGCTCGCTGTGGATCTTCGCGGGGGCGTTTGCTGCTGCGGGGCTGGTGCTGCTGCTGCACCGCACCATCCTGCCCAGCATGGGCATCTATATCGGCAGCGAAAAGAAACCCAAGAGCAAGGCGCGCCGCAAGACGCACCATTACGGAAAAGAATAAATTCAAGCAAAACGAGCGCGGAGGACCCCGCGCTCGTTTTTTGTTGCTGGGGAGATATTTTAGAACACCGGGTAGAAGCGAGCCGGGGCGCGGCGTTCCACCGTCTGCTCGGCGGTGAAGGCCAGGCGCAGCAGCAGATGCTCTTCCCAATGGCGGCCAATGGCCTGCATGCCCACCGGCAGCCCGCGTAAATCGTATCCGGCGGGGAAAGTGATGGCCGGTGACCCGGTAAAGTTGGACGGGAAGACGAAGCGCATCAGTTCGGTGTCGACGGAAAGGTCTGACCAGCCGCCGTCCGCCCCACCTTCGGGGATGGGCTGGGCCGCCAGCGCGGTAGCCGGGGTGAGAATGGCATCTACCTGCGTAAAGGCGGCGGCAAAGTGCGCCAGGGCGCGGGTGCGCATGCGCTGCGCCATCACGTATTCGGTGGCGGTGAATGCCTCGGCCATGGCCAGGCTGATGCGCGTTGACCCGGAGTGCAGCTTGCGCTGGGCGCGATAATTTTTCATACTGGCTGCCATTTCGGACAGGATGGTGATGACATGCGCGATGCGCATTTCGTCCAGCTCGGGGATCTCGATGGTTTGAATCTCGGCTCCGGCAGCGCGGAAGGCCTCTACCTGCGCTTTGCAAATGGCCACTACCTCAGGGTCGGCATGCTCAAACCATTCCGGGTAGATGCCCAGGCGCAGCCCGTGCAGGTCGGTGTTTTGCCAGCCTGCCAGAGTGACCGGCGGGTGGCGCAGCGAGTTCGCGTCGCGCGGGTCAGGGCCGGCAATGGTCAGGTAGATCAGCGCGGCATCGGCGGTGCTGGCGGCCAGCGGGCCAAGATGCCCCACGCTCCAGCACAAGGGAGCCGCGCCGGCTTCGCTGACCCGTCCGTAAGTGGGTTTGAGGCCGACCACG
>DATCUC010000153.1:0-4294 GCA_036567625.1 Anaerolineaceae bacterium | reverse complement strand
TGCCCACGGTCACCAGCACGCCGCTTCCGCCCACAGCAACAGTGACCGCCACGCCAACCCTCACGCCGACCCCGCTGCCGCCAACGGCTACATCTACGCCAACCCGCACGCCGCGGCCCACTCCCAAGCCGGAAGGCTTTTACGATTTCAGCAATATCGGCATGTCGTTTCAGGCTCCGGCCACCTGGATGTGGGTGCAGGGCGATACGAACTATATTGCCCTGATGGAACCCTCGCGGGCGCTGGTGATGCTTGCCATGGGCGGGCCAGCCCTCAAAGAACAGACCGCGCAAGAATTGATCGACGGTTGGGCGCAGGATTTCGGCGAAGACCATCCCATGCGCCTGATCAGCCAGGAGAAAGTCGTCATTGGGGAAGATATTCCGGCTTTGCAACTGGAAATCGGCGTGACGTACCCGGATGGCGAGCAGTACTGGCGCATGTATTACATTTACCATTCTGGGCGCTCGTACCAGTTTACCTTTATGGGCAAGCAGGATGCCATGGAAACCCGCCTGCGCACGTTGAATGACCTGTTAGCCAGCGTCCGCCTCTACCCGCCGCGGCCCTTCGACCTGCCACGCGATGAGACCCTGCTGCTCCTGGGCGGCGATCCCGAGGCCGGCTACCTGGACCCGGCGGTTACCACCAGCTCGGCGTCCGACCTGGTCGGGTTGTTATTTAGCGGCCTGGTGCGCCTGACGGACAATCTGCAAGTTGAGCCTGACCTGGCCGAGCGCTGGGAGATCAGCCCGGATGGCCTGACCTACACCTTTACCCTGCGCGAGGGGCTGACCTTTGCTTCGGGGAAAGACCTGGAAGCCAGTGATGTGAAAGCCAGTTGGGAACGCGCAGCCGCAACAAAGACTGGTTCAACAACCGCGGCCACCTACCTGGGGGATATCGCCGGCGTGAAGCAAAAATTAGCCGGCGAGGCCAAAGACATCAGCGGGGTGCAGGTGATCGACCGGCGCACGCTGCGGGTGACCCTGGATGCTCCCAAGCCGTATTTCCTGGCCAAGCTCACCTATCCCACCGCGTTTGTCATCAAAGCCACCGACGCGGAATATAACCCGAACAAGTGGATGATGGACCCCGATTCCAGCGGGCCGTATACGATCAAAGAATATGTTCCTGGCGAATTTCTGGTACTGGAACGCAACAAACGCTACTATGCCCCGGCCAGTATCCGCTACGTGGTGTTCAACCTTGCTCCTGGCGGTTCGCCGATCAGCCTGTACGAGGAAGGCAGTATCGATATGCTCAGCCTGGATGATGAACTGCTGCGCCGCGTGCAGGTGGAGACTGACCCGCTCCATGCTGAATGGCTGAGCGCGCCCTCGCTGTGCACTTCGCTGGTACAGATCGATCCATCCAAACCACCGATGGACGACATCAATGTGCGCCGGGCGCTGGCGCAGGCTATCGACCCGCAAGAACTTCTCAAAAAGCTGGATGCCAGCAGCAATATGATTGCCCAGACGATCTTCCCACCGGCGATGCCTGGTTTTACCGACC
Organism: Anaerolineaceae bacterium; assembly: GCA_036567625.1. Lineage (GTDB taxonomy): Bacteria > Chloroflexota > Anaerolineae > Anaerolineales > Anaerolineaceae > CALDSL01. The sequence goes on along the minus strand of DATCUC010000153.1, from coordinate 2,776 downwards.
GGAACGCCAGCCTGCCGTTTGACCCGCAGGCCGCCAAAGAAGCGCTGGCGGCATCAAAATACGCGGATAACCTGCCGGCCATCACTATCACCGCCGGGGGGTATGGCCAGACCGAGCGCAAGGATCTTACTGCGCTGGTGGAAATGTGGAAGAAAAACCTGGGTATCCAGGTGCGCGTGGAGTATGTTGACCCGCTGAAACTGACTGAGGCGGCGCGCAAGAATCACGGCCAGATGGTGATGTACGGGTGGTGCGCGGATTATCCCGACCCCGAAAACTTCCTCGACCTGCTCTACCACTCCGGCAGCGATTTCAACGTGGCGACCTATTCCAATGCAGAGGTTGACCGCCTGTTGGAAAGCGCGCGCATCGAACCCGACCCGGCAGTCCGCCTGGCTGCATACCAGGAGGTGGAAGCGCTGCTGCTGGAAGATGTGGCCACAATCCCGCTGTTCCATTCGATGATGGATATGCTGGTGAAACCGCGCGTGAAAGGCTTTGCGCTTTCGCCTGCGCATAACAACTTTATTGCCCATCTCAGTCTGGACCCATCGCAGGACAGGTAGGCTGGCTGCCAATTCTGCCCCAATCAAACGCCAAGGAGAGACAGGAATGAACGACGAATTGAACAAGCAACCTTTGCCCGAGACCCCCGAACCCGATATGGAGGCGACCCCAGAAGCAGACGCGCCTCTGGAAGCGGGTTCACCCCTGGAAGCGGGTTCACCCCTGGAAGCGCCTCAGCCCGCGGCGCCTGCCGCGCGCAAAAGCCGCCTGCCGCTGGTGATTGGGGTTGTTGTGGTTGTGCTGCTGCTGGCCGCAGTGGGTGGGTTCTTTGCCCTACGCAGCGCCGAAAGCAAAGCTCTGGAAACCGGTAAGCTGAACCTCAAAGCCGGGGACTATGCCGCGGCGGAAGCGAGTTTTACCCGCGCCATCGAAATGCAGCCGGGGTTTGTGCTGGTGCGCCAGCCTGAAGCCGTGGCGCTGCGCGCTGAAACCTATTACCGCTCCGGGCAGCCCGAGAAGGCGCTGAAGGATGCGGAAACCGGGCTGGCGGCGGGCGAAAATGCCGCGCTGCGCTTGCTCCGCGCGCATATTTACTATGACCAGGGAAAACTGGCCGAAGCGCTGGAAGAAGGCGCGCTGGTGCAGGAGTTGGACGACAGCGCCGGTTTCCCATATGCGCTGCAGGCCTACCAGCATTACCGCGATTACCAGTTTGATCCGGCGCTGACCGCGGCGAAGGCCGCGTTGGACCGGGACGACAGCCTGGCGCTGGCCTACCGCGTGCGCGGTGGCGTCGCCGCCTGGCGTTATGAGGAAAAAGCCGCCGTCGCCGACCTGGAAAAAGCTCTGGCGCTGGAACCCAATGACGTGGAAGCGATGGCCATGCTGGGATTCGTGCATGGCACGTATGCCCGCGACGCAGAACTAACCAGGATGATGGAACGCGCCCAAAAGGCCAGCCCCGACAGCCCGGCGACGCTGTGGTTGCAGGCCATGCACGCTTACCAGTCCTACGATATGGACGCAGTGCGCGAACTGGCCGGCCAGGCAATCGCTGCCGATCCAACCCGCGCCGAGTATTACCTGTTCCGCGCGATGAGTCATTCGACCGTGGCCCAGGAAAAGGATACGCTGGCTGACCTTGATAAGGGGCTTAGCCTTGCGCCGGAACTGCCGGCGCTGCTGTCGGCGAAGGGAATTTTCCTGTATAACACGGCCGGCGAACAGGATTATGAAGCCGTCGCGGCAAAGATTGCGGCTGTGGCGCCAAAATCGATAGACAGCCTGGAACTTAAGGCGCTCTACGTGGACGTCACCGAAGATTATGATGCGCTGAAGGTGCTTGGCGACCAGATCATTGCCGCCCAACCTGATTTTTCGACAGGCTATTGGGTTCTGGGTAAGGCGTATTTGGGGCAGTATCATCTCGCGCTGGCCGAGGAGAGTATCGCCGCCGGGCTGGAAAGAAACCCGCGCTCGATCAACCTGCTGGCCCTGCGGCACGACCTGCATAACAAGCAGGGCAAGCCAGCCGAGGCAATCGAGGATCTGAAAGCCGCCCTGGAAATCAACAGCGATTCGGCGGGTCTGCACGCGCTGCTCTCAGTCGCCTACCTGGCAAATGATGACCCGGAAAACGCGCGGGCGGAATTGGAAACCGCGCGGACGCTGGATGCGCAAAGCCCGGCGATGTTCGCGGCGGAGGCTGCGCTGGCCCTTCAGGAAGGCGATACTGACCGCGCAATTGATGCGGCCAATCAGGCAGTAGCGGTGCATCCGAACCATCCAGGACCGTATTTGATTCGCGCGGGCATGTACCTGGCGGATAAGAATCAAACTCTGGCGATTGCCGATGCGAAAAAAGTGCTGGAACTGGTACCCGATAAGCCGCAGGCATACCTCCTGCTCGGCTCGGTGTACGGCTTGCAGGGAAAATGGGATGTGGTTATCGAATCGGGCAAGAAGGCCCTGGCGCAAAACCCATACGCCTACGAAGCCTATGCGATGATCGGCCTGGCGTACGGCGCGAAGAACAATCTGGTGCAGGTCGAAGAGAATCTGCAGAAATCGCTGGAGATCAATCCAGACCAGCCCGCGCTGTATCTGTCGCTGGCGAAAGCACAGCAAGAACTCGGCGAATTCGAAGCCGCGCAAAAGAGCCTGGAAACCTATCTGAAAGTGGGTGAGGACGAACCGGGCGAGCAGTTGGACAATGCGGATGCCTCACTGCGCTTTTTGAAGACCATCCCGGCGGTGGTAGACGGCAAAC
>DATCUC010000152.1:0-13693 GCA_036567625.1 Anaerolineaceae bacterium | reverse complement strand
CCGCGCCGGCGGCTACGGCCATCAGCGCGGCGCGGAATGCCGCCGCCCCCGAGCTGCAAGCCGATTCGAGCCGCAAGCCTTCAGCGTAGCGCATCCCCAGCCAGTCGGCCATATACGCGCCCAGGTGCTGCTGCTTGTTGGCCGAACCGGACATCATATTGCCAACGTACAGGCTGTCAACGCGGTTCAAATTGGCGTCCTGTAACGCGGCCAGGCCGGCATCTCCGGCCAGCTCGCGCAGCGATTTATCCCATTGTTCATCAACTCGGGTTTGACCAATTCCAATGACTGCAACTTCGCGCATAGCACACCTTTCGTAGATGAATTACGCCCTCATTATACGAGGGAATCCTGTCAGGAACTATCAAATCCTGGCGCGCCGTAGAGTGTGGCGTATAATGATGCCATCATGGCCGCCAACGTACGCTACTGCCTGCTCGCTCTCCTGATCGCCCTCACCCTGGCGGGTTGTTCTCCCACTGCGCCGGCCGCAACCGCGCAGCCTGCGCCGGTGATTGCACCCTCCAGCACACCAATCTCTACCCCCGATGTGGGTCCTACGCTTCCGCTCAGCCAGACCGCCGCTCCGCAGCGCACGCTGCACATAGCGGATGCCGCGCTGGCGCTGTTCCAAAACGGGTTAGATCTGCCGCCCGACCTGCGCATGGCGGTTCCGGGCCAGCCCGCGGATGTGTGGCTCGTTCCCGTACCGGACGCAGATGCCGCGCTTTCTGCCTGGGTCTATGCGCTGGTGGCTCCATTTCCGACGGTGACCGACAATATCGCCCTGCCAGACCTGCGCGCCGCGTGGAAAGGCCAGCCGCCCGCGGCCTTCCGGGGTAAGCCGCTGTTGATGTCAGCGGGAACGCTTGCCGCGATGCAATTTCTTTTCGGCGAGCCGGTCGACGGCGCGGTGCAGGTGCTGGAACCCGAAGCTCTGCTGGACGCCGCCTGGAACAACCTGCCCGCCTGGGCCATCGTTCCATTCGATGCGCTCGAGCCGCGCTGGAAAGTGCTGTCGGTCGCCGGCCAATCTCCGCTGCATAAAGATTTTGACCCGGCTGCCTATCCGCTCACCGTCTATTTTGGCCTGACCGGCGATCGTCAGGGCCTGCCCACCGCCTGGATCACCGACACCAACCGTGACCCCGATAAAATGACCGTGCTGGTGATGACCGGCGTCACCGCTCTGGCGCGCGGTACTGCCGAGCGCATGGACGCCGAAGGCGTGACTTACCCCGCTGAAAAAATCGGCGCCTGGCTGCGCGATGCAGACCTGGCTCACATCAGCAATGAAGTCTCTTTCTATGACGACTGTCCGGCGCCTGAGCGTCGCGATCCGCGCTTTTGCAGCAATCCGGCCTATATCGGCCTGTTGGACGCGGTGGGCACGGATATTGTCGAACTGACCGGCAATCACCTGCTGGATTGGGGCGCGCCGCCATTCCTCGATACGCTGGAAGTCTATCGCCAGCGCGGTTGGGGCGTCTACGGCGGCGGCGCAAACCTGGACGCAGCCCGCGCGCCGCTGCTGGTCGAAGATCATGGCAACCGGCTGGCCTTCTTGGGCTGTAACCCGGCCGGCCCCGATACCGATTGGGCTACTGAAGATACGCCCGGCACCACGCCCTGCGATTATGACTGGCTCACCGCCGAAGTGCAGCGCCTGAAGGCGGCCGGTTACCTGGTGGTGGTGACCTTCCAGCATATTGAGGTTTGCACGCTGGAACCGCACCTCAGCCAGAAAGCCGATTTCCAAAAACCGGCCAGCGCCGGGGCAGCCATCGTCAGCGGCAGCCAGGCTCACTGCCCGCAGGCGCTGGCGCTCGGCCCGGGTCAGTTTATCCATTATGGCCTGGGCAACCTGTTTTTTGACCAGATGGATATGTTCGCCAGCCGGGTCATGCTTGACCGCCATGTGATCTATAATGGACAGCATATCAGCACCGAGCTGCTTACCGCGCAGTTGGAAGACCGCGCGCAGCCGCGGCCGATGACATCCAAAGAACGGCAAAAGCTGCTGGAAGATGTGTTCCGCGCCAGCGGCTGGCTGCCTTGAGGAAAATGGTTGCATGAAGTCAGGTATACAAAAATTCTTATTGGTACTGCTGGCCGCCAGCCTGTTGCTGGGCGGCTGTTCAACCTCAAAGGACAAAGCCGGCTTGAGCCTGACGCCGCGGCCGGTGCAGACTCTGGCGCTAACACCCATTATTGAGCCTACCGCCCCCCAAGCGCCGCTTCCCGCGCGCCTGTCGTTTGATGCTTCGGTGCCGCCCGCTTTACGCCGCGCCGCGCAAGCCCCCGCGGGCATGAAAATGGCGGTCAACGCCCGCGACGCGACAGTCACTCTGGGCGTGCAGGCGGAGGGCGGCCAGACACAGTGGGTGTACGCGCTCGTCGCGCCGTTTCCTACCCTGTTTGATGCGGTCTCGCTCGATGAATTGGTGGCTGTCTGGCACGGATTGACATCCGCCGCGTATGCGCAATATCCGCTGCGCCTTTCCAGCGAGACGCTCGAGGCGTTTACGCAATTGTGGGGCGCTCCAGCCCCGAGTGCGGTCGAAGTGGTTGATCGCCTGAAACTGCTGGAACTCGCCTGGTCGCAGCCCGGATCGCTGGCAATCCTGCCGTTCGAAGAGCTAGAGCCGCGATGGAAAGTGCTGCGGGTAGACGATCAATCGCCGATTGATAAAGGTTTTGATGCGGATGCCTACCCGCTCACCATCAGGTTTGGGCTTTCGGAAACGGAACCAGGTTCGGCTGCGAAGATCGTGCTGCCGGCCACCAACCGCGACCCGGAGAAGATGACCGTCATCCTGATGACCGGAGTCACCGCACTGGTACGCGCCACCGCGGTCAAAATGGAAAAAATGGGCATGGCGTATCCCGGAAGGGATGTGCTGCCCTGGTTTGAGGAAGCCGATATTCGCCATATCAGCAACGAGATCGCTTTTTCGCCGGATTGCCCCGACCCGAACGCTTACCAGACCGCGCTGATCTTTTGCAGCAAGCCCGAATATTCTGAACTGCTGGAATATGTCGGCGCAAATGTAATCGAACTGACCGGCAACCACCAGATGGATTGGGGGCACAACGCATTTACCTTTTCGCTCAACCTGTACGACGAGCTAGGTATGCAGTACTACGCGGCAGGTGAAAACGCTGCCAAAGCCCGCGCTCCGCTGTTAATCGAAGATCACGGCAATAAGATCGCCTTCATCGGCTGCAATCCTTCCGGTCCGGAGCTGGTGTGGGCCACAGACGAATTCCCCGGCGTCGCGCAGTGCGACTTTGAGTGGATGCAGTCCGAGATCCGCTGGCTGCGCAGCCAGGGGTATTTGCCCATTGCCACCATGCAGTATTTTGAATACTACACCCCCGATCCGCGACCCTGGCAGGTGGAAGATTTCCGCGGCCTGGCCGAGGCCGGGGCGGTCATCGTCAGCGGCAGCCAGGCCCACAAGCCCCAGGCATTTGACTTTTTTGGCAGCAATTTCATCCATTACGGCGTCGGCAACCTGTTTTTCGACCAAATGGACATTCCTGTCAAGGGCACGCGCCAGGAATTTCTCGACCGGCATATCATCTATGATGGGCGTTACATTTCGACCGAATTGAAAACGGCCATGCTCGAAGATTTTGCCCGTCCGCGCCCGATGACGGAAGAAGAACGCCAGCAGCTTTTACAAGACATGTTCATTGCCAGCGGCTGGTTGGAAAAAGTGCAGTAATATTGAGGGGAAAGGAAAATTCGATGAAAATTTATGACGTATCGCTCACCGTAACTCCGCAAATGGTGGTCTGGCCGGGTGATCCGCAGGTGGAACTTGAACGCACCAGTAAGATCGAAGAAGGCGCCAATCACAACGGCTCGCGGCTCGCGCTTAATGTGCACGCGGGCACGCATGTAGATTCGCCTTTCCACTTTTTGCAAGACGGCTACGGCGTCGATCAGCTTCCGCTGGAAATGCTCGTCGGCCCATGCCAGGTGGTGGAACTGCCCGACACTGTCAGCGTGATCAACGTCGACGCGTTGGTATATGCCCGGATCAAGCCCGGGATGCAGCGTGTATTGTTCAAGACGCGTAATTCCAAAATTTGGGCGCGCGGCGAAAAGACGTTCCAGGAAGATTTTGTGGCCGTCGCCGCCGATGGAGCGGAATACCTGGTGTGGCAGGGCGTCAAGCTGGTGGGGGTCGATTATCTTTCCGTGGCTCCCTTCAAAGCCAGCAAGGAAACCCACCAGATCCTGCTTTCGCACAAGGTCGTGGTAGTTGAGGGATTGAATTTGAGCGGTGTTCCTGCCGGCGAATATGAATTATGCTGCCTGCCCGTCAAACTGGGCGGCTCTGACGGCGCGCCGGCACGCACCGTGCTGATTGACCGCAACGGATAGCCTTACATCGGTACGCTGAGCGTGTACCCGCCATCAACGACAATCACCTGGCCGCGGATCATCCCCGCGGCCGGGGTGCATAAAAAGGTTACCACGCCGGCCACATCCTCGGGGGTCACCAGCCGCCCGGCGGGGGTGGCCGCCACCGCGCGCGGGATCACCTGGCCGTCTTTCAGGCTGGAGAAGAACTGCAGCGCGTCGGTTTCCACCAGCCCCGGCGACACCGCATTAACCACGATGTTTTGCGCGGCCAGTTCCACCGCCAGGTAGCGGGTCAGCGCTTCCAGCGCGGCTTTGCTGGCCCCGACTGCCACGTAATCCGGCATCACCCGCTGGCCGCCCGGGCTGCTGATGCTGACGATCGTTCCACCGCCGCGCGCGGCCATCAGCGGCGCGGCGCGCTGCGCCGCAAATAGCAGCGCCCGCGCGTTAACATTCATGGTGAAGTCCCAGCCGCTTTCTTTTTGCTGCAGCGCCGGGCGGTTGAAACCCGAGGCCGCGTTATTGATCAGGATATCCAGCCCGCCGAACTGCTCTTCAACCGCCGCAAACAATTTGTCGATGTCCTCGACGCGCCCCACGTTGGCGCGCACAGCCAGCGACCGCCGGCCCATCGCCTGAATTTGCGCCGCCACCTCCTCGGCGGGAGCCTGGTTGCGCACATAGTTGACCACCACATCTGCGCCGTCCTGCGCCAGCCGCAGCGCAATCGCGCGGCCAATGCCGCGCCCCGAGCCGGTCACCAGCGCAGTCTTGTTTTGCAAAGGCAGCTCGCTCATCTTTCCTCCAGGCTTGATCCCTTATTCACAGCCTCACCAGAACCGGTCGTGTACTCGATCTTTTTCAACCACAGCCGGTTGACCAGGTGCATTTTCTCTGGCCCCAGGCGCAGCAGTTCGGCTTCAACCCGCAGATAATCCTGGGTAAACTGCGCCAGCCGGATCCCGCGGCAGCCGTCCGGAAAGGGCGCCAGCCACTGCTTGCAGCGCGCAAACAGCTTGACTGCCCCACTGTAATTGCCGTTGAGCAGATGATAATAGGCCACGCCAACCTGCAAAATGCCGCGGTACAGATTGCGCACCGGCCCAGGCTCGGCGCGCCAGGCGTTCTCTAAAGCCTCATGGGCTTCAAAATATTCGCCCGCGTTGAATAATTCCAGCCCGATCAGCGCCTGCGGGTGCAGCGGGCCGTTGCAGCAGTCATCCTGCAGGGAAAATTCCGCATCCGGTTGCATCTTGTGGACGGATTATAGCAAAAATCTATCCAGAATAGGGTTTCGTTCCAGATTTTTCACAGCTCCGGCTGCGTAAAATAATCCCTCCATCTCGCTGACCTCTTCTTCAAGTTCCGGAAAGTATGATACGATTCCCGGTGTAGATACCACCATTTTGGTTCAATGAGGAGCGTATGGCTGAAATTTCTGACGCGGACATTCTGCCGCTTTCGATGGAAACCAATTTCTGGACCTGGTCGGCGCAGTCAAAAGTTAACCCCATCCCGATCAAAAGCGCGAAAGGCGTGTACTTCTGGGATGTAAACGGCAAGCGCTACCTGGATTTCAACTCGATGGTGATGTGCGTCAATATCGGCCACGGCGATGAGCGCGTGATCGAAGCCATGGCCCAGCAGGCGCGCGAGCTGCCCTTTGCCGGGCCGGGCATGGCCTCGCGCCCGCGCGCGGAACTCGGCCAAAAATTGAAAGAGATCGTACCCGAAGGGTTGGATCATTTCTTTTACACCCTGGGCGGCGCGGATGCCAACGAAAATGCGATCAAGATCGCCCGCGCCTACACTGGGCGGCATAAGATCCTCACCCGCTACCGCTCGTATCACGGATCGACCGCCGGGGCGATTGCCGCAACCGGCGATCCGCGGCGCGTGGCCTGGGAACCCAATGTGATGGGCGGCGTAGTGCACTTTCTTGACCCCTACCGCTATCGTTCTACCTTCCACCGCAGCAACCCGGATATCAGTGAGGCGGATTTTTCCCGCGATTATGTCAGTCACCTGGAAGAGATTATTCAGTATGAAGGACCGCAGAGCATTGCCGCGGTGCTGATCGAAAGCGTCACCGGCACCAACGGCGTGATCGTCCCTCCCGATGGCTATTTACAGGGCGTGCGCGCGCTGTGTGATAAATACGGTATCGTCATGATCTGTGACGAGGTGATGAGCGGGTTTGGCCGTACCGGCAAATGGTTTGCCGTGGATCACTGGAACGTCAAGCCCGACCTGATGACGATGGCCAAGGGCCTCACCTCCGGCTACGCGCCGTTAGGCGCGGTGGCTATCAAAAAAGAAATTGCCGCGGCCTTCAACGAGCGCCCCTACGTGGGTGGGTTGACCTATAACGGACATCCCATCTCGCTGGCCGCGGCCGTGGCGACGATCAAAGTCATGCAGGAAGATCGCATCGTGGATCGCGCCGCCGAAACCGGTAAAGCTATGGCTGAGATGCTGGCCGAGTTGGTCGAGCGCCATCCCTCGGTGGGCGAGGTGCGCTCGATCGGTATGTTTGGCGTGCTCGAACTGGTGCGCGACCGCAAAAGCCGCGAACCACTGGCGCCTTTCAACGGCTCCAGCCCGGAAATGCGCGCTTTTGCAAAATATATGGAAGATCACGGCGTCTTCCTCTACACCCACTGGCACACCGTACTGGTCATTCCGCCGCTGATCGCTACGCCCGAGCAGTTGATGGAAGGCTTCTCCGTTATGGACAAAGCCCTGGAGATCACCGACCAGGCCGCGCGTTAGCTGCGCGCAGCAAGACCCTTGACAGGCATGGTATCATTGTCCACAGGAGTGTAAGAAATGGACTTTAATCTTGGCGGAATTCTCACCCCATCTTCGGCGCAAGAGCCAAAACGCACCAAAGTATTGATCCTGGGCTCCGGCCCGGCGGGTTTTTCGGCAGCGCTGTATGCCGCGCGCGCTGAGTTGGAACCGGTGGTTATCACCGGCACGGACCTGGGTGGTCAGGCTGCGTTGACGTATACAATTGAAAACTACCCCGGCTTCCCCGAAGGGGTCGGCGGCCCGGCTTTGAGCGAGCTGTTTCAAAAGCAAGCCGAACGCTTTGGGACGCGGGTAGAATTCGCCACTGCCACCGCCGTCGACCTGTCGAACCGCCCGTTCCACGTCAGCACCGATAACGGCCAGTATTATGCCGATTCCTTAATCATTGCCACCGGCGCCACGCCCAACCGGCTGCACATTCCCGGTGAAACTGAACTGACCGGGCGCGGTGTTTCCTGGTGCGCCACCTGCGACGGCTGGTTCTTTAAAGAGAAGCGCGTGGTGGTGGTTGGCGGCGGCGATTCTGCCCTGGAAGAGGGGCTGTTCCTCACCCGCTTCGCTTCATCCGTCACGGTCATTCACCGCCGCGATGCCTTCCGCGCCGGGGCCATTCTGCAGCGCCGCGCGCGTGAAAACTCCAAGATGAACTTTATCATGGACAGCGTGGTCGAAGAGATATTGGGCAAGGAAAGCGCCGAAGCGGTGCGCGTGCGCAACGTCAAGACCGGTGAAACCAGCCTGCTGCCCACCGATGGCGTCTTCATTTTCATCGGTCACACGCCCAATTCGCAAATGTTCCAGGGGCAGGTGAGCATGGATGAGCATGGCTATATCCTGGTAGACGCGCTGATGAAGACCAGCATCCCCGGCGTGTTCGCCGCCGGTGAAGTCGCCGACCCGCATTTTCGCCAGGTGGTTACCTCTGCTGGCATGGGCGCTGCCGCGGCCATTCAGGCCACGCATTACCTCGAAGCCTTGCAGCAAGAAGACACCGCAGGCACAATCCTTTCGTAAGCATCAAAAAACCGCCGGATTTCCCGGCGGTTTTTTTGTATCTCATGATTACGGAGTCGGCGTGGCTACCGTCGAACCCCACCAGCTAAACACGCGTTCCAGGCTGGCCGCGCCGGCTGGTTCGTAGATCGGCTGGCCGTCTTTGGTGCTGCCCGTCTGGCGCACCGGCACTACCGACCAGCGAATAATGTGCGGCGTATTACCCGCCGGGCGGAAGTTCACCGGCAGAATGTACTTTGTATCCGTGGTGTATTCCGTCACCTTGCGGCCGTTGCCTTCCGTCACGTCTTCCACGGTTACCGCATAGGTTTCGTTCTGGCGCAGTTCGCCAACCGAAGCCCACTGCAGAGTGATGGTTTCATTCGCTACGGTGAAGGAGGCTCCATCCGCCGGGAGCAGCAGATTGGGCACCGGGTAGGGCGGCGGCGCGGTCGGCGTGGGGGTTGTCCCAGATGCCGTGCGCTGGCACAGCGGAATGGTCAGCGTGGTGCCAGAGATCACATTATCCGAGGTCAGGCCGTTGAAGTCTTTGATCGACTGCACCGATACTTTGTAGGTGGCGGCGATGGTGCTCAGCGTATCGTTGGCCTGGATCGTGTAATCCACCTTCTCGCAGGCGGCTTCTGTCGCTTCCGCCGAACTCAATGTGGCTGTTGGCTGCGGCGAGGCGGTCGGCGTCGGCTGCGGGATGAGCAGTTTCTGGCCTTCCACCAGCGGTGAGCAATCTGCGGGCAGGTTATTGGCCAGCACAATGCTGTTGACCGACACATTGAATATCAGCGCGATGGTGCTGCAAACGTCACCGCTCTTGACCGTGTACTCGGTCGGAGGCAGCGGTGTCAGGGTTGGCGCCAGCGTGGCGGTAGATGACGGCTGGGGGGTGACGGTAATGGTTGCCGTAGCGGTGATGGTGGGCGTAACGGTGGGTTCCACCACTTTGCCCGTTCCTTGCAGAACGCCGAACACGACGGCAGCTCCAATGGCGAGCACCAGAACGATTAACCCCAGCGCGACCGGTAAACTCAGGGTGATTTCCGGCATGCGGCCGCCCTGAATGGGTTTGGTGGTAGTCGTGGCGGTCGTGGAAAGGCTGGTCCCGCACACCAGACAGCGAGTGACATTTTCATTCACGCGCGTACCACAGGTTGGGCATACTTTGGTGGTTGATGTAGGTGTTGTCATAGGCAATAGAAATAGGTTTGCCGGGGAGCCCCCCGGCGAGGAGAATTATACCATATGCGCGGAGATGTCAAGGGGTTCGCGTTTTCACCGGCCTTATGGTATCCTCACCGGTATGGAAGCGCACAGCCTTTACCTGCATATCCCTTTTTGCCGGCATCGCTGCGCGTATTGCGACTTTAATACCTACGCCGGTCAAGAGCAGCATCTCAAGCGCTATGTCGATGCGCTGTGCCGTGAAATGGCCCTGGTGTCATCCGCCGCCCCGGAGCGTATCCCCGCGCATACCATTTTCTTTGGCGGCGGCACGCCTTCGCTGCTCACCGGCGCGCAGGTAGCTCAGGTACTGGAGCAGGCCGCCCGGTGCTTTGATCTGCAGACCGGCGCGGAAATCACTCTGGAAGCCAATCCCGGCACGGTTTCTCTGCAAAGTTTGCGCGAACTGCGCGCCGCGGGGGTCAACCGCCTCAGCTTTGGGGTGCAGTCGGCTCATCCCGATGATCTGCGCCTGCTGGAGCGCCAGCACAGCTATCTGGATGCGGTCCAGGCAGTCGAATGGTCGCGCCGCGCCGGTTTCGACAACCTCAGCCTGGATCTGATCTTCGGCGTGCCGTTTCAGACGCTGGAGCGCTGGCAGCGTTCGGTAGAACTGGTGCTCGACCTCACGCCTGAGCACCTTTCGTTCTATTCGCTCACGGTCGAGCACGGCACGCCATTCCGCCGCTGGGTAGAGCGCGGCCTGGTGCCCTTGCCCGACGACGACCTTGCGGCCGATATGTATGAATGGGCCATGCAGCGCCTGGAACGGGCCGGCATGTACCAGTACGAGATTTCCAATTGGGCCTGCCGCGCCGTTGGTGGTGAACTGCTGGCCTCGCGCCATAACCTGCAATACTGGCTCAACCGGCCGTATCTGGGGTTTGGCGCCGGCGCGCATGGATACGCGGGTGGCGCGCGCACCGCTAACGTTCTCGGAATCAATGCGTATATCCAGCAGTGCGCCGCCGGTCAGCCGCGCGCGTTTCCGCTCGGGCCGGCGTTGGCCAATGCCGTCACGGTCGATCGCGCCAGCGAAATGCAAGAAACCATGATGGTCGGGCTGCGGCTGGTGGAGCGCGGCGTAGACGATGCCGAATTTACCCAACGCTTCGGCCTGAGTCTGCGCGAGGCCTTCCTCGAGCCAATTCAACGCCTGGTGGGGCAGGGGCTGCTGGAATGGGTTAACGGCCGCCTGCGGCTTACCCCGCACGGGCGGCTGCTGGGCAACCGCGTCTTTATGGAGTTCGTCGGCGCGGACTGATCAGGAAACGATCACCCGCGTGCCCATGCCAATGGTTTCAATTTTCTCTGGCGCTGCCACCGGCGTCGTCCAGCGGAAAATCCACATCGATTCTTCGGGGGTCATGTTGACACAGCCGTGGCTCATCGGCACGCCGTAATTGCGGTGCCAGTAGGTGCCGTGTGTGGCAACGCCGGTCTTGGGTTCAAAGAAGCATGACCAGGGTACGCCGGGCAGTTCGTAGGCCTCGAGATCGGTGGTGATGTTGCCATCGCCCATGTGCTTGGACGGCATCTTCGACTGCACGTTGAACTCGCCTTTAGGCGTATCCGTGGGGATACCCCCGGGCGGGTTCGGGCGGCTGTCGGGCATGCCCGAAGAAATCTTGGTCTCGAATACCAGGTTGTCGCCCTCAAAGGCTTTGAGGGTTTGCATGGCGATCGACACCTCAATGCGCTTTAAATGCGCGGGTACATCCGGAGAAATCGGCGCCAGCTCCGCGTCTTCATACGGGCGCACGTGCACTGCCGGAACATGGTAGTAATACAGGCTGTCGAACAGCTCGTCTTGCAGTTTGTACCAGGGCTCGCCGTCCGGACCTTCATCGATGCCCACAATCCATTGATTCGAATCGTAGTACAGGCGGTAGACCGGGTCCCAGGTTTTGCGCGCCGGGTTAAAGTGCATCGCGCGCGTAAACGGCACGGTGATCTTCCCCAGGCGCGGTTTCTCCGGCGCTTTGGCCAGCACCCCGTTCAGCCGGTGTTTCACCTGCTGTAACCGCGCCGAGTGAATATAGCCGCCCCACACCCGGTACCACAGCGGGTTATACCCCGGGCCGTACTCGGATACCACCGGGTAATATAAGTGCAAAAGCTCATCGCGGTAGCGCGTGTTGACAATCCGGCTGGTATCATCCGGGCGCGAATACACGCTGACCGAGGTGGTGGCAATGCGTACCAGGTCGCTGCTCTCGACTTCATCCCAGTTGGGGAAATATGGGCGAAATGCCAGCGCGCCCAGCGCCAGGCTGCCGAGTTTCAAAAATTCGCGGCGAGTGTATTTCGTAGTCATTGTGTCCACATTATACCATCCAGGTCAAGCTTTCCAAAATTTCTTCCTGGCACAATTCCTGCACCATCTAGCGCAGCGCTGCCCCGGAGTTGCTCTATAATAATGCTATGCATGAGAGGGGAAAACTGGAAGAACCGGGAAATGCGTGCGCAAAGCATTTTTCTCGCCGGTCATAACCGGCGGGAAGCCATTGAGGCCGGTTTTTACGACAAACAAAGGAGATAGGCGATGATTTACGGGGTTGATGTCAGCCGGTGGCAGCCGAGTGTAAACTGGGCGACGTTAAAAGCCAATGGGGTCGAGTTTGTGTTTATCAAGGCTACCCAGGGAAATTATTCTGTTGATACCATGCTGAGGCAGCACGTAGAAGGCGCGAACGCCGCGGGTTTGATCGTTGGCCTGTACCACTGGTGCGATCCGCTGGTCAACGCCGAATCCCAGGCGAATTTTTTCATCAACAGCACCCGCGGGTTGACCTTTCACATGGTATCTGCCGATGTGGAGCAGTTCTGGGCGGACTGGTCGGAGTGGAGCGCCGGGAAGATCACCAAGTATCTCTCTCCCACGGTGATCAGCAACAATGCGCAGACGATCCTGAACGTCTGGAAGCAGAATTTGAACGTTCCGGCGGTGCTCTACAGCCGCGCATCTTTCATCCACGGCTTTGCCCGCCCCATGCTCAATTGGGTCTGTAACTGGCCGCTGTGGATGGCGCACTACCCATATGCTACCGGCCGCATCACCACCACTTGGGATGTTTTCAAAACCCAGTACCGTCCCAGTATTTCCGGGCCGAGCCTGCCCACCGGGTGCACCAAGTGGACCTTCTGGCAGTTTACCGGGGATAAATTTATCCTGCCCGGGGTTCCCACCGCGCTGGATGTGAATTACTTCAACGGCGATATGGCCCAGTTGCGCGACTTTGTCAAACTGGCGCCCCCGCCGCCGCTGACCCTTGAGCAGCGCGTTGCGCGCCTGGAAAACGAGGCCCGCTCACGCGGCTGGAACGTCTAACTTCAATCCGCGCAGGCGTTATCTTCCAGCCGGGGCGCGGCCTGGTCGGTGACCAGGATCGCATCCGTCTGGTTGTCGCGGCACTGGTTATCGCTGGCGCTGCCGCCGGCGCGGTCATAAAAAGCAAGCCCGGCCAGGCTGTTGCCCGTGCAGCTATTCTGTACGAGCAGCGGCCTGGCGTCTGTATGCACTGAAATTCCATTCAGGCGGTTATCTGAGCAGTTGTTGTTGCGGGCTGTGCCGGCCGACGCGCCCCAAAAGATGATGCCGCTGTCATTATTGCGATTGCTCAGGTTGTTCTCCAGGGTGGGGCGCGCGCTTTCGTGCAGCGCAATGCCCTGCAAACCGTTTTCGGAAGCATCGTTATTGACCGCCAGCCCGGCGGAATTGCCCCAGTAATCAATGCCCACCTGCAGGTTGCGCTGGCAGCGGTTTTCTTGCAGGAATGGCGCGGCCTGGTTGTTAACGCTGATGCCGTGCATCTCGTTCTCGGAGCATTCGTTATCCTGCGCGGCTCCGCTGGCGGAGTCGAAATAACCAACCCCCGCCAGGCCGTTTTCGTTGAATTGATTGCTCAACAGCATGGGTTGCGCCTGCTCGCCCACCCGCGCGCCAAATTCCAGGTTGCGTAGTACCCTGTTTTCAAAAAACACTGCGCTGGACTGCCCCGCCACGCTGATTCCATTTTGGGCATTGTCGGTTATCTCATTGCGCGCGCTTTTCCCGGCGCTCGTGCCGCCGTAGAACAACCCGGACAGCCCGTTTTCCTGGATCAGGTTGTCTTCCACGGCTGGCTGCGCGCTGTCGCTGACTGCCAGGCCGCTGCCGCGGTTCTGGTGGAACAGGTTCTGGCGAATTTGCGGCTCGGCGTGACCGCCAATCTCCATGCCGTGCCAGTCATTGTTGACGAACTCGCAGCGCGTCACCAGCCCGGCGGATGT
>DATCUC010000151.1:0-4993 GCA_036567625.1 Anaerolineaceae bacterium | reverse complement strand
CGCGCGGCTCCATTCGCGGGGGGGCCGACACCCGCAAATAGGTACGCAGACCGGCTGCATCGCGCTCGCCCAGCGCCGCGGCCAGTTCTTTGAAGCGCTTATACAGAATAAGCTGGCGGGCCAGCGCCTCGCCGGGGTCTTCCTCTTCATCCTCGCGGTGCTGAATGGAAGGCCGCGGCAGCAGCGCCGCGGATTTAATTTGCACCAGCCGTGCGGCAATGACCAGAAAAGCCGACACCTCTGCGGCGTTGCGCTCTTGCAGCGCGCGCATATAGGCCAGGTACTGGTCGGTGACCTGGGCCAGGGCCAGCCGGGTGATATCCAGCTCAGCGCGTTCGATCAACTCCAGCAGCAGATCCAGCGGCCCCTCAAACACCTCGGTGTTGATGCGGTAACCTTCGGTCTGATGGCTGGCAACTTGCATGCTCATGGCGGTTATTATAACTGGTTTTTCTACCCCCTACGGTATAATAGCCGCATGGCAGACAAGTTATCTCATATTGATGAAAGCGGCCGCGCCCATATGGTGGACGTCAGCCAGAAAGACGATACCCTGCGCACGGCAGTGGCCCAGGGTGAAGTGGTGCTGCGCCCGGAAACCCTGGCATTGGTGCGCCAGGGCCTGTTGAAAAAGGGTGACGTGCTGACGGTGGCGCAGTTGGCCGGCATTCTGGCTGCCAAACGCACTTCGGAATTGATCCCCCTGTGCCACCCGCTGCCGCTGCACCAGGTGGATGTGGAACTGGAGCTGGACGATGCCCTGCCCGGCGTGCAAATCCGCGCCAGGACCGTGACTACCGGGAAGACCGGCGTAGAAATGGAAGCGCTGACGGCGGTTTCGGTCGCGGCGCTGACAGTGTATGACATGATCAAGGCCGTGGAAAAAACAGCGCGCATCGGTAATATTCGCCTGGTGGAAAAGCACGGCGGGCGCAGCGGAGATGTCATAAATGAGTGAGCCAAACGTAGTACAGGTGCTGTTTTTTTCGCACCTGAAAGCGCGGGTCGGCGCGCCAAAGATCACCCTGGAACTGCCCGCGGGTTCTACGATTGCTGATCTGAAGCAGCGGCTGGTGGCGGATTTTCCGGCGCTGGATGCGGCCATGCACACGGTAATCGTTTCGGTCAACCGAGAATTTGGCTTTGACGATGAAATCTTGCCTGACGGCGCGGAAATTGGCATTTTTCCACCGGTCAGCGGCGGCAGCGCATTGCCAACCATTTTGAAAATCACCGAGAGCGCGCTTGACCTGGATGACCTGGTGGCGCAAATCACCCTGCCAACCACCGGCGCGGCGTGCCTGTTCACCGGCATGGTTCGCGGTGAAACGACTCGCGGCGGCGCGCATCAGACTACCCTGCTCGAATACGAAGCCTATGTACCAATGGCTGAAGAGAAGATGGCCCAGGTGGCGCGCGAGATTCGCGAGCGCTGGCCGGCAGTCGAAGGCATTGTGATGGTGCAGCGCATTGGCGCGCTGCTGCCCGGCACGCCCACGGTGTTGATCGCGTGCAGCGCGGCGCACCGTGACACCGGCGTTTTTGAAGCCGCGCGCTACGGGATTGACCGGCTGAAAGAGATTGTGCCGGTATGGAAGAAAGAGATCGGCCCGAACGGTGAAGAGTGGATCGAAGGCCACTATCACCCTGGAATGGATGACCAGAACCGCCGCGCCGGCTGATTTCCGGCGAAATTTCCAGTTTTTGCAAGGGGTAGAAGAAAATTCAGCCTTGGGTTACAATAAGGCAACGACAATCTCATATTTCAAGAAGAACTGATGGAACGCAAGCGACTTGACCGCTGGGTGAGGTGGCTGGCGCTCCCTGAGTTCTTGGGAGGAACGATGGACTCTTCCAACTCTCAGGCGACGATCGAAAGCCCGCAAGATCTGTCTCTCCGGTTAAATCTGGAGATGCGCAACACACTGCTGTTGAGCCGGGCGCTTACGCATCGATCTTATCTCAACGAACATCTGGATGCCATTGAGGATAACGAACGGCTGGAATTCCTGGGCGATGCCGTGCTGGATTTTGTGGTTGGCGCATGGCTGTATAACCGCTACCCAGAAATGCCTGAAGGCGACCTGACGCGTATGCGGTCGGCGCTGGTGCACACCGAACAACTGGCTGAATTTGCGCGGCAGCTCAACCTGGGACGGGCCATGCGCCTGGGCCGGGGCGAATCACAGGGCGGCGGGCGCGAGCGTTCCGCGCTGTTGTGTGACACGTTCGAAGCCGTGATTGGCGCGCTGTACCTGGATCGCGGCATCGAGGCTGTGCGAACGTTCATCTCGCCCTTGCTTGAAGAAGCCTCGGATTTCATACTGGCCAACCGGCGCAATGAAGACCCCAAGAGCCTGTTCCAGGAATGGGCGCAATCACAAGGCTATTCCGCGCCGCGCTATACCACGCGCAACGCCACCGGCCCGGATCATTCCAAAGAATTCACCGTGGACGTGGAAGTGAATGGCGAAGTCTACGGCACGGGCAAGGGCCACAGCAAGCAGCAAGCCGCCAAATCCGCGGCGCAAGACGCATTGAACCAGCTCGGCCTGGGTGATTAGCTCTCCCGCACGTGGGGCAGCAAACAACAACGCGAAGGAAGATTCATGGCGCCTCGTCTTAAGAGCCTCGAACTGCACGGGTATAAAACATTTGCCAGCCGCACCCTGTTTGAATTTCCGGGTGATATCACCGCGATTGTCGGGCCAAACGGCTCGGGCAAGTCGAATATTGCTGATGCCATGCGCTGGGTGCTGGGCGAGCAGTCGTTTACCCTGCTGCGCGGGCGCAAGACCGAGGATATGATTTTTGCCGGCTCGGAGCAGCGAGCCCGGGCTGGCATGGCCTCCGCGTCGATCACCTTTGACAATCAGGACGGCTGGCTGCCGATTGACTTCACCGAAGTGGCGATCACCCGGCGCGCCTATCGCGATGGAAATAATGAATACCTGCTCAACGGCCAGCGCGTGCGTTTGAAAGAAATCTCCGAACTGCTGGCGCAATCTGGGCTGGCGGAACGCACCTATACCATCATCGGCCAGGGGCTGGTGGACGCGGCTTTATCGCTCAAACCTGAAGAGCGCCGCCGGTTCTTTGAAGAGGCTGCTGGCATTGGGCTGTACCGCGGGCGGCGCGAAGAAGCACTCAACCGCCTGGAAACCACCCGGCGCAACCTGGAGCGCGTGCAGGACATTCTCAGTGAATTGGAGCCGCGCCTGCACAGCCTGGAGCGCCAGGCCCGGCGCGTGCAAGAGTATGAGCGCATTAAAGCCGATTTGCGGCTGCTGCTGCGCGACTGGTACGGCTATCACTGGCGCGCCAATCAGAAAGAAATTGCGCATACCCTGGAAGTGCTGCACGCGCAGGAAACCCGCCTGGACACCGCGCGCCAGCATCAGGGAAAAATCGACGCTGCGCTGGCGGAACTGCGCGGCAGACTGCAGGAGAACCGCATCAGCCTGAACGCGTGGCATATGCAGTCTGCCGGACTGCATACGCAGCGCGAGGCAATCAGCCGCAAGCTGGCGGTGCTGGACGAGCGCCAGCGCGCGCTGCACGACCAGCAGCAGTCTCTGGCGGGCGACCTTGGCCGCCTTGAGGAAGAACATACCCAGCGCAAAGACCGGCTGCAGCAGGCTCAGGCCGATCAGCAGCACTTGCAGGCCGACCTGGAAGAAGCCGAAGCCCAGGCGCAAGAAGCTTCGGGCAACCTGAACCAGCGCCAGCGCCAGCGCGGGCAGGCTGAGCAAGAAGTACGCGACAGCCGCCGGGCCGTGGTCGCGGCGGAGACGCGCCAGGTGCAGTTGAAAGCGCGCCTGAACGAGCTGACCCACCGGCGCGAAGAGCAGTGCGCCTCGCAGACGAACCTGCAGCAGGCTGTGGAGAATGGAAAGACCGCCCTGCAGGCCGCCCAGGAGCGGCTGCGGCAGGCCGAAGCACGCCGGTCAGATGCCAGCGCCGCGCATGCTCAGGCTGAAAGCAGCCTGCAAACTGCTCAGCGCAGCCTGACCGAGCTAGAAGGCCAGCGCCGAAAGGCCATTGAAGATCGCTCACGGCGCGAGGCTGAGCGCGCGCGCACTCAGGCCCAGCTAGATGTGCTGGAACAAGCTGAAAAATCGCTCAGCGGCCTGAACAACGGCGCGAAGTTCGTGCTGCAGGCTGCGCGGCAGGGCAAACTGGGCGGCGGCTACCAGGCTTTGAGCAACCGGCTGGTGGTTCCGCGCGAATATGAGGTGGCGATTGCTGCCAGCCTTGGCGAAGTGCTGGATGGGATTGTGTTGGATGAAAAAGCCGACCTGGAAGGCACGCTGCAAATGCTGGAAAGCGGCGAAAAAGGCCGCGCCATTCTCTTTCCGCTGAGCAGCGCCGCCGATGGGCGAAAGATCAGCCCGCCAGTGGATGCGGACTGCCTGGGCCTGGCCTGTGACCTGGTGCAGACAACCCCGGATATGGAGCCGGTTATTCATTTGCTGCTCGGGCAGGTGATTGTTGCGCGCACGCGCGAGGCAGCGCGGCGGCTGGTAAAGCAAATACCTACCTCGGCGCGGGTTGTCACCCTGCGCGGCGAGGTTTTTTGGGGCAGTGGCCTGGTTGCTGCCGGTCAAGAAGGCCGCTCGGGGGTGATTGGCCGGCCGCGACAAATGAACGAACTGCGCGAAACGCTGGCCGCCGCAGAGAGCGCGGTGAACGCTGCGCAAGATCTACTGCAAAGCGTGGATAAAGACCTGGCCGCCCGCCAGGAGCAAGCCAGGGAACTGGACCGCGCGGTAAAGAGCGCGGCGCAGGCGCTGGCTCAGGCATCGCAGGCGCAGCAGCAGGCGCAGTTGGAGAACGAACAGGTCAAGCAGAAGCTGGACTGGCAGGCGAGCCAACTGGCCAGCCTGGACGGCCACCTGAAGCGGACCGATGATGAGATCAAACAATCGACTGCCGAACTGGCCAAAGTCGAAACGCAGATTGGCGAATTGCAGGAACAGGTGCGCGAAAACAG
>DATCUC010000150.1:0-11808 GCA_036567625.1 Anaerolineaceae bacterium | reverse complement strand
GGGTACCAGGCATCGCTGCCGCCGGCAAGCTGCCAAAAATTGCAGGCCAGTACCTGCGTGGGAACCGGCTCTAACACCGCCGCCGGGTTGCCGGGGTCCGGCACAACTTCACCGGCCAGCAGCCGGGCAATATTGAGTGCTGTCTCGCTGTGTTCCCCCGCGTACAGGTGGCTGCTGCTGGCTGCAGCGCCAAACAGGATCAGCGGCACGCTGCGGCCCAACAGGTCGTTGGCGACGGCCGCATACCAGTCGAAAATGCGAAAACCGCGCTGGTCTTCCGAGCCTTTGGGGGTAGAATACGCGCGACTTTCGGGCCAGCGCCGCGGCCCACCAGCGCCCCAGTTGAGCGACCGGCTGCCGGTGCGCGCCCAGGCTGAGAGCACCAGCGTCTGCAGTACCGCGGTTTGTTTGCGGCGCTCGAGCGAAACCAGCCCCGCGCGCAGGAAGGCAGTATCCCAGTAACTACCGCCGGGTTCGAGAATGGGGAACAAAGGCTGCAAGCCCAGCTTGAGCGCAAGGTTGGTGAGCGGCAGCGCGCGGTCTAAAAAGCGCTCCACCAGGTCTTGCTGCGCCCACTGGCCGTTGGCCCACGAAGCGCGCGCGTTCGGCAGGTCAAATAGCTGGACGGCACGCACGCCCCAGCGCGCGTAGGCTTCCAGCAGGGTTGAGAGGCTTTTCAGGTCGGCGGCTGCCGTCAGCGGCTGGTGGACCTGAACGATGGGCTCGATCCCGGCCTGCAGCAGCCCGTTGATGAAGCTTTCCGGGATAGCGCGCCGGTTTTCCGAACGCAGCACCAGCCAGGAAACGCCCAGTTCGTTCCATTCCGGCAGCCAGCGCGCCAGGTCGCTGTCGCGGTAATGCAGCGTATCGGGATAAAAATGGAAGCCAATGCGTGTGGTTCGGGTGGGTAAGGGGGTGCCGGATGTGTTCATGCTTCTCTCGGGGGAAATCGATTGCGCCGCAAAAGGCCGGTCAACACTTTTGATAGGACGGAGTACAGGCAGGGGTAGCAAGAAACATGCCAATCTGCCGGAATCGATAACGTCTGCTATAATTTGCATGTATGATCCTAGTCACCGGTGGCACCGGATTCATTGGAAAAGTTTTAATCCGCCAGTTGGTCGAATCGGGTTACCAGGTCCGCACGCTGCTGCGTCCTTCGGCGCAGTCGCCGAACCTGCCGCGCGGAGTCCCGGTGGAAGTGGCAGTCAGCAGCCTCAAGGATGAGCGCGGGCTGCGGGCCGCACTGAAAGATGTGGATATCATCTTCCACCTGGTGAGCGCCGAACGCCAGGGCGGCCGCGCCGACCTGCTCAACGTGGACGTGGAAGGCACGCGCACCCTTGCTGAAGTGGCCGCGCGCGCCGGGATTGAGCGCGTCTTTTACCTTAGCCATCTCGGCGCAGACCGCGCCTCCGCGTATCCCCTGCTGAAGGTTAAGGCGATTGCCGAGCACCACCTGATGCACAGCGGCGTTGATTACACCATCTTCCGCACCGGAGTGGTGTTTGGCCCCGGTGATCAATTCACCAGCGGACTGGTCCAGATCATGCGCATGAACCCGTTTGCCTTCTTTATCCCCGGCGACGGCCTGATACGCATCCAGCCGGTGTGGGTGGAAGATATCGTTTCTTGCCTGACCTGGGCGCTGCAAGACCCGGCCACCGTCAACAAGATGTTCACCCTGGGCGGCTTAGATCATTACACCTTCCGCGAAGCAGCCGAGATCGTCATGCAAAAAATCGGTGTACGGCGGCGGTTTGTGTCTCTTTCGCCGCCGGTTCTGCGGCGCATGGCGGTCTGGGTGGAACACAACAACCCGGCCTTTATGCTGTCTACGTTTTGGCTCGATTATCTTGCGGCAGACCGGATTTGCCCGGTCGATTCGATCCCGCGCGCTTTTGGGCTGATGCCAACCCGTTTTCACCAGCAGCTTGATTACTTGAACTCCGCATCCCGCATCCCTCGACGAAAAGGCAGGCAGTTAAAGACGTTATGAGCGTATCCGCCCTGTGTATCCACGGTCATTTTTACCAACCGCCGCGTGAAGACCCTCTGACCGGTGAAATTCCTCTTGAGCCGGGCGCTGCGCCATATAAGAATTGGAATGAGCGTATTCTGGCCGAATGTTACGCGCCGAATGCCGTGGCCGGGAATATGGCGCGCATGAGCTTCAACATTGGGCCGACCCTGTTCCACTGGATGGCG
The DNA here is from genome assembly GCA_036567625.1 of Anaerolineaceae bacterium. Lineage (GTDB taxonomy): Bacteria > Chloroflexota > Anaerolineae > Anaerolineales > Anaerolineaceae > CALDSL01. The sequence continues at coordinate 9,600 of DATCUC010000150.1, read as the reverse complement.
CATGTCGACCCGATCACCACGGCGCGGATCATTGCACAAGACCGCCAGAATCTACGCATGTATGGGGTGGGCAACGCCATGGCCCAGCCGTACCATCACACCATCTTGCCGCTGGCCACCCGCGAAGATAAGATCACCCAGGTGCGCTGGGGCATTGCCGATTTCAAGTTCCGCTTTGGCCATGCGCCGGAAGGCATGTGGCTGCCGGAAACCGCCGCCGACAGCGATACGTTATGCGTGCTGGCCGATCACGGCATCCAGTTCACTATTCTCGCGCCCTGGCAGTCGCTGGATAAAGACCTCAGCACCGCCTATCCCTACAAGGTCGAACTGCCCGGCGGAAAAAGCATCGTCGTGTTTTTCTACAACCAGTACCTGAGCACCCAGGTGAGCTTTAACCCGGCTGCCACCCGAAATGCCGATAGCTTCTTGCGCGAAGCGATCTTACCGCAGTACAGTCACCGGGGTGACGCTTCAGGGGAGCCGGAACTGCAGTTGATCGCCACCGATGGCGAGCTGTATGGTCACCACCAGAAGCTGCGCGATAAATTCCTGGCATACCTGCTGGATGGGGCATTGAAGGGCGCGAACGTAGAAACCACCTACCCGGCACTGTGGCTTAAACGCTATCCTGCTTTCCGCTGCACGTCCATTGTGCAGAATTCATCATGGAGCTGCCACCACGGGGTGACGCGCTGGGCCGGCGAATGCGGCTGCACGCCAAACGGCGCCTGGAAAGGCCACATGCGCCAGGCGTTCGACCGGATCAGCGAGATGATCGATGAAATCTACATTCGCGAAGCGCGGCTGATTGTGCGCGATCCCTGGGAATTGCGCCACCGTTTCATCCACGTGCTGCAAGGCCAGATCAGCCTGGAAGATATGGCGTCAGATATGGCAGGCCGGCATATCAACCCACAGGAAACCGAACGGTTGGGCCTGTTACTGTGCGCGCAAAATGCGCGGCAGCGCATGTTTTCCTCTTGCGCGTGGTTCTTTGAGGATTTCGACCGGATTGAGCCGCGCAATGCCGTGGCGCACGCCGCGCAGGCCATTTATTTGACCCAGGTGGCAACCGGTGAAGATCTGTCTGCTAAAGCCCTCACCCGGCTGCGCGCGGTAAAAAGCTGGCGCTCTGAACTGAGCGCGGATACGGTATTCGGCCGTATGCTCGACCGAGCGCGCCAGATCCCCGAATCGACCAGCCTGTGCTGGCAGTCGATCAAAGCCACTTCCAGCGTGGACGCTCGAGAGGCCGATCTTTCCAGGTAACCTGCCCGCTGAGGCTCAACCGCAGCGAGCGCGCCGCCACCAGGCTGTTCGCCAGGATGTTGGCCGGATAAAACAGCGCCAGCCAGACGGGTATACCAGCGACGCTGTAGGGGATCCACCACACCAGAATGGAAAGCCCCACGCAGGTCGCCAGCTCATCGACCCAGGCGGCCGGGGCCAGCCCAGCGGCGGCAGCCCCCAGCAGCGCCAGCGGGGCCAGGAACATCAGCAGCATCCAGCCAAAGACAAATATATACGGCAGCAGGCGGTAACCAAACGCGGCAAAATAGTTCTTGGTGAAACCGGCATACGCCTTGCGCCCGCTGGAGTACATGCGGCAGGTGACCAGATCAGCCAGGTAGACCATGCGCCACGCGCGTTTTGCCGCCGTGATCCGGCGCGCCAATTCCAGGTCGTCCACCGCCGAAGCACCCAGCGCCAGGTGCCCACCGGTGGATTGATAAGCTGCGCGGCGGATGAGCAGCACCTGTCCCACGGCGCTGGAAAGCGCTGTCAAGCGCGCGCGGTAGGCCAGCCACAACGGGATAAAGGTGACCGAGGCCCAGGTGAAAAACGGAACCAACAACCGCTCGCCCCAGGTTTGCGTTTCCTGCCGGGGATAGCCGCTCAGCAGATCGGCGTCTTCACCCAGCAGCGCGGTCACCATCGCCCGCAGCCCCCCCGGGTGGTGGATCGTATCCGCGTCGGTGAACAGCAGCAGCTCGCCGTGCGCCTCTTCCGCTAACTGCGCGCAGGCCCAGTTCTTGCCCAACATCCCTGGCGGAGTTGGGCTGCCCGGCAGCACGCGCAGCCGTGCATTCTTTGCAGCGATGTCTGCCAGGATCTGCCGGGTGGCATCTTCGGAGCGGTCATCCAGCACGAGCAGTTCAAAATCCGGGTAATCCTGCGTCAGCAGTGACTGCACGCAAGCGGCGATGCGTTTTTCTTCATTGCGCGCCGGAACCAGGATGGAAACTGGCGGAAATTGCGCAGGCGCGGAATGCCGCCGCGCGCGGTGCAGCAAGAACACATTGCTGATGATAATGCCCAGCAGCACCACCTGAAAGGCGATGACCGGCATCACCTGGGAATACAGCAGGTCGATCAGCATCTAGGCGCGGCTCCGGGCATGGGTAAGCCGTTTTGCCAGCCAGGCACGCAGCCGCGGCGGCCGCCGCAGGTCAGCGCGGTGCTTCCAGGCCAGCAAGATCACCTGCACGCCCAGTACGCCAAAGAGCAGGGGTTGGGGCTGGAAAAGGACCAGCACCACAAAAACCACCGCGAGGGCAAACATCACCGCCCAACCGGCTGGAGAAAACAGGGCAATCCCCAGCGCTGCCCCGCCGGCCGCCGGAAGCGAAACCTTCCACAGGGTCAATCCAATCCAGACTCCCAGGGCGACGGCCAGGGCTTTTCCACCGCGAAACCGCAAGAACGGCGAGAAGGCATGGCCCACCAGCGGCGCCGCGGCAATCAGCAGCATGGGCAGCCCGCGCATCCCCAGGTTGTTGTAGGCCAATCCCACTGGCGCGGCGGCTTTACTCACATCCAGCAGCAGACCTGCCAGCCCCCAACCTGAACCGCCCGCGCGTGCCAGGTTGCTGGAGCCGGGGTTGCCGTCGCCGTAGCGGCGCACGTCTTTCCCCAGTGCCAACTTGCCAATCCAGACGGATAGCGGCAGCGATCCGCAAAAAAACGCGAAAAGCAGCCACGCCAGTGAGAACCAGGTTGGATAAGCGGCGTACCAGCCGGACAAAATTTCCATAACTGCCAGACCCCCGGCGCTGAATGGATTGGATGTGTGCAAGCATCATTGTACTACGCTCAGGCTTGCGCGCCCTGGCAATTGGCTCTGGCTAAACGGTCGTCCACTGCTGGTCGCGTTGAAAGCGGAACAGCGCGTCGGCCAAATCGGGCAGCAGCAGCGCGCGCTCGCTGCCGAGCACGCTGTAACGCGGGCGCGGCGCGGCGAAGGGCAGTGCTTCCAGCGTCGTTTCCTGAATGTTCTCCAGCGGGAGTTCAGCCCGCGCGGCGACCTGGAGCGCAAAGTCAAACCAGGTCACCGCCCCAAGGTTGGCCATATGCCAGATGCCGTGCTCCCCATCGATAAAGAGATCCAGACAGGCATGCACCAGATCGGGCACATACGTGGGCGAAATCCATACATCTCCGGCGGCGGCAAATGCCTGCCCCCCGCGCAGCGTGTTGAGCACCTGCACCGGGAAATTGGCCTGATCCCAGGGGCCGAAGAATGCGCTGGTGCGCACCACCAGCGCGCGCGGGTGATTGGCGAGGATGCTGGCTTCAGATTCGGCTTTGCTGCTGCCGTACACATTTAGCGGCGTGGGGCGAGCGCTTTCGATATACGGTTCGGTCTGACTGCCGTCAAAAACCAGGTCAGACGAAAAGGAAAGGAAGGGCAGCGCCAACTTCTGGCAGTTGGCGGCCAAAATACTCGGGCCAAGCACGTTTGCCCGCCAGCACTGGTCAGGCTCCTGCTCGGCTTTATCCACGCGCACATACCCGGCGGCGTTGATCACTCCCCAGGGCCGCGTTTCGGTCATCAACCGGGCCACATTGTCTTCGTCGGTGATATCCAAATCCTCATGCGCCAGAGGGATATAGGCAATTCCACGCAAGTCGCAGATGCGTTGAAAAGCCTGCCCCAGCGTGCCCCGGCTGCCGGTGATGAGCAGCGGCCGCGCGGTTGGTTTGCGGCTCTGCGCAGGCTGCAGAAGAGGCGCGGTGGCCGGCTCATCTTCCGGGTAGGGTTGGTAGAGCAAGCGGTAAGGCGTCCGCCACCAACCCGGCGCGTCCAGCAGTGGATCGGAAAAACGCCCATCCTGGGCCAGCGATTTGACGGCCCGCGCCAGGATGGTTGGCCGGGGCTGGCCAGAGCGAATATCGTAAACCCCACCTTCGTAATGATTTTGATCCGCAGTGACCAGTGTATCCCAGTTGAACGAACCTAACAGCGCCCAAAAGGTGATGGCGCGCAGATCAACTCCTTCCTTGCGCGCCGCGTTGACTGCCTGCCAGGCTTCCATCAGCCAGCGCAATTGCTGTTCGCGGGTTCCGCCTATATGCACCTCTGTTAATGCAAGGGGCAGGTGATAGCGTTCCCAGGTTTCGCGCAAAATACCGGCATGACCGAGCGTTTCCGGGCGGTAGGCGCGCACGGCCTCAATATCCACGTACCGGTCGCGGCCATTGCCCCCGTGCATATATTCCGGGTACAGGTGCAGCCGGTCATCCAGGAATCGTTCGCTGGTGACGTAATAATCCAGCCCCAGTACATCGGGGGCAATCGCCTCGGCGCGGATGGTTTCTATCAGGGCATTATCTACGCCGATGTACTGGAAATAATCATACAGCGGGTGGGGAAGACCTTTGCCAATTTTGCCGCACAGCAGGTCAAAGGTCAGCCAGCGGCGCGCATTTTCAAAATCAGCCTGGTATTGGAGGGCTGCAGTGCTGTAGACTTTACCCAAATCCTCGGTTTGCACCAGCTTTGCCGCCGGATTGACCGCGCGGATGGCCTGCATAGCCAGTTGAATGCCGCGGATCTGGTTGAGCAGCGCCTGTAAAAAGATATGCGGATCGCGCGCGTGCGGGTACCAGAAACCGTACAGGCCCGCGAAGCGCGCCGTGGTCAGCGGCTCATTGACCGGGGTATATTCTTCCAACCAGGGGTAGCGCTCGGCTACTGCCCGGGCGTACTGCGCCAGCTTTTGCGGAAAAAGCGGATCAATCAGGCTTGTATCCTGCGGGCCGCTGCCGTGATGCATCAGCCCCACAATCGGGCGAATGTTTCGCTGCCGCAGTGCCTTCAGGCGTTCGTCGGCCCACTGCCAGTTGGCGGTTTGCAGGCCGTCCGGCGCAATCCGCTCCCAAAGGATGGGGTAGCGCAAGGCTTTCATGCCCAATTCGGCGAAAAGGTCCAGGTCTTGCAGACGTTCGGCGTGACCGTTCCAATCCAGTTGGTGGAAATACTGTTCACCAACCCGGTTGGTGGTGCATTCTACACCGCCCCATATTTCCAGTGGGCGGATATTTTGACGGTTTTTCAATTCCAGCATTCGATTCTCTTATCCATTCGATTCCCAACGATTGCAATCTTTGGCCCCGGCGCTGTTTCTACGCCCGTTACATCTATTTCGGGCACAGCGGATGTCCCCCTCCGGGCGGCCCACATCTCTACGCAGCCGAAGGCACACCGCGCTGCTCGCAGAGGGCGCATTGTCATCCGCTTAACTATAGCCGTCGGAAACTGGATCTGGCATGGGGGGATTTCCCGGATGGATGGAGGAGAATTCCCGGTTAAATAACTACGCGGCTGTATGCCGCGTAGTTGGCCGCTCCATCAAGAATCGCAACCTGGTTTGACTATCAGGAGGGTAATTTGGGTTTCTCCGGTTTTGCCGGGCTCGCCACCGCCGCCAGCAGTTTTTCCACCTGGTAGCCGGATGCTTCTTCGGCGGTCTGCAGTTTGACGATGACGTCATGCATGCCCACCAGCCGTTCGATCACCGCGGATGCGCTCAGGCGCGGGTCGTTCATGGCCTCCAGCACAGCCACCAGCAGCATCCACCACACGAAATCGTCAAAGGCTTCGTGGTTGAACCAAAGCACATTCTTGTAACGGTTGATGCCCAGGAACCCGCGCACTTCTTCCTTTGCCAGCCAGCCTTGCAGGATCTTTTCCAGCGGCAGTTCGCCCAACTGCTCGAACCAGCAGTGCTGGCTGATCAGCAGCTTGACCTGGCGAATGACCCGCCCGGCTTCTTCTTCGCTGTGGCCCATCTGCTGCACGGTTTCGGCCAGCATGCGCCCAAGCTGCCATTCATCGAAAAGGCTCAGAGTCTGGTCAGCACTTTCGGCGCCGCCCGATAACACATCCAGCCGGTGGGTAAAGCAGTACGCAAACAGCGCCAGCCACCGGGTATCATTTATTTGCAGCCCGTCGACCAGGTATTTTGCCGCGCGCGGGTACAGCCGCGAGCCGGGCAGGGGGTAGCGCTTTTCCAGCAGCGGCAGCGCCAGAATCTTCTCGAGTTCGCGCGCGGTCAGTTCCGGCAGTTGTTCGCGGCCAGCCGCCGGCCCGCTCATATAGGTGACCCCATCCAGCAGGTGGCTCATCTTCGTGCGGGTTTCATCCAGCAGACCGACTGCCAGCGCTGATTTTTCACCGTCCAGGCGCTGATCCAGCAAGTGCTGGAAGTAACCGGGATTGATGATCTGCCGGAAGGGCGCTTGCACCGGCTGCAGGAGCAGTTCGCGCAGTGCTTCATCAATATTTGGCACACCACGACCGGCCAGGTAATTGTTCAACTGGCGGTATGATCCGTACGCGTCATCCTGCACGGTGCGGAAATCCAGGAAGACGTGATATTCGTAGGCGTTGAGTTCAAGGTACATGCCGCGCTCGGACAGCTCCATGCTGGGGGCAATGTAATGCAGCCCGCTGACCTGATCGCGGAAGGTGACAAAGGCGTTTTCATCCGGCCGCAGATCGAGCCCTTCGCCCAGCGTGCGCTGGCGCATTTCGCGCGTGGATTTATCCATGTACCCCACCGAAGTGCGCACCCACCCGCGCGTGCTGCCAAAGCGGTTGTGATACACAACCAGGTTGCGCGCGCTGCCGTGGCTGTTGGAATAGGCGTACACATTTTCATCTACGCCACCCTCGGGGGTGAAAACATCGTAGAGCAAGAAGTTCTCCACTCCGGAAAATTCGGCTCGGCGGTGCAGCAGCGGGAAAACTTCGCGCTGGTGGCGTTCCACCAGGTACGGATCGGGGCTTTCATCCCACAGGGCGCGGCGGAATTCCATGCCATATTTCTCATAAAACCCCTGGATCTGCCCGTGACCGAACATGGGCAGACCTGGCAGGGTCGCCATCATCACGCAGATGCCAAAATACTTATCGCCCTTGCCGAACTGATCCGCCGCGGTGCGCTCGTCGGGATTGTTCATAAAGTTGACATAGCGCTTTAGGATCTCAGGGTCAAACTCCAGCGTGTTCTTCATCACCGTGCGGTACTTGTCGTTTTCTTCGTTGCGCAGCAGGTTCATAAACGCGCTGTTGTACACGCGGTGCATGCCCAGCGTGCGCACGAAATACCCTTCCATCAGCCAGAAGGCTTCGGCCAGCAGCAGCGTATCCGGCGCTTCCACCGCCGCGCGGTCGACCACCTCGCGCCAGAACTCTTCGGGCATCAACGCGTCGAACTGCTCTTTGGTCAGCCCATATTCGGCGCGGGTGGGGATAGCCCCACCGCCGCCTGGCTCGGGGAACCACAGGCGCTGGTAATGCTTCTTGGCCAGGGTCATGGCCGCGTCAAAGCGAATGATGGGGAACATGCGCGCCACGTGTAGAATGGTCTGGATGACCGCTTCGCGCACCTGCGGGTTGAGATAGTTCAACTGCGCGGTGTCATTCCAGGGCATGCTGGTTCCATCGTTGCCGTGATACACGTAGCGCGTATCGCCGCTATTGAAATCCACGCGCTTAAAGACTACCGCGGCATCCGTGCGGTCAAAGTAATGGTCTTCCAGGTAAATCCCAACCCCATCCTTGCCGGAGAGGTTTTCGCCGTTGAAGGAATAAGATGGGAACGGCGAATAATCCAGCGAAACGAACCAATCCGGGTGCTCGATCACCCAGGAGGAATCAATGCCCATGTGGTTGGGAACCATGTCGGACGCCAGGCGGATGCCGCGCTTCCAGGCGCGGTCGCGCAGGCTGCGGTAGGCGTCGTAGCCACCCAATTCCCAGGCAATATCATACCCGGCGAGCGAGTAGGCTGACGCCACTGCATCGGGGTTGCCGGTGAGCTGCTTGATGCGCGCCGAGGCGCGGCTGCGCTCCCACAGGCCGATCAGCCACAGGCCGGAGAACCCGGATCGGGCCAGGTCATCCAGTTCCTCGTCGGGGATCAGATCAAGCCGGTTGATTTCACGCCCGTACTTGCGGCTGAGCTGGTCGAGCCAGACAAAGCTGTTCTTGGCGATCATCACCAGCCGCGGCATCCATTCGCGGTCTTCGCTAAAGCGTTCCGGCTCGCCTTCGCCGCCGGTAAGCACGTTGCCGCCCGCGCCATAGACCGGGATCGGTACTGGGCCAGGCCCCATGCCCGCGAAGGACAGCTTAGTCTCTTCCTTCAACAGGTCGATGCTGCTCAACAGGCGATACAGGAAACGGCCGAGCACGTCGCCCCAGCGCTGTCGGATAAAATCAAGCTGCGCCGTCAGTGAATGCGGGTTGGCCAGCGCCGGCGCGCGCAGCATGTCGATCAGGTTTTGCTGGTCGGGGCCAAACTTCGGCTGGGTGTCGAAGAAATTGCGCATCTCGCGCATCATCAGCGTGTAATCCGTGCCCGCGGCCAGGTTATTGTCTGCGAAAAGCTCCTGATACGGCTGCGCGGCGGTGTTCTGGTTGGTGACCCACAGCAGCAGCATCTCTTCGAGGGCCACCGCGGAATTAGCGCGGCCTTCGGTTTCCGCGGCCAACCAGTCTTCCACGCTCTGCTGGCGGGTATAGATGGCCATCGGTGGGAATTCCTGCAGAAAGGCGCGCAGCGCCCGCTCCACCGCGTTCGGTCCAACCCGGCTGCCCAGATACTGGAGCACCAGCTCTTCTACCTGCGGGTGCCTCTGGCGGTACTGTGCCAGCATGTGGTGCATGATCTCATCCATTAGCCCCAGGGCGTTGATTTCGCCGGCCCGCGCCGCCTGCTCAGGGAACGCGATCAAGTCACGCTGCTGGTTGATCTTTTGCACAAACAGGCGCACCGCGTGAAAATTGGCGAAAATCACATTTCCAGTATAGGAGAAGAGTGATTGATCAAACTGGTAGCGATCTCGGGCTTGCCGGGAAATATGGAATTCCATCTTGCACGCTCCTTTTTATTCGCTGATAGTCTGCGCATGGATACAGGTTGATTATATCAATACGCGCTGAAGCAGAGTACAATACCCCTATTGAGTTTCCCCAACAGGTGAATTTCTACGATGCTGATCAATCGCCGGCTGCTCCAATATCTCCGCGCGGGATCGCTGCCCCTGCTGCTGACCATCCTGGCCGGGGTAGGCGGCGGTGTGCTTATTTTGCTCCAGGCGCGCAGCCTGAGCCGCGTGATTATGCGCGTATTTCTGGAAGGGGCGAACCTGGCGCAGATGCAGCCGCTGCTCGGCGGTCTGCTAGTGGTAATGGTGCTGCGCGCCGGGGCTGCGCTGCTGGGCGAGGTAAGCGCAAACTCTCTGGCCGTGCAGGTGAAAGAGGCCCTGCGCAGCGCGCTGACCGGCAGGTTGTTTCAACTGGGGCCG
>DATCUC010000149.1:0-3583 GCA_036567625.1 Anaerolineaceae bacterium | reverse complement strand
CGCATGCCCGCCGTTCATCTCCCTCGCCTGAAAGAACAAATCGCCCGGCTGGCGTTGTATTTTTCGCAGCCGGAAGATTTTTTGCAGCGCCTGCATGAGTTGTTCGACCTGTACGCTGACCGCGCCTACCGGCCCGGACAGGCCGTGCGCCCGCGCCCGCTGGTACAAACCTACCACGCGCCGCCGCTCGTGCTGCGCATGTTAGAGCAAGAATTGGGCAAGCAGGTAAACGACAATCCCGATGCGGCGTTGGACGTAGCCGGGCTGTTATGGCGAGATGCTTATCTCGAACCGCGGCTGCTGGCGGCGGCGCTGCTGGGTCAGGTGCCGGTCAACCCGCCGGAACCGGTGCTGGAGCGTCTGCTGGCCTGGGCCGACCCGGACGTGGACCCGCAGATTCTCGAAACGCTGATGCTGCAGGGCAGCAACCGCCTGCGCCGCGAACAGCCCGAGCGCTGGCTGGCGCTGGTGGAGCACTGGTTGGAATCGTCCTCCAAAGAAATTCAGGGGGTGGGGCTCAAATCGCTGCTGCCGCTGGTGCAGGATCGTTCTTTCCAGAATCTGCCGCGCATTTACCGCATTCTGCACCCGCTGGTGCAGTCTGCGCCGGGAGAATTTTTGGGCGACCTGCAAAAAAATATTGAGGTGCTGGCGCGGCGCTCCCCGGCGGAAACGGCGTACTTCCTGCGGCAAATGCTCAGCTTAAGCGAGAGCAGTGGCACGGTACGGCTGGTGCGCCGCGTGCTGCCGGCCTTCCCAGAAGAACAACAGGCCAGCCTGCGGAAGGCTCTCCTGGCCCGCCAGGGCGAGCGCTAGCGAGTTGGCTCTACCAAAAGCAGAGTTCCTCTGGTATAATTCCTGCCGGTTGACTTGGTCCTGCGGGCGGCGAAAACTGCCCGTATGGAGACCTGCCAAAAACTATTTTCCGCACAAAGGAGTGCAGACGTCATGCCACTGACAAAGGAAATCAAAGAAGAAGTAATCAGCAATTACCAGGGTCATGAAGGTGACACCGGTTCGGCTGAGGTCCAGATTGCTCTGCTGACCAAACGGATTGACCAGCTCACCAATCACTTGCGCGCCAACAAGCACGACAATTCCTCGCGCCGCGGTTTGCTCAAGCTGGTTGGACAGCGCCGCCGTTTGCTGGCGTACCTCAAGAAGAAGGATCTGGGACGGTACGTCGCTCTTGCCGAGCGGCTCAACATCCGCCAGAAGACCTCGTAAATGGCCTCAAAAACGAGTAGAGCGGTGAAAAAGAACCCCTCTACTCGTTTTTTATCGCTGTGAAAACAGTTATAATATAGATCAATATTCACCCCACCGACCGGTTGGGAATTGAAAACGGCCCGGGACACGCGTCCTGGACGGTCTTCAGTCCCTGACCGAGTGGGGCATTTAGAAGAGGGAAATTTTATGCAACCTACTGCCAAACAGTATAGCGCCCAGGTGGGTGACAAGACTGTCACCTTCGAAACGGGCAGGCTGGCCCAACAGGCCGGCGGTTCGGTCACCGTGCGAATTGGTGACTCGATTGTATTTGCTGCGGCCACCATGGCGCAGAATCCGCGGGAATCGCAAGATTTCTTCCCGCTTACTGTTGATTACGAAGAGCGCATGTACGCCGGCGGCCGCATTCCCGGTTCGTTCTTCCGCCGCGAAGGTCGCCCGAGCGAAGACGCCATTCTCACTGCGCGCCTGACCGACCGCCCGCTGCGCCCGCTGTTCAACAAAGACATCCGCAACGACGTGCAGGTCATCATGTTCTCCATGTCAGCGGATCAGATCAATCCCCTGGATATCATGGCGATCAACGCCGCTTCCGGCGCGATCATGATCTCCGATATCCCCTGGGCCGGGCCGGTTGGCGCGGTGCGCATCGCGCGCATCGACGGCAAGTTCGTGGCTAACCCGACTTTTGATGAGATGGACCGCTCTGACCTGGACCTGCGCCTGGCGGGCACCCGCGACGCGATCCTGATGGTAGAATGCGGCGCGCTGGAAGTGCCGGATGACGTGATGGTCGAAGCGTTGATGTTCGGTCACAATGCGCTCCAGCCGTTGATCGATGCACAGCTTAAGATGGCCGCCGAAGTTGGCAAGCCCAAGCGCGAAGTGCAGCTCTTCAGCCACGACGAGAGCCTGATGCAGTCCGTGTTCGAACGCGTGCAGGCCGAAATCAATGCCGCGCTGGATGCCCCCCATTCGAAAGCCGAGTTGAATACCACCATGTCCGAATTGGAAGAGCGCGTGGTAGTTGAGATGGCCGGTGAAGATGTGGAAAAGGTTGGCGAGATCAAAGCCGGTTTCGAGGATGCCATGAAGCGCGTCGTGCGCCGCCGCATCCTTGAAGAGGGCAAACGCCCCGACGGCCGCACTCCCACCGAAGTGCGCCCCATCTGGTGTGATGTCAACGTCAGCCCGCGCGCGCACGGCTCCGGCCTGTTCACTCGCGGCGAAACCCAGGTACTCACCCTGGCCACGCTGGGCACGCCCAAAGAGGCGCAGGAACTGGATACCCTGGTTCCCACCGAATCCAAACGCTACATGCACCACTACAACTTCCCGCCCTACTCCACCGGAGAAGTCAAGCCGCTGCGCGGTTCATCGCGCCGCGAAATTGGTCACGGCGCGCTGGCTGAACGCGCGCTGGTTCCGGTGATCCCGCCCGAGGATGTATTCCCCTACACCCTGCGCCTGGTTTCCGAAGTGCTGGCCTCCAACGGCTCGTCTTCGATGGGTTCGGTATGCGGTTCAACCCTGGCGCTGATGGACACCGGCGTGCCGATTAAAGCCCCGGTTTCGGGTGTGGCGATGGGCCTGGTCAAAGAAGGCGACCAGTACATGATCCTGACTGATATTCAGGGCATCGAAGATCACCTGGGCGATATGGACTTCAAAGTCGCCGGAACCGACAAGGGCATCACCGCGCTGCAAATGGACATCAAGATCGCCGGCATCACCGCCGAGATCATGTCCAATGCGCTGCAGCAGGCCAAGCAGGCCCGTCGTTTTATCCTGGATAAAATGCTGGAAGTGATTCCCGCGCCGCGCACGGAAATGAAGCCGCACGCCCCGCGCATTACCATCGTCAAAGTGCCGGTAGATAAGATCGGCGCCATCATCGGCCCTGGCGGCAAGAATATCCGCGCGCTGCAAGAAGAAACCGGCACCAAGATCGACATCGATGACGACGGCACGGTGTATATCGCTGCTACCGATGGCGAAGGCGAAGCTCGCGCCCGCGAACGCATCGAGGCGCTGACCGAAACCCCGCAGATCGGGCGCATTTACACCGGCAAGGTTGTGCGCATCGCCGACTTTGGCGCTTTTGTTGAAATCCTGCCCAACGTCGACGGCATGGTGCACATCTCGCAGCTCGACAGCGAGCGCGTGGAACGCGTTGAAGACGTGGTGCAGATGGGCGATGAACTGACCGTGATGGTCACCGACATTGACCCGCAGGGCAAGATCCGCCTTTCGCGCCAGGCTGTGCTCGAAGGCTGGACGGCTGAAGAAGCCCAGGAACACGATCGCGGCGGCCGCAAGGGCGGCGGCGGTGGTGACCGAGGCGGGCGTCCGG
>DATCUC010000148.1:0-3642 GCA_036567625.1 Anaerolineaceae bacterium | reverse complement strand
CCACCACCGGCCCGCCGGCGATCTGCCCCAGCGCGTCGGTCTGGTTGATCATTGAAATCATCGTCGCGCGCACGCGGGCATCTACGTGCTGCACAACCCAGCTATCGTACAGCGGGGTGAGCACCGATCGCAGCGTGCCGCGCAGCATGTAAACCGTGATCGCCAGCCAGAACGGCCCGGCCAGCGCAAAGAGCAGGCTCAACGCGGCAAACCCCAGGGTGACGCCCAACAGCCAGCGCGCCGTGCGTCCCGTGTCGCCCGTCACCCGCTCCAACCGGCGGCGCAGCGCCTCAACCACGCCCAGGGTGACCAACAGGCTGGCAATCTCAAACGCTCCCAACCACACTACCGGCGGCAAATCGCCAAACGGCAGTCCAAAGCCGGTCAGCAGGTGCGGCTCGGCCAGCCGGTCCCAGCCCTCGCTGGACGCGCCCAGGAAGAACACCACCCCGGCCAGACCGATCAGCAGCGGCGAGCCGCGCATAGCCGCCGCCCCGGCGCGGAACGTGGCCTGCATATCGCGCAGTGGGTTGAGCCTGCCTGCCGCCCGCGCTTCGCTTTTGACAAACCCGGTCTCCGGCATGATCACGGCCAGGATGCCCGCCAGCAGCAGGTACAGCGCCCCGCCCAGGGTATACGGCAGGCCGGGGTAGATGCTGCCGAAGTACATGCTGCCCAGCACGCCCACCACCCCGCTGACGCGCGCGATCTGCCCCGCGCGCAGGTACATCGTCCCCACCGCCTGCGCGCCGATTTCCCCGGCCAGCCAGGCATCCAGCGCGCCGCTGAGCAGGGTGTACCCCAGCCCATTGATCACCTGGGCCGCCAGGATCCAGCCAAAGTGCGGCGCCAGCCCGGTGAGCAAAAAGCCCGCCCCCAGCGCCGCCATGCCGGCAATCACCGACAGGCGGCGGCTGTAGGTATCGGCCAGCACGCCGGTGGGCACTTCCAGCAGCAGCACGCTGCCTTCCAATACCGTGCCCACCAGCACCAACTGCAGCGCATCCAGCCTGACCGTGGTGACGAAGTATACCGGCAGCACGGTAAACATCAGCGCGTTGAACAGCGCGCTGCTCGCGCTCAGCAGAACGTACACCTGCCGCGCCGGCAGCTTCATTCGTCTTCGTCTTCCAGGTCGAGCAGTTCATCCGGCAGCGGCAGGTCCAGGCGGCCCATGTGCTTTTGCCACATGCCGGTAGCGATCTGCCACGCATCCAGCCCGGGCAGCGTCCGCGAAAAATACTGGCACAGGCGCAGCACATCGCGGCGGAAGATATCGAACGCATCCCGGTTCTGCGCCGGGTCAATCGCCTGCGGAAAGTCGATGATGCGCACATCGCCATGCCAGTAGAGCACGTTGTATGCCGATAGGTCGGCGTGAACACGCTGGTTGGCCAGCATGGTTTCCACCGCCAGCATCAGGCGCTCGAAGATCGTCCCCGCCTCCGCCCGGCTGAGCGCTACCGAATTGAGCGTCGGCGCGGGCGCGTCCAGCGCGCCGATATACTCCATCAGGATGGTGTTGTAGCCGCGCGCCAGCGGGCGCGGCACAGGCACTCCCGCGGCAAACAGGCGCTCCATCGTCTGGTACTCGTGCTCGATCCACGACATGTGCAGCAGTTCTTTGCCAATCGCGGTGCCGTGCCGCACCGCTTTCAGATAGCGGTCGTCGCGCACTTCTTTACCGTACTCGTCCAGAATCTGGCGCCCCTGACGGTAGCGCGCATCGTTGCGCAGGTTGCGCATCATCCGCGGACGGTACAGTTTGGCCGCTACCAACCCAAACCCGGTTTGCGGGTGGGCCGAGCAGCAGTACACGTTGGCCTCTTTGCCGCCTTTCACCTTGCGCAGCACGTCGGTGATCTTTTCTTCTTCAAAAAACCCGCCCAGGTAGTTGAGAATCCAGGTGCGCTCGTGGCGTGAGGCTTCCAGGGTGGGCTGGAAGACTTCCTGCCCGTCCACCTCGCCCGGGCGGCCGTATTTAACGATTTCATCCAGCACAACGTGATCGCTGCGCTTGCCTTTCAGGCTCTTTTTGGCAACAGCCTTCGTCGCGCGCCGTTCCTGGCGCGTGTGAAAGCGCGAATCTTCAGGGTCAAACGAAAAAGACATAGTCCATCACTCTTTGAACAGAACCGGATACGCTGGCCGGGGCATTTTAAACAAAAACGCCACCGGCAGGGGCGGCGGCGGCTGGCCTCACGCGCAAAAGCGGTTAAGGCAGCACCCGGTGCACCCCACATCCACAAGACTCAATAACGACCGTCGCTCCGGTCGCCGAAATGATACTCTTCGCCATGTCAGGTGCACCTCCTTTCGAGTGATATTCAACGAGAGAATAGTAGCATGCGCTGGGGGGAAAGTCAAGCAAGATGCTCGATTTCCACCCGCCGCAGTTCGCCGCTGGCCAGGTCCAGCAGCGCGCATTGGCGCGCTTCGCGCTTGAGGCCGCCCAGCGCGCCGGGGTTGATCAGCCGCGTGCCGTTAGGGTAGCTGCGGTCTTCGGCCAGGTGCGAGTGCCCGCGAAACACATACGCGTATTTGCCCGCCTGCACCAGCGCCTGCAGCCGGCTGGCTTCGTGCCCGTGCGCCGCGGCCACCATCACCCCATCAATCTCGCCAGTGAAGGTATAGGCCGCGTAGTTATCCGCGCGGTAATACTTGAGCGTATTGATAATCTCGCTCTCCGCCAGGTCGCCGTTGCCAAACGTCAGGATCACGCGAAAACCGTCCAGCAGCCGCGCGGTATCCGGGTGGGTCAGGTCGCCGCAGTGGATGATCGTCTCCACGCCCGCCGCGCGGAACACGTCCAGCGCGCGCAGCAGGTTGGTTTCGTTATTATGCGAATCAGACAGGATGCCCAACATAGCTGTAAGGGTAACAGAAAGCCCCGCGCCGGTCAATTGCCCGCGAGGGGGTATAATAGCCCCCATGCAGCTCACCTTTCTCAACTGGCTTCTTGCGCTCTCGCCCATCGTCATCGTCCTCGTCCTGATGCTCGTCTTTCACTGGTCCAGCAGCCGCGCCGGGGCCGTTGCCTGGTTTGGCACCATCCTGGTGGCTGTGCTGCGCTTCGGGGCCACCCCGCAGTTGATCGCCTACTCGCAGGCCAAAGCCGTGCTGCTGACCCTCGACGTGCTCTACGTCATCTGGGCCGCGCTGCTGCTCTTCCATGTGGCCGACGAGGCCGGCGCGGTGCGCCTGGTAGGCCAGACCCTGCCCGCGCTCACCCCCGACCGCATGATGCAGGGCTTGCTGCTCGGCTGGCTGTTTGCGTCGCTCTTGCAGGGCATGGGTGGGTTCGGCGTGCCGGTGGCTGTGGCCGCGCCGCTGCTGGTCAGCCTGGGCTTCAACCCGGTGCAGGCGGTGGTGATGGCCTGCGTTGGCCACGGCTGGGCGGTCAACTTTGGTTCGCTGGCAACCTCATTTCAGACCATGCTGGCGGTGACCAACCTGCCCGGTCCGCTGCTGGCCCCCGAATCCGGGCTGCTGCTGGGCATTTCCTCCTTTGCCAGCGGAGCCATTGTGGCCTACGTGGGCAGCGGCCGGCGCGCGCTTTTGCGCAGCCTGCCCGCGGTGCTCATCCTCGGCGCGGTGATGGGTGGGGTGCAGTACTGGCTGGTCACCAACCGCCTGTGGACG
>DATCUC010000147.1:0-2413 GCA_036567625.1 Anaerolineaceae bacterium | reverse complement strand
CATCGGCGCCGGGCTGCTGCTCATGGCGGCCAATGGGCTGCGCCTGCTGCTGCAAGCCAACGGCCTGCTTTTCCTCACCATTCCTGGCGACGCGCTGCGCCTGTTGGCCCTGCTGGCCTTTTTCATCGGGCTGGCGCTCCAGCCGCGCAAACGCCGCCGGGGAGCCATCCCCGCGGTGCTGATGCTGGATATTGCCGTCATTTCTGCCGCGTCGCTGGTCATATTCTGGATGCTGGTTTTCCACCCATTGCTGCTGGACGCCACGGCGTTTCCGCTGCTGCTGGCCTATCCGCTGATGGGCCTGGCGCTGCTGCTGACCGTGTTTATGCATTACACCGTCAACGACACGCCCGGCGCGCCGCCCGCCGTGCTGTGGCTGTGGCTGGCAATGGTCATCTATGCCCTGGCCGCCATCGACTTTGGCCTGCAGATGCAGTCGGGCCGCACTGTCATCATTTCGCTTTCGGATGCCGGTTGGCTGGCTGGCGGCGCGCTGCTGCTCTTTTCCATGCTGTCCTATCCACGCGCCGCCTGGCGGCTCCAGCGCGACAGCGCCTTGCGCCGCGTACTGCAAACCGGGCAGGTCTTGCTGCCCTATCTGCTCACCGCGCTGGCGGCCGAAGAATCGCTGCGCGTCTGGCTCATCGAAGGCCGCCAGTACCCGCTCTCGGGCTTAATGGTCGGGGTGATGGTGTTGGTGCTCGTGGCACGCTATTTCATCGTCGCCGGTGAAGACGAACTGGTCCCCTACGCCTCGCTGGTCAACGGCATTGCCGAGCCGGCCTTTGTGTGCGACGAACAGGGGCGCTTGCAGTTGGTCAACCCGGCCCTGCTTTCCGCCACCGGTTACCCCACCACGGCCATGCTGCTCGAACAGCCCCTGGCTGCCATCCTTCACCCCGACGCCAACACCACCGCCATGGTGGAGATTGCCCTGGGCCGCAGCATGGACCCGGCCGCCACGCGCCCCATCGGTTGGATGGGCGAAACCCGCCTGCAGCGCCGCGACGGCAGCTACATCCCCGTCTATCTCTCGCTGCGCCCGATCCACGACACCAGCGAACTACCCGAATCGACCCAGCGCCGCCTGGCGCTGGCTGGCACCGCGCATGACCTCAGCCGCCAGAAGGCCCAGCAGGCAGCCATCGAATCGGCTTACCAGCAGGTGACCGAAGCCCGCGAGCAGCTCCAGGCGCTCAACGCCGACCTGGAGAACAAGGTAGCCGAAGAAACCGAGAACCTCAACCGCGCCAACCGCCAGTTGGAAGAGCAAAACCGCAAACTGCAAATGCTCGACCGGATGAAATCGGACTTTGTGTCGATGGTCTCGCATGAACTGCGCGCGCCGCTAACCAACATTAACGGCGGGATTGAGCTGACCCTTTCGCGCCCGCTCGAACCGCCGCTGCGCACCAACCTCGAACTGGTACAGGCTGAGATCTTGCGCCTGACGCGCTTTGTCGAGACGATCCTCGATCTCTCCGCGCTGGACGCCGGCCGCCTGCCGCTGTATAACGGCCCGGTTTCGTTTGAATCGGTGGTGCTCACCATGCAGACCCAGCTTGTCCACCTGCCCGGCCTGGGGCGCATCCGCTGGCAGGCGCCGCCAAACCTGCCCTATCTGCTGGCCGACGAGCGCGCCCTCACCAGCGTGCTCTTTCACCTGCTCGATAATGCCCTGAAATACGCCCCGGAAGGCGAAATTCTCATCTCCGCCGCTCCGGTTGATAAAATGGTGTGTATTCAAGTGCTGGATAACGGCCCCGGCATTCCACCCGAGGCTCTGCCCATGTTGTTCGACCGCTTCTACCGCCTCAACAGCGAAGATTCGCAAACCGTCTACGGCCACGGCCTGGGGCTGTACATCGTCCGCCGCCTGGTTGAAGGCATGGGCGGTACAATTGAAGTCTGTAACCGGCTCGAAGGCGGCGCCTGCTTCACCTGCTGCTTCCAGACCACCACCGAAAGCGAGGAAAGTGATGCGCTATAAAATCCTACTCGTCGATGACGAACCTACGCTGATTAAATTTCTGGGCGAATACTTGCAGGGGCAGGATATGGAAGTCGTCAGCGCGGCCAGCGGCGCTGAGGCGCTGCGCGTGGCCTTTCGCGAGCAGCCAGACCTGGTGGT
The DNA here is from genome assembly GCA_036567625.1 of Anaerolineaceae bacterium. Taxonomy (GTDB): domain Bacteria; phylum Chloroflexota; class Anaerolineae; order Anaerolineales; family Anaerolineaceae; genus CALDSL01. Next base: position 282 of record DATCUC010000147.1, on the reverse strand, counting down.
GCTGGACGTGATGATGCCCGGCATGGACGGTTGGGAAGTCGTCTCGCGCCTGCGCGAGCTGTCCGAAATGCCAATTATTCTGCTCACCGCTAAAAACGCTGAGGCCGACAAACTGCGCGGTTTCCGCCTGGGCGTAGATGATTACGTCACCAAGCCCTTCTCGTTTGCGGAACTCACCGCGCGCATCCAGGCGGTGATCAGCCGCACGCGCCCCGCCGTCGCCGCCGAGAACCGCAATCTGGCGTTGTTTGGCGAGTGGGTGCTGGACATGGACGCGCGCGA
>DATCUC010000146.1:0-49511 GCA_036567625.1 Anaerolineaceae bacterium | reverse complement strand
AAACCGCCAATACGGCCGGGCTGAAGGCCGGGCTGACGGTTCTGCCGGGCATTGGCAGCAAGCACGCGCAAACGTTGAGCGAACTGGGTCTCAACACTCTCGAAGACTTACTGTATTACTTCCCGCGCCGCTATGACGATTACAGCCAGCTCAAACCGATCAACCGTATTCAGTTTGGCGAAGAGCTGACCATTATTGCCACGGTGCAAAGTTCCACCAACCGGGCCTTCCGCGGCGGCCAGGGGCAGATGACTGAGGTCGTGGTATCGGACGGCACGGGTTTCTTGCGGCTCACGTTCTTCAACCAGCCCTGGCTGGCAAACCGCATGAACCGCGGCACGCAGCTTGTTCTCTCCGGGCGCGTCGATCAGTATTTGGGCCGCCTGGTGATGAATAATCCTGATTGGGAACTGCTGGAAGCCGAACACCTGCACACCAACCGCATCGTTCCGGTATATTCGCTGACCGCTAACGTCACCCAAAAATGGCTGCGCCGCATCATGTTCAATACGGTCAGTTTTTGGGCGCCGCGCATCACGGATTTTCTGCCACCCAGCGTGCGTTCAACCGCCGGGCTGGTAGACCTTCCCACTGCGCTGCAAAACGTGCACTTTCCCGCCACGCAGGAAAAGCTGCGCGCCGCCCGCGAGCGCCTGGCCTTTGATGAAATCTTCTTGATGCAAATGGGCGTGCTCAGCCAGAAACGCAACTGGCAGTCACTCGACGCGCAACGCTTCCCGATTGCCCCCGAATGGCTGGAAGAACAGGTTGCTCGCCTGCCCTTCCCACTCACCGGGGCGCAGCGCAAGGCGCTGGAGCACGTGCGCCAGGATCTTGATTCGGGTCACCCTATGGACCGGCTGCTGCAAGGTGATGTTGGCTCGGGCAAAACGGTGATCGCCGCACTGACCGTGGCGATGGTCACGCACCACGGCGCGCAAGCCGCGGTGATGGCCCCCACCAGCATCCTGGCCGAACAGCACATGCGCACTTTCACGCGGCTACTGACCAACAACGAAAATGGCGACGCGCTGCTGCAGCCCGAACAGATTCGCCTGCTGATTGGCGATACGCCGGAAGCGGAGAAAGATGCGATCCGCGCCGGGCTGGCGGACGGCAGCATCCGGCTGGTGATCGGCACCCACGCCCTCATCGAAGACCCGGTCAATTTCCAGCGCCTGCAACTGGTAGTTGTGGACGAACAGCACCGCTTTGGCGTGGCCCAACGCGCCGCGCTGCGCGCCAAGGGGCAAAATCCGCACCTGCTGGTGATGACCGCAACGCCCATCCCGCGCTCGCTGGCGCTGACGGTGTATGGCGATCTCGATCTGACAGTGATGGACGAGATGCCCGCCGGCAGGCAGCCAGTTGAAACGCATGTGCTCAACCCGCTGGAGCGCGAGCGCGCCTATCACCTGATCAACACGCAGATCAAAGAAGGCCGCCAGGCGTTCGTCATCTATCCACTGGTAGAACAGGGCGAACGCGGCAATGAGAACAGCGCCGCGGTAGAAGAACACGCCCGTTTGCAGCGCGAGGTATTTCCAACCATCAATGTCGGGCTGCTGCACGGCCGGTTGAAACCGGAAGAAAAAGAAGCGGTGATGACGCGCTTCCGCGACGGTGAATACACCTTGCTGGTATCCACTTCGGTAGTGGAAGTGGGGGTTGATGTGCCAAACGCCACGGTGATGCTGGTGGAAGGCGCGAACCGTTTTGGGCTGGCGCAGCTTCACCAGTTCCGCGGGCGCGTGGGCCGCGGGCAAGACAAATCTTACTGCCTGCTGATCCCGGATAGCGAAAGCACGGTGGAGAACGAGCGCCTGCGAGCTATGGCCGAGACCAACGATGGTTTCGTGCTGGCAGAGCGTGACCTGGAACAGCGCGGCCCGGGCGACTTCCTCGGCACGCGGCAGTCTGGTTTCATGGACCTGCGCATGGCAAACCTGAGCGATGTGCGCCTGATCGAAAAGGCGCGCGAACAGGCCCAGGCCGTTTTTGCCGCCGACCCTGACCTGCAAGACCCGGCGCACGAAGCACTGGCGCAAATGCTCGACCGCTTCTGGAGTGATGGGAGAGGAGACCGGAGCTGATATGGTACGCGCAATGTTTCCCGGAACGTTCGATCCGATCCATTACGGGCACATCAATATTGCCCGGCGCGCGGCGCGGCTGTTTGATGAGTTGATCATCGCTGTGTATGACCGCCCGTTGAAGAACCTGGTGTTTTCTCCCGATGAGCGACTGCAAATGGTGCGCGAGACCTTCAAAGATGAATCAAAAATCCGCGTGGTTGGCTACAGTGGGTTAACGGTCGAGGCCTGCCGCGCGCTGAATGCCCAGGTGATTGTCCGCGGGCTGCGCGTTTTTTCCGATTTCGAGTATGAGTTCCGCATGGCGCTGGCGAATAACCGGCTGGCCCCCGAGGTGGAAGTCGTCGCGCTAATCACCAACGAAGAACACACCTTCCTCTCGTCCACTACGGTGCGCGAGATAGCGCTGCTGGGCGGCGATGTGAGCAGCATGGTACCCCAACACGTAGCGCTGGCACTGGCAAAGCGCATGAAAGAATTAGGCGAAGGGCAGACAGTTGTGCCCACTACATCGCTGCGAGATTGAAGTAGCGGCGGTACAATTGGCGTAGATATTGCAACATCTGCGTAGCGCAATCAAGGGAGGGCTGAAATGGATATCTTACATCTGGTTGACCGCCTGGAAGAATTGTTTAACGAGAGCCGGCCGATCTGGTTCACGCACAGTGTCGCGGTAGATGAGGAACGCCTGCTGGATATCATCGATCAGATGCGGGTATCGATTCCTGAAGAAATCAAAAAAGCCCAGCAGATCCTGGCGCAGCGCGACCGCATTTTGGCCCAGGCGCAAGAAGAAGCCACGCGCACGCTTAACCTGGCGCGCGAACGGTCGGATCAGATCCTCGAACGCGACCCGATCGTGCAATCCGCGCAGGCGCGCGCAGAGCAAATTCTGGAGCAAAACCAGATTGAAATCGAGCGGATACGCCGCGAAGCTGACGATTACGTGCTGGAAACGCTGACCAAACTGGAAACCGAAATGGAGCGCATGCTCAACCAGGCCCGCAACGGCATCCGCACGCTGCAATCGGAGCAGCAGTCTCGCGCCAGTCAATTCCCCGAGCGCTAGCCGGATACCCCCGTAAATCGGATAAAAGCCCAGGCGAAAAGCCCGGGCTTTTTGCATGGCTAATGCGGCAATTACCGTACCGGCAAGAAACCATATTTCGCCATCACCTGCTGACCTTCGGCAGAGAGCACCAGGTCGACAAAGGCCCGGGCGAGGTAAGGCTGTTTGCTATCGGCAACAGGCGCAATCGGATACGTGGCAATGGTATTGAGCGCATCCGGGATCGCCAGTGTCGCTACCTTCTCGGCAGCCGAACCGGTGAAATCGGTCACATAAACGATCCCGGCATCCGCTTCGCCAAGAGTGATCTTCGTTACTACCCCTTTGACATTATCCTCGTATGAGACGACATTCTTTAGCACTTGATCTTTATACTGCGGGGAAAATGCTGCATCCGCGCTGGTTTTCTCCAGAAAGGTCAGAGAATACTGGCCGACCGGCACTGATTCGGCCGCCAGGACCAGCTTCAGCCCGGGGTTTGCCAGGTCGGTCAACGCGGCCAGTTTGCCCGGGTTATCCTTGGGGAAGATCACCACCAGGCGATTTTCCACAAAAACCTGGGGAGCATCCGCAGCTACGCGACCGGCGGTGACCGCGGCATCCATATACTTTTTACTGGCACTGGCGAAAATATCAGCCGGCGCGCCTTGATTAAGCTGTTCTGCCAGGGTTTGCGACCCGGCGAAGTTGAAGCTAACCTTTACCCCTGGGTGCTGTGCCTCGAACATCGTTCCCAGTTCGGTAAACGACTCGGTCAGCGAGGCCGCGGCCATTACCGTCAATGATGCTGGCGCAGCGGTAGCCGCCGGCACGCCGGTTGCGATCGAACCTGGAACAGACGATGGGGCAACCTGGGTAACCGCCTGGGGTGAGCAGGCACTCAGGCCCAACAAAACAAAAATCAAGGCTACGGCAGTAATATTTTTTATGCGCATGCTACTTTCTCTGATCTTCATGTTGCTTACGACCTGATATGAACCAGCTCTCAAACCGGTGTGAACCTCGGCAATCCCGTTGGAAAATCCATCCGGCACTTCAATCAGCGGGCTGGATCGTTTGTGGTGAATACGTTTCAAGCCAATCGATCATGGCCCGGGTTTGTGTGATGCGATACTGGAGGATCATGCGTTCATAGATTTGCGATTCATCGATGGCATTGAATTTTCTTTCAAGATTGTCGAGCCACCTCAGACAGCTTTGACGTTGCTTTAATAGAAGTCCGCCGAACACCCGCGGATCGCCCTTTTGAGCGAAGAACAGCTTGGCCAGAAACTCCTGGCGCATATCGCGCCCATGCTCTACCGGTGACGAAACCCAGGTGGTGTACTGCTGCATTCCCGATGAAGTCAGCGCAAATTCTTTCCGCAGCAAATATGATTCTCCGGGGAGAAGGGTAGAGGACAACAACCCTCTGGTTTCCAGCTTTTCCAGGAGAGCATACAACTGGCTTTGTTTGACATGCCAGATCAATGCAATTCCGCTCATGCCGGTCATCTTCTTATACAGATCGTAGCCGTGCGTCGGCTGCTCGGCGATGAAACCGAGGAGGATATTTTCCAAAGAGAGTGGCAGAGTTTTCCGCGTCATATTTATTAATTGAATACTCAAAGATTGAATAAGAATATTATAACACAGACGGCGACGGATAGTGAATAAGCCCTTGAAGTTTAGAAATCCTCAAGGGCTCTTTTTGTATTTGCTCAACGCTCGTGCGTCAGTTAGTTTGCCGCGGGTTCGGGCGTTTCTTCGACGGGCTTTTCCTTGCCATTGGCAGCCCTGGCGCGGCGGGGCTTCGGCGGTTTTTCCGCCGGGGGATGCAGGGCTACTTTCAACACGTCGTCCATGTGGGTGACCGGCACCAGCTTCAAATCCGTGCGCACCTTCTTGGGAACGTCGATCAGATCTTTCATATTGCGCTCGGGCAGGATCACCGTGCGCAGACCGGCGCGGTGCGCAGCCAGTATCTTCTCGCGCAGGCCGCCAATCGGCAGCACACGCCCGCGCAGGGTAATCTCGCCGGTCATGCCCACTTCTTTGTACACCGGACGCTCGGTGAAGGCCGAGATCAGCGCTGTCGCCAGGGTAATCCCGGCTGACGGCCCATCCTTAGGTATCGCCCCTTCGGGGATATGCACGTGCACATCCACGTGCTCAAAGGTATCCGCATCCAGGTCGAGTTCTTTGGTGCGAGATTTGAGGTACGATAAGGCCGCTTGCGCCGATTCCTGCATCACCTCGCCCACCTGTCCGGTGATCTGCATGTTGCCTTTGCCTTCCAGGATCAGCACTTCCACGGGCATGATCTCACCGCCGTTTTCCGTCCAGGCAATGCCGGTGGCAACGCCAACCTCATCCTGGCGCTCGGCTTCGGTCATAAAGAACTGCGGCGGGCCGAGGAACTTTTCAACGGTCGCCGGGGTTGGCCGGGTGGGGAAGTGATGTTTTTCCGATTTGAGGCGGGCTACTTTGCGGCACATGCGCCCGATTTCGCGTTCCAGGTTGCGCACTCCGGCTTCGTAGGTGTATTCGCGAATAATGCGGCGCATGGTTGGCTCGGGAAATTCGACCTCTTTATCTTCCAGACCGCTTTCTTCAATCTGGCGTGGGATGAGGAAACGCCGCGCAATTTCCAGCTTTTCTTCTTCGATATACCCCGGAAACTCGATCACTTCCATGCGGTCAAGCAGCGCGGAGGGGATACTGCCCAGGTTATTAGCCGTGGTTATGAACATCACCCGCGACAGGTCATAAGCCAGTTCCAGGTAGTGATCGGAAAAAGTGTTATTTTGCTCAGGGTCCAACACTTCCAGCAGCGCGGAAGACGGGTCGCCGCGGAAATCCGCGCCGAGCTTGTCGATCTCGTCCAGCATAAACAGCGGGTTGACTGTTCCGGCGCGGCGCATGGTTTGCAGAATGCGCCCCGGTAGCGCGCCGATATACGTGCGCCGGTGGCCGCGGATTTCGGCTTCGTCGCGCACGCCGCCCAGCGAAAGGCGCACAAATTTACGCCCCAACGCCTCAGCAATCGAACGGCCCAGGGAGGTCTTCCCCGTGCCGGGCGGGCCAACGAAGCACAGAATCGGCTGGCGCGCTTTGCGTGGTTTCAGGCTGCGTACAGCAATGTATTCCAAAATTCGGTCTTTAGCGCGGCCCAGGCCATAATGGTACTGCTCGAGGATGCGCGCGGCATGTTTGACATCCAGATTGTCTTCCGTTTGGGCGTGCCAGGGCAGCTCCAAAATCCAGTCCAGGTAGGTGCGGATGATGCCAACCTCGGGGGCCATGGCGTTCATCTGCGCCAGGCGCTCAATCTCTTTGCGGCCCGCAGCCTGCACTTCTTCCGGCAAACCGGCTTCATCCAGGCGTTGGCGCAGTTCAGCAATCTCGCGCAGCCAGATATCGCCTTCACCGAGTTCGGTCTGAATGGCCTTCATTTGCTCGCGCAGGTAAAATTCGCGCTGGCTGCGGTCGACCTCATTTTGCACCTTGCTCTGGATCTCGTCTTCCAATTGCAGCACGTCGAGTTCCTGAGCCAGCAGCCAGTTAACGCGTTTGATGCGCTCTTCGGGGTCGGGCAGCAGCAGCAGGGTCTGGCGCTCTTTAAAAGGCAATGAAATGGCGGTAGCCACCATATCCGCCAGCCAGCCTGGCTCGGTGATATTCAAAGAAAACAGGTGCGCCTCATCCGGCAGACTGCGGTCAAGCTGCACGCAGCGCTCGAACAGGTCGCGCGTGGCGCGCATCAGCGCGTCCATCTGGCGGTCGACGTCGACCGGTTCATCGATTGGGCGCACCCGAGCGCGGTAATACGGCTCTTCCTGCACAATTTCTACCACCTCAACGCGGCGGCGGCCCTGTACCAGAGCGGAATTATTGCCGTCAGGAATGTTCAACAGGCGTCCGACCGCGATTTCCGCGCCAATCGGCAGGAAATCTTCGGGCAGGGGTTCATCGATCTCCGAATCCTTCTGGACCAGGGCGATCATCGTCTGGAAGTTGGCCTGCGCATCCTGGATCGCCAGCAAATTTGGCCCCGGCTGAATAAAGATCGGGGAAACCATGCGTGGGAACACCACAATGTCGCGCAAGATCAACACCGGGCATTCGATCAAACCGTCCATATCCGGCTCGCCGTTGGGGATGCGGTACAGTTCTTCGGTGCGTTGATGCATCACTGCCGCGAATTCGTCCGAGTTGTCCTGTCGAGGCGACCAATCGTCATTCTTCATAAATCATCCTTCGAAATGCCAGCTTTAAGGGTGCTCAATCGCAGGTGTATTTTACCCGGTTAAGTTGCGTTTTGCGACGGGAATATTTCTTTCCAGGCCGACTGGACTGCCGCGGCAATAAAAATGCTGCCCGCTACCACCACCGCAGCAGACCCACCTGCCAGGTCGAGGGCGGTGCGCAGCGCGGCTTCCAGCGGCAGCACGGCCTGGGCCGGACAGCCGAACTGGTGCGCCATTTCCACCAGCGCGTTGGCATCCGCCGCGCGCGGGTGAATGGACTGGGTGGCCACCAGGCGCTTGACGCGCGGCAGCAGTTCGGTGAACATGCCGTGCACGTCTTTATCCTCGCTGGCGCCAAAGAGCAGGATCACCGGCACGCCGGGCAGATAGTCGTCCAATGCCAGGCGCAACTTGAGCGCGGAATCGCGGTTGTGCGCCGAATCAACGATCACCGGGGGCACACGGCGCAAAACTTCAAAGCGCCCGCGCCAATTGACATTGGCGAACCCGGCGCGCAAGGCGCTATCGGGCAGGTGAACACCTGCGGCGCGCAGCGCCATCAGGGCGCAGTACGCCGTGGCCGCGTTTTCGACCTGGTGCAGCCCCAACAGCGGAATGTTGAGATGCACCGGCTCCCACTCCGCGCGTCCGCCAGTTTCGATGTACTGATCTACCAGCGGCTGTTCGGCGCTGCTCCAGATAGATAGCGACTGGCCGTCGAGTGAATGCGAAATCGGAGCGAAGAGCAGATCGCGGCCTACCTCGGTCAGCGGCGCTCCGCGTTCGCGGGCTATACGCTCGACCACCAGCCGGGCCTCATCCTTCTGCGGCGCAAGAATCACCGCACGACCGGGCTTGATGATGCCGGCCTTCTCACCGGCGATCTCGGCCAGCGTGTTGCCCAACACTGCGGTATGGTCATACGACAGCGAGGTGATGACCGAAACCAGCGGGTCGACCACATTCGTGGCATCCAGGCGGCCGCCCAGCCCCACCTCAACCACGGCATAATCCACGCGCTTGCGGGCAAAATAGAGAAATCCCAGGGCAGTGGTTAGTTCAAAGGTGGTGATGTGTTCAACGGCAGCGGCATGCGGCTTGATCTCTTCCACCAGCGCCACGAATTCGTCGCGCCCGATTTCCACGCCGTTCACCTGGATGCGCTCAGTATATTCTTGCAGGTGCGGTGAAGTATAAAAACCGGTGCGGTAGCCTGCCGCGCGCAGCACGCTGGCGATCATCGCCGCCGTGGAGCCTTTGCCTTTGGTTCCCGCCACGTGGACCACGCCGAATGCCCGGTGCGGGTTGCCCAGGCGTTCGAGCAGCGTGAACATGCGGTCCAGGTTGAATTTATCTGGCGTATAGCGGAACTGGCGCGTCAGCGAGTAATCGATAAAGCTGTACAGGTAATCAAGCGCCTGCTGGTATGCGGTCTCAGTATCAGTCATCTTCCCGCCCTCCTGCGAAAGGTCCTGGAGCATCCAGGCCAATAACCTGGAAATTGTACCCGCCAGGGGATGATTTCGCAAGAAATCAGGCAGGATGCTCGAAAATTGAGGGAGGAAAAGCAAGGCGCGGGGCCGGTTTTCCTGGCCTGCATCACTGCGCTGTTGGTTCAGCGCGTCAAAAATGGGTCTTCTCGTATAATGGACATATCATGGTATCTATCGGCCAGCTCATTTTGCATCTCGAACTGTCAGGCTGCGCGTCGCTGAAAGAAAAGCGTGGGCGGATCAAGCCGGTGCTGGCGCGGCTGCACCGCGAGTTCAACGTCTCGGTGTCCGAAGTTGACCGGCAAGACGCGCATGGCGCGGCAGTGCTGGCCTGCGTGCTGGTCAGCAGCGATCCCAACCAGACGATGCGCGCGCTGCAGCAGGTGGCAGCGTTCGTTGAGGCCAACTGGCCGGATCTGCCCCTGTTTGATCATTCCATTGAACTGATTTAATCAGGTTAGAAGGAAGGAACGCTCATGGATCTGAAATTGAAGGGCAAAATTGCACTGGTGACCGGTTCCAGCAGCGGCCTGGGATTTGCCACAGCACGGCTGCTGGCACAGGAAGGCGCGCGCGTTGCAATGAACGGGCGCAGCCCGGAGAAATTAGATACCGCTGCAGAGAAGATTCAGGCAGAAACCGGCGCGGAAGTTTTTACCGTGCGCGGCGATCTGAGCGAGCACCCGGTGGCAGCGCAGACGGTTCAGGCCGTGGCAGATCACTGGGGCGGGCTGGATATTCTCATTGCCAATGCTGGCGGACCGCCGCCCGGCCGTTTTGAAAGCTTCAGCGACGAGGCATGGCAGGAGGCACTGGAGCTTTCTTTTCTCAGCCAGGTGCGATTGATCCGCGCGGCGCTGCCCTACCTGCGCAAATCCGACTCCCCAGCAGTGCTCACGGTCACCTCGTATTCGGTCAAGCAACCTATCCCCAATCTGGTACTTTCGAATAGCGTGCGGCTGGCAACCATTGGCCTGACCAAGACGCTGGCCTTCGAACTGGGCAAAGAAAACATCCGCTTCAACTCCATTTTGCCCGGCTGGACGGAAACCGCGCGGGTGATTACCCTGATGGAAAACCGGGCCAGGACCAACGGCACCACCGTCGAAGAAGAGCAGCAGCGCCAGGCCAGCGAAAGCCCGCTGGGCCGCATGGGCCACCCAGAAGAATTCGCCGCGGCGGCGGTTTTCCTCGTTTCTCCGGCGGCGGCGTACATCAATGGAGTGATGCTGCCGGTAGACGGTGGTATCGTGCGGGGCACCCTGTAGCTTCCGAAATCTGACACAATCAGGTAAAATTGTCTCCTGCACGCTACATTCAAGGAGAATATGACCGGTGCTGGATCCTCGCGAAATCAATGCCCGCCTGGAGCGGATCTTATTAACTGTCCAAAAACCCGGGCGCTATACCGGTGGTGAACTGAATCAAGTGGTCAAGGATTGGGACAGCGTTACCACGCGCGTGGCGCTGGTGTTCCCCGATCTGTACGATATTGGCGTACCTAACCTGGGGCTGGCAATCCTGTACGATCTGCTCAACCGGCGCGCCGACACTCTGGCGGAACGCGCATACTGTCCGTGGTCGGACATGGAAAGCGCTATGCGCGCCGCGCAAATCCCGCTGTACGCGCTGGAAAGCAAGCATGCCCTGGCAGACTTTGACATCATTGGATTCAGCCTGCCGTACGAAACGCTGTACACCAACCTGCTGAACTGCCTGGACCTGGCGGGTTTGCCGGTGTTAAGCGCCGAGCGCGAGGCCAGTCACCCACTGGTGATTGCCGGCGGGCACGCCGCGTTCAACCCCGAGCCGATGGCGCCGTTTGTGGATGCATTCGTCATTGGCGAAGGCGAAGAGGTGATGCATGAGATCGTCGATGTGTTCCAGGCGTGGAAACGCCGTGGAACAGCGCGGATTGACCTGCTGCACGCGCTGGCGCGGGTCGGTGGGGTGTATGTGCCGGCATTGTACACCGCCAGCTATCGCCCAGACGGCACGCTATCCGCGCTGGCTCCCAATGGGCCGGAAGCCCCGGCGCTGATCACCAAGCGGTTGGTGGCTGAACTCCCCGCCCCGGTGACGCAGTTCCTCGTGCCGAATGTGGACGTGGTGCATAACCGCGTGGCAATTGAGATTATGCGCGGGTGCACGCGCGGCTGCCGCTTTTGCCACGCGGGAATGATCACCCGGCCGGTGCGCGAACGCCCGGTCGAACAGGTGCTGCAGGCAATCCAGTCAGCCCTGGCCGCCACCGGTTACGAAGAGGTCGGCCTCCTCTCACTCTCATCTTCTGACTATACGAATATCGTTGAACTGGTGCAGGGCGTCAGCGCGCGTTTCAAGGGGCAAAATCTGTCGGTCTCTCTGCCGTCGCTGCGCATCGATTCGTTCTCCGTCAGCCTGATGGATGAACTCAAAGAATTGCGCCCCGGCGGCGGGTTTACGCTGGCCCCTGAAGCCGCCAGCGAGCGCATGCGCCGCACGATCAACAAGTTCGTCACCACCCAACAACTGTTGGATACTGCCCGCGATATCTACTCTCACGGCTGGACAACGATCAAGCTGTATTTTATGATTGGTCACCCCCTCGAATCACTGGATGATGTGCAGGCCATCGCCGATCTGTGCCGCGCGGTGCTGGCTGAAGGCCGCAAAGTGATCGGGCGCAAGGCCAAAGTCAACGCGGGCGTTTCAACGTTCATCCCCAAGCCGCATACCCCCTTTCAATGGGTGGCCTGCGATACGATGGAATCGATTGGCGAAAAGCTGGCCCTGCTCAAGAGTACCTTGCGCGACCCGGCGATTAAACTGACCTGGTCAGAGCCGGATGTAACCCTGCTGGAAGCCTGGCTCTCGCGCGGTGACCGGCGCATGAGCGCCGTGATCTACCATGCCTGGCGCAACGGCGCGAAATTTGATGCCTGGCAGGAGCATTTTAATATCCAGACCTGGTACGCTGCCTTTGCCGCCGAAGGGCTGGACCCCAATTTTTACAGCCACCGCCAGCGCGGGCTGGACGAGGTGCTGCCCTGGGATCACATCAGCAGCGGCGTTCGCAAGAGTTACCTGCTGCAAGATTACCAGTGGAGCCAGGATCTGCGCTTCCGCGAGGACTGCCGCGAGCAGTGCTTTGCGTGCGGCATTCTGCCCGGATTCAGCGATATGCGCGCCGGTCTGCCGGATGACGCCTGGAAATGCCCGCCGGTCAAGCGCAAGAAGAGGATACCCGCATGAGCGATATCGTTGCGCCAGCCGCTCCAGAAGCTGCACTGACCCGCGTACGCGTTACCTTTGGCAAGGTGGATACCATGCGCTTTGTCGGAAATCTGGATATGCACACCGTATGGGAGCGGACGCTGCGCCGCGCCGCCCTACCTCTTGCCTATACGAAAGGTTTCAATCCACGCCCGCGGTTCCAGATCGCCGCCTCACTCCCGATGGGCGCGACCAGCCAATGTGAAATCCTGGATATCTGGATGGAAAACCCGCCCGCGGCGGATGAAATCGCCGCGCGGCTGGCGCGCAGTGCGCCCCCCGGCCTGCTGGTGATCGCGGCCCAGGTTGTGCCGCTGCAAAGCCCGGCCATGCAAACCCGGCTTCTGTCGGCAGAATACGAAGTGCTGCTGCCCACAGATGCACCCGATCAGCCGGAACTGGAACGGCGCATCGTCGAACTGCAGTCTGCTGCCAGCCTGCCGCGAACCTGGCGTGGCAAAGCCTACGATCTGCGCCCGCTGGTGGAGGAAATTGTGCTGGTGGAAGCCAGCCCGGCGCGGCTGCGGCTGCGGCTTTCCGCGCGTGAAGGCGCGACCGGCCGTCCCGAAGAGGTGCTTGCTGCGCTGCAGCTTGATCCGCTCTCGGGGCAGGTGCAGCGTCACCGGCTGATCTTCCGCGAGGACTGAACCCCTGGCTTGCGTCACCGGGCAAAATGCGTATACTGGTGTCAGATATCCCCGCGTATCCATGGGATGCTGTTTCCAAGAAACCGACAGTCAAAGGGGTAGGTCATGGGATTGGCGTTATCAATCTTTTTCGGGTTTGTCCCAATGTTCCTGTTTGCCGCGATCATCTACTGGTTGGATCGCTACGAGAAAGAACCACGGATTTTACTGGGCGTGGTTTTCCTGTGGGGCGCGGTAGTAGCGGCCGGGATTGCCTTTGTGGTCAACACCGGGTTGGGCATGGGTGTTTACCTATTTACCCAATCTGAGGTCGCCACAGAACTGACGACCGGCTCGATTTTTGCACCGGTAGTAGAAGAAACGCTGAAGGGACTGGCGGTGCTGCTGGTTTTCCTCATCTTCCACCGCGAGTTTGATTCGATACTGGACGGCATCGTTTATGCCGCCATTTGCGCCATGGGCTTTGCCGCCACGGAAAACGTGTATTACATCTACACCTACGGGTTTATGGAAGAGGGCATGCAGGGGCTGTGGTTCATGGTCTTTGTGCGCGTGCTGCTGGTCGGTTGGCAGCATCCCTTCTACACCGCGTTTATCGGCATTGGCCTGGCCACCGCGCGGCTTAACCGGAACTGGGCGGTCAAACTGGGCGCGCCGCTGTTGGGTTGGTTTGCGGCGGTCAGCCTGCACGGGCTGCACAATACCCTCTCCAGCGTACTGGGCAGCGCCGCGGGACGGATCATCAGCCTGCTGTGGGATTGGGCGGGCTGGTTCGTCATGTTCCTGTTTATCCTGTATCTGATCTACCGCGAGCAGCAAAACGTACGCGCGCATTTGCACGAAGAAGTGGCGCTGGGAAACCTGAATCTGGCGCAGTACAACACGGCTTGCTCAGCATGGTCACAGACCGGGGCGCGGCTGAGCGCGCTCACGAGCGGCAGCTACCGCGATACAGCGCGGTTTTACCAGTTGTGCGGCGAGCTTTCGCACAAGAAGAATCAGTTTGTCCGCATGGGTGATGAAAGCGGCAACGCGCAAATCATCACTGCGCTGCGCGGCGAACTGCGCACGCTTTCAGAACGAATCAGCGCGAAGACACTGAGCAAAGCGGCTTGAGGCAGAGGTCAACCGGCCGCAGCGGGCATCGATTTCCTTAACAACCCGCCGGGCTTATGGTACAATCTTGCCTAGCAAGCGCCTGTAGTGAAGTGGACATCACATCACCCTCCGGAGGTGGGAGCCCGAGTTCGAGTCTCGGCAGGCGCGCTGAATCACGAAACCCCTGGCGTCGTTCAGGGGTTTCGCTTACTACATGGAGGAGATACGTTCAACAGGCCCTGCATGCCCGGCAGATGCGGGGCCTGGATGTTGGGGGGCGGGGGCTTTTACAAGCCGGACCATTAGTTAGCCGGGCGGGTTCCCAGAGTGATAGTCACTTCGACAGGCTTACCGTCGCGAAGAAGCTGCAGAACTGCGCTGTCACCCGGGGCTTTATTCTCGATCAAGTAGGCCACCATACCATCAAACGTTGTCACAGGCTGGCCATCGATACTGGTAATGATGTCGCCGCCGACAGTCACGGATGATCCGCTGACATCAATCTGGCGGTCGCTGCCCTGCACACCGGCTTTATCGGCTGGGCCACCGTCTGTTACCTGCGCTACCAGCACACCACGCTGGTTTTCGTCCAGGTTCATGGCTTTATTCAATTCGTAGCTGAGGGTTGTGCCGCTGATCCCCAAATACGGGTATTCATACTTGCCATTGTTGATCAGCGCCGGAATGACTTTAGCGACGATATCCGAGGGAACCGCGAAGCCGATACCGGCATTCGAGTCGGTGCTGGATTCAATCGCCGAGGTGACGCCAATCACCTGCCCATCGATATTGAGCAGCACGCCGCCGGAGTTGCCCGGGTTGATCGGCGCATCGGTCTGGATTACGTTGGGGATGGTGTACGAAGCGCCACCCGCAGCCGCGGCGCCGGTCCTCGCGCTTACGCTGAGCGAACGGCCGACTGCTGAAATGATGCCTAAGGTCATCGTGCCTTCCAGACCGTAGGGGTTACCAATGGCCACGGCGGTCTGGCCCACGCGCACATCCGCGCTGGAGGCCAGGGTTATCGGAGAGAGACTCTCGGCGGGCATATCAACTTTCAGCACAGCCAGGTCGCTGTAGCTGTCGGTTGCCACGATCTCAGCCGGAACGACAAAGCCATCGGAAAACATCACCGACACCTCACCGCCGCCCTCCACCACGTGGTTGTTGGTGACGATATGACCGTCTTTATCCCACACAAAACCTGAGCCCAATGCCGTGCTCTGGGTTGCAGGCAGGTTTCCCTGCGGCATATTGTTGAAGGGGAAACCCTGGAAGTCCCCGGTCGGGTTGCCGGCCGTTGACTGGCTGATGACAGTGATATTAACCACTGACGGGTTCACGTTCTGGTAAATCTGCTCCAGGGTGCTGGTTTCCACCACCTGTGGGGATTTATCATTCAACTGCACCACAGTTTGGGCTGCAGCTGCGCCGCCGCTGGTTTGGGCTTCATTCGCCAACGCGGAGCCGGCGAGCGATGTCAGTGTAGCGATGGGGCTGCAGGCAGCCAGGAGCATCGCCGCGAGAAGAATTGTAGATATTAATACCGATTTTTTCATTCAGGTTCCTCCGAACCATATTATGGTTATTTGTCAGCCATACGATACCACGCGGCTGGGAGGGTTGTCCTTATGAAAACCTGTTTGGAAGCTTAAGCTGACCTTAAATCGAGGTTGATTCGGCGGTCTTTTGCGGCTGCGCGGGGAGAAAGATGGTAAACCGGCTGCCTTTTCCCGGCTGGCTGTCGAGCTGCAGGCTGCCGCCATGCGCTTTGACCAGATCCTGGGCAATCGTAAGGCCGATGCCCATGCCGTCAGAAAAGCGACGAACAGCCGAGCCGCGGTAGAACGGGGTGAAGATGCGCTCGCGCTCTTCGGCCTGGATACCCGGGCCGGTGTCACTGACGTGGATGCGCACCCCATCCGTGGCGCTTTCCGCGCTAACGGAAACCAGGCCGCCTTCGGGCGTATAGCGCACCGCATTGCTGAGCAAATTCCCCAACGCCTGAGCCAGGCGATCGGGGTCGATCGCCAGGGTTGGCAGACCCGCGGCGATTTCCGCGCGCCATTCTAACTTCTTATCCAGCGCGGCCTCACGCCAGGGAGCAATCACGCGCGCCAGCCAATCGTTCAAATCCGTAGAACGCAGATCCAGCTCCAGCGAGCCCAACACCTGCTCGTATAACTGCGCCAGGTCATCGACCAGGCTGCGCATACGGTGGACTTCGTCATTCATCCCGCCCAGCAGTTCGCGACGCAACTGCGCGTCTTCGTCCGCGCCGCCGGCCAGCGCTGTCACCGCTGATTGCATTGCCCCCAACGGCCGCCCCAATTCGTGCACCAGGTTGGCCAGCAGCCGCCGGCGGCTTTCTTCCAGCGTGCGCAGCCGTTCGACCAGCCCGTTAAACGACCGCTGCAGCATGCGCATCTCTTCAGGGCCCTGTTCTTTTAACGGGGTGAGCTTACGCCCGCTGCCCAGTTCGTACACTGCTTGCGTGGTACTGCGCAGCGGTTTTTCCAGGTCATATGCCAGCAGCCAGCCCAGCACCACGCCCAAGATCAACCCGCCGGCCAGGATTCCAAGCGTGCTGCGGCGCAGTTCCGCGTAGCGCGCCGATACGCTGGCCAGCGGATTCTCCAGGCGCACAAACCCGGCCAGTTGGCCGAGGATGTTGATCACTGGCACGGTCACATCCTGGATCGTGTTGTCGCGATAAGTGACTACGGCATGCTTTCCGCCGGACAGATACTGCTCGTAGTTGGGCGTGAAAATCACCTGCCCCACCCGGTTTTCGTCCTCCGGGTCGCTCGAGGCAATCAACCGGCCGGCTCCGTCCATGAGCTGCACGCGAGCGGCCAGATTCAGGCTCAGATTCTCTACAAACGCCTGACTGCGCTCTGGATCACGCCAGATTTCCGCGTATCCACCGGCAATATCGGAAATGACCACTGCCTGGCGGTCGAGCTCGCTCGCGGCGTTCGCCAGGTATACCTGGCTTTGCAGCAGATACAAAAAAATGCCGCCAATCAGTGGTAGGATGACAAGAATGGGGAAAATGTGACTGAGGATCAACCGCGTGCGCAAGCTGTACATTCGAGATCACTCCTGCGGCTGGTATTTATAGCCTAACCCACGCACAGTGATGATCCGCCGCGGGTGTTCGGGATCTGGCTCAACTTTTTCACGCAGCCAGCGAATATGGACATAGACAACCTGGGGTTGGCCCTCAAATTCCGCGCCCCAGACCCGGTTAAGTAATTCGCCAGTGGTCACCAGTTTGCCAGCGTTGAAGGCCAACTGGTAGAGCAAGTCAAATTCGCGCGGCGAAAGATCGAGGGGCGATCCGTTGAGCTGCGCGGTATGCGCCACAGGATCGATACGCAAATCACCGGCCGTAACTACCTCTGGCGCAAGCGCTGCCGGGCCCTGCCCGCTACGGCGCAGAACTGCCTTGATATGCGCGAGGAGCACATCCAGGTCGAAGGGCTTGGTGATGTAATCATCCGCGCCAAGCTCCAGGCCCAGCACCTCATCCAGCTCGCGCCGGCGCGCGGTCAACAAAATTACCGGCACGCCCATTTGATCGCGAATCTGGCGCAGCGCTTCCAGGCCGTCCATGCCGGGCAGGCCGATATCCAGGACCACCAGGTCCGGCGGCGAAGTGCGCACCACCGCCAACGCATCTTCGGCTGTTCCCACCGTGGAAACACTGTACCCGGCGCGTTCCAGGTTGAACGCCAGGCTGCGACGCATCAGCGCGTCATCATCCACCAGCAATATTCGTTTTGGCATACGCTCCTCGTCTACCGTACATTCAGGATTATACCCGTCAATCCGCCGCGGGGGAGATTCCCGGCTGTACACGTGCTTTTCCCGAATTGAAACCGATGCGGAACATCCCTATAATGCATCATAGAAAGAAGTACATTAACACGTTTCTGACACAATATTAATCTTTCGATAATGTGAAACCGCTAAACTAAACGTGACGCAATACGTCATCGAGTACATAGCGGAAAATACTGGTGTGTTGAGACGGTACGATCTCTTGAAAGGTACGTTGACAATGAATTCGCATGTAAAGCTGGGCAGGGTGTACGGTGTTCCTGTCGGCCTGCATTGGAGCTGGTTTCTGCTTTTTATTTTATTGACCTGGTCGCTGGCAAACGGGCTTTTTGCCTTGCAGCTTCCCGGCTATCCGGTCGCCCTGTACTGGGGACTGGCAGCGGTCACGGCTATCTTGCTGTTCGCCTCGGTGCTGGCGCACGAATTTGGTCATGCCGTGGTTTCAATCCGCAATCACACTCCGGTTCACCAGATTACCCTTTTCCTTTTTGGCGGCGTAGCGCAAATCGAACAAGAGCCGCAGTCACCGGGGGTTGAATTTCGCATCGCGATTTCCGGTCCGCTGGTCAGCCTGGGGCTGGCGCTGGCGTTTGGCCTGATCGGCTTTGCCAGTAGTAGCCTACCGGTGCTGTCCAGTGCCGCGCGCTGGCTTGCAGAGATCAATCTTACCCTGGTGGTGTTTAACCTGATCCCCGGGTTCCCGCTGGACGGCGGGCGGATTTTACGCTCGGCGATCTGGGCCTGGAAACGCAATTATCTGAAAGCCACGCGGATTGCCAGCGCGGTTGGGCAGGGTATCGCTTTCCTGTTCATTTTGACTGGCATTTTCTTTATCACGCGCGGAAATTTCAGCAACGGGGTCTGGCTGGCGTTCATTGGCTGGTTTTTGCATAATGCCGCGCAAGCTTCACGCCAGTTCGCCGAACAGCATCCTCTCCTGGCCGACGTGCGCGCGAACCAGGTGATGGACCGGCGCATCGCTGAGGTTCCCGCGGATATGACGGTTTGCGAGCTAATGACCACCCGCGTTCTGTATGGTGGAAAACGCTCGTTTATCGTCGCTGGCGACCGCCGTCCGCTCGGCATGGTCACGATCCGCGACATCGTCGCCCTGCCGCGAGAGGAATGGGAATTCACCCGCGTGCGTGAGGTGATGGTGCCGTGGGAACGGCTGGTGCGCGTGACGCCAAACTCAGGGGTGGGCAACGTGCTGGCCATGATGGAAAACACCAACGTGCGCCTGGTTCCAGTGGTGTTGGGCAACCAGGTGGAAGGCACCTTGTCACGCGAGCAAATCTTGCGCCACCTGCGCCAGCATATCCACCCGTAGGATGATTGACAAAAAAGTGATCCTTTCGTTTATAATTCCTTAAGGAGAGAAGATTCCATGTTCCCATTTTTCCCAGGCTATGGCTTGTACATTTTGTTCAGCCTGCCCGCGCTGCTGCTGGGCTTGTGGGCCCAGTTCAAGGTGCAGAGTTCGTTCAACAAATACTCGCGTGTGCGCACGTATACTGGCCTGACCGGGGCTGAAGTTGCGCGCCGGATGCTGGACAGTAACGGCTTGCAAAACGTTCAAATCGAGCAGGTGGGCGGCACGCTGAGCGACCATTACGACCCGCGCACGCGGGTGCTGCGCCTCAGCCAGGGGGTGTACGCCAGCCCGAGCATTGCCGCGGCGGGCGTGGCTGCGCATGAGGCCGGTCATGCCATCCAGCACCGCGACCAATACGCCTTCTTAAACCTGCGTTCGCTGATGGTTCCCACGGTGCAAATTGGTTCGTGGCTTGGCCCAATTATCTTTATGGTGGGCCTGTTCATGGCCGGGACGATTGGCACGCGTATCGCCTGGGCCGGCCTGATCCTGTTCGCGCTGACGGCAGTTTTTGCGCTGCTGACTCTGCCGGTAGAGTTTAATGCCACGGCCCGCGCCAAAGAATGGCTGAACAATTCCGGCGTGATCTACGGTGAAGAACGCGCCGGGATCAACTCGGTGCTGGATGCCGCCGCGCTGACATATGTCGCCGCCGCGATCCAGGCCATTTCGACGATCCTGTATTACGCCTTCTTGCTCATGGGGCGGTCAAGGGACGACTAACCCTCATTGCCAGCAAAAATTACCCGGAGCGAGAAACAGATAGATAGGAAAGGGAAAACGTCTGGTCCCGCTCGAGTGACAGGGTTTCCGGCCAGTCTTTCCAGGCGCAGAGTATAATGAGCCTGGATGAAGACTGGCCTTTCCATTTTGCTGCTCTTGAGTTTTCTGCTGTTATCGAGCTGCGGCGGGCCGCGGAATGTAGAATTACCCACCGCGGGCGGCTGGCAGCACGCTGATCTGCGCCTGATACTGCCGGACGGCGAAACCGCGTCTGAATATGACCTGGTTGCTGCGTCCGTTAAGCTTTCCGGCGCTGAGCTGCTGGTGCGGCTGGACGTGCTCGACATGCAGCCAGAAACGCGCCTGCAAGCCTACCTGGTGGTAGACGACCGCCCGGGCGGCAGCCGCGCGCTGCCTTTTGAAGCGCAGACCGAACTGGAATGGGATTTGCTCGTCAGCGCGCCGCCTGATAGGCCAGCGGTGGTGCTGGCCCCGGATGGCACGCGCACACTGGGCCGGCTGCCCTGGCTGGCGACAAACGATTTGGACGATACGCTCATTTTCCATCTTCCGTCCGCGCAGATCAATTCCGGTTCAGCGCGCTTTCAGGCATTCGTCAGCGGGGCCGGAGCGGAAAAAGTAGAAGATTCTTCACCAATATTTACATTCGATGGCGCGCCGCCTGCCGCCGCGCCACTGCTGCTGACCTTCTGGAACAGCCTGCCGGCCGGGTCCGCGGCGCAGGCCATGCGGCGCTGGAACGGCGCGCACACCGGCCCGGAAGGTCACCGCCACGGTCTTTACCAACTGCTGCGCGCGGCAGAGGATAGCGGCGTGCCGGTGGCCCTGCTGGACCTGAAAAATCCAGAAAGCCTGGCCGGGATGGACCTGGTAGGCGGGCTGGACCTGGCGCAGCAAATGGACAGCGCCGGCCTGCTACTACTGCCAGAAGTGGTGTATGGGGATCCGCAAACAGCAAAAGCAAGCCTGGAAATGACCCGCCGCGTCGCCGCGCAGTATGGATTTGCGACCAGTAAAATGCTCTACGGCCCGGCAGACGCGGCGACCTCCGGACAGTTTGAGGTGGTGTTTTCCCCATCAGGCAACCCGCTGCAAATGACCGGCAGCACGCGGCGCATCCCCTTGCCAGATGGTGCTGCCTATACGCAGCCTGCTACGGCCACTGGCCCTGCCGTGGAAATTCGCCGGGCGCTGCTGGCAGCGGCCCGCTCCGGCGGCCAGTTGATGGTGCTGGGCGGCAGCCTGCCTGATACTGCCTGGGCCGACGCGGTGTACGCCGCGCCAACCCTCAATTACTTCGCTCGCCATGCCTGGATCAATCCGCTTGATGCAGCCGGGGTACTGGCTCTGCCCGCACAGCAGTCCGATGCGCTGCTGCCGACCGGCTGCGCGGACCTGTTGTGTACCCCTCCGCTCGCCGATGATCCGGCCAGCCTGCGCGATGCGCTCCAGAAGCTGCCGGCCGGAAGCAGCCGCGACCTGGCGCTGCAAATGTACCTGCAGCTAACCAGCCAGGCAGCCGACCCTCAACGGGCCAGGCTGCAGGCTAACCTGCTGCCGCAGGTGCATTATCTGCTCACGGCGGCGAACTGGGCCCAACAGCCTGCTGAATCCAGCGCCTGCCAGCCAGACCCGGCGGGCGGCGAGGTATGCGTTCTCGCCAGCCAGACGGCAATTGCCCTGCTTCACAGCCGCGGGGCGCGGCTGGTATACCTGGGCAGCATCGGCGCGAATGGCCTGCGCCAGTGGATTGGGCCGGGCAGCCAGTTTGCCGCTGGCCTGGGCGATTCCAGCCAGTGGAAGCTGGACGCGGGAGAATTTTCTGACCCACGCGGCATTCCCGGGGCATTTATTGAGGATCAAAACACGCAGGAAATCTACCAGGCGCAAGCCTCTCCCGGCGAGGTGGTTTTCACCGCGGCCAGCGGCGCGCAAAAAAGGTACCGGCTCGAGAAGGTCGGCCTCAGCGTTGAGTACGCAGAGTTCCCGGCTTCAACCATTCTGATCCCCCTGGCGCCGCTGCCGCAGGTTCGCCAGCAGCCGGGCTGGTCTGACGCCTACTCGCTTTCTACCAGCGAGGATGGAAAAACGGTCCGCTATGGTATCGCCGGATCGGGTGTGGTGGAGTTGAACAGCAGCGGCCCGGCGCTCGGATCCACAACCTTCTTTGATGCCGGGGCCTGGCTGCGCCAGTCCGAAGATCCCGACCATGCCTACCCACCAGGACACTTCCAGCCCATACCGCTGGCAGTGATCAGCGCCTTCGCGGAGGGATCGTTCACCATCCGCATCTCGGTTGAATAAGGAAAACCCATGGTGGGCTACCGTCCATTCTGGATGCAGTGCTATAATTTTTAAGAAGGTCGATTCCAGGAGGTGCATGCATGACGGTGGTGACTATTTCCCGCCAGCTCGGCAGCCTGGGTTTTGAAGTCGCCAACGCCGCGGCAGAGCGGCTGCAGTTTCGCCTCGTCCAGCGTGAACTGATCAATGAGGCGGCGCGGCGCGCCGGTGTGCCCGATCTCGCCCTGGCAACGATAGACGAGTTGGGTTTGCTTGGTTTAAAACCTACCATACAGGAACAGCGCGCATATCACCGCGCGCTGGTGCAGGTGATGGATGAACTGGCCAATGAGGGCCGCTATGTGATTGTGGGCCGCGCCGGGCAGGCCATTCTTCATGGGCGCGCCGGTGCGCTGCACGTGCGCGTCATCGCACCGATGAGCCTGCGCATTGAACGCATCATGCAACGCCAGGCGATCAGCGCGGAAGCCGCCAAAGCCCAAATCGAGGCGAGCGACCACAGCCGCCGCGTCTTCTTGCGCCGGTTCTATGCCTCCGATTGGGATTCAGCCGAACTATACGATCTGGTTATCAATACCGAAAAAATAGACCCACACACTGCCGCCGAGTTGATTTGTGATGTACTTTCACGTCAGGGCGGAAACAACACCTCTGAGAAAAAGCATGTCTGCATTGACTGACACCACCCTTCTCCCCAAGCATGATTTCTCACACCCAACCGAAGAAGCCTTTGCCCGAATCTTAGATTTTTACGGCATTTCCTGGGTGTACGAGCCGCGAACTTTCCCTCTGGAATGGGACAAGGCCGGGAATGTGATCGAAGCGTTTTCTCCGGATTTCTATTTGCCCGATCAGGATCTGTATGTCGAACTGACCACCCTGCGGCCAAAGCTTTCTGGTTACAAGAACCGGAGGCTGCGGCGCATGAAAGAGCTGTACCCCGATATCAATGTCAAGCTGTTCAAACGGAAAGATCTTCGAAATTTGATGATTAAATTTGGCCTGGATCAAGAGGCCGGCCGGATTACCGGAACCGAAGCGCAGCCGAGGGACCCGTGAAAACAGGTATGCCGGAACAATACCAGCAGTTTTGGGGTGACATTCAAGAGATTTTGATCTCTGAAGAAGCGATCCAACAGCGCGTGCGAGAACTGGGCGCGCAGATTTCGGCGGATTACGCCGGGCGGAATATCATCCTGGTGGGCGTGCTCAAGGGCGTGCTGTTTTTTATGGCCGACCTTCTGCGCGCAATTACCATCCCGGTGGAGGTCGATTTTATCGCCGTAACCAATTACTCGCCGGAATCCCGCGCGAAGGGCGTGGTCCGGCTGGTCAAAGACCTGGAGATGAATATCACCGACCGGCACGTACTCTTTATTGAGGACGTAGTGGATACCGGCCTGACGCTGACCTACCTGCTGCGCAACCTGCGCGAGCGAGCTCCCTCCAGCCTGGAAGTCTGCACGCTGTTCAATAAGCCCGTGCACCGCATCATGGATATTCGCATCAAATACAAAGGCTTTGACCTGCCCGATCTCTTCGTGGTTGGCTACGGACTGGATCACCGCGAACGCTACCGCAACCTGCCGTTCGTAGGCGTGCTGAAGCCCGGCGCATTACTCGGAAGCAAAGAAAAATAGTAATTTACATCAGGATTATTTTAAATAAAAAGAGGGGCTCCGAGTAACCTACTGATCTTACTCACTGTTCCTGGGATAAAGTGTCCTTCTACTCAGGTACTTCTCAGGTCAAGTAGACAGGTTGTTTATCCTTGCGGATGCTCTCATAAGGCACTTACTCTGGCTAACCCTCTGGGGGCTCTCCTTCTGGTGGTTTCCATTTGGAAATAATTCGTTACCGCATGAATCACCAGCAGTTGACGCCGAATATTTGTTTGGCCTTGAGAGTGCTTTCGTCTTGATCAGGTTCAGTCCGTTCTGATGTTGGTGCATCAGAATGCAGGTACTGAGTTGTTGATCTGACTTCTGCTCCAGTGAGGACTTTCTAATTCCTCAGAGCTCCCTCACCAATATTATATGGGTTTGAGAAGGCCGAGTCAACCACCTACTTAAGTTTCTAATCTTAACTGGGTTTCTACACATTTACCTCTTCTCTTTTTCCAAAAAGGTTATGTGAAGAATTGCACGAGATTTTTTCTTATGTTACATTTATTGTGATCAATTTTCCAAATTCATTCTCGAAGGTGGTTGCGAAATGGACGACAAAATCCCGGATATCGTAGTAGGACGTCTTCCGAAATACCTGCAGGCGCTGCTTTACTTGCAAGAAACCGGCAAGCAAACAACATCTTCTCAGGAACTGGGCGTCAAAGTTGGGATTTCCGCCGCCCAAATCCGCAAAGACCTTTCCCTTTTTGGTGAATTTGGCAAGCAGGGCACAGGATATTCGATTGCATTTCTAATCGACCAGCTGCAAAAAATTCTCCATGCCGACCGCGTGTGGGGCGTGGCCCTGGTGGGCGCGGGCGATCTGGGGCATGCGATCGCGCGCTATGCCGGGTTCTCCAACCGCGGCTTCCGCATCGTAATGGTCTTCGACAATGACCCGGCCAAGATCGGTGCCCGAGTGGGTGAACACACGGTGCAAGACGTCAAAGATATCGAAAGCAAAATCCGCGCCGCCGGGGTGACGATTGCCATGCTCACTGTGCCGGCCAGCGCGGCCCAGAACGCTGCCGATGCTCTGGTGCGCGGGGGGATTCGAGCGATCTTGAATTACGCGCCTATCACCCTATCGGTGCCGGAGACCGTTCGCGTTGAGGCCATTGACCCGATCCAGCAGTTGCAGCACATGACCTACTACCTGGAATAATTAAAAGCAAGGACCTGCGGCAATATTCGCAGGTCCTTTGACGTAAGCAAACCAGATATCTAAACCGGCGGCAGGCTGCGCCGCAGCACTTCACGCATGGAGATAGCGCGCGCAGCGCCTTCGGCGGTGCAGGTGGTGGGGTTATCGACCAGGTAAGCCGGGATTCCCAGTGCTTTGGTCAGGTACTTGTCGATCGAGCGCAGCAGCGCGCCGCCTCCGGTGAGCGCTACCCCACGGTCGATGATATCGGAGATCAACTCCGGCGGGGTTTTTTCCAGCACACGCCGCGTGGTATTGACGATTTCATTCAGCGGCTCTTGCAGTGCTTCGGCGATGTCATCCGTGCTTAGCAGAACCGGGCGCGGCAGCGCTGTCACCTGGTCTTGCCCCTGCACTTCCATTGACTGCTGCGAATCTTGCGGCAGCGCCGCGCCAATGCGGATCTTCAACTGCTCAGCGGTAGGCTGGCCGATGATCACGCCAAATTTCTTGCGCACATAGGTGATGATGGCATCATCCAAGCGCAGCCCGCCGGTGCGCGATGTTTCCGCAGTGACGATGCCATTCATCGCCAGCACGGCGGCCTGCATTGTTCCCCCGCCCATGCACAACAGCATATTGCCGGAAGGCGTGCCGATCGGCAGATCGACGCCAATGGCGGCTGCCAGCGGCTGCTGGATGAGATAGACTTCGCGCGGGCCGGCGCCAAGACCGGCCTCATGTACCGCGCGCGTTTCAACGCTGGTGATCCCATAAGGCACGGTGATCATGACCCGCGGTGGAAAGATCAGCATGGGGCCGCTCACCTTTTTGATGAGAAACCGCAGCAATTTTTCCGTAATTTCATACTCCGCGATGACCCCGTTTTGTAAGGGACGCACAACTTCAATGCTCTCTGGCACGCGTCCGTACATATCCTTAGCCGCCTGACCCCATTCCACCATCTTCTGTTCTTCGACAATGATGGCAACGACGGTCGGCTCTTGCATCAGGATCTGGTTGCCTTCAGCAACCACCGTATTGAGCGTTCCGAGATCAATGCCCAGTTCCCTTGTAAAAACAGGCATACGCTTCCTTTGCTTTCTGTGACCTAATCTTCTTGACCGCGAGCGCGTTGGCCCTGGCGGTAGCGGCGCGCCGCGTCGATACGCAGCGTGGAACGCCGCAGGGCTGCCTGCAGCGATAGATAGGCATCCGTTTCTTGCGGAACCGCCTTAGATAGCATTTCTTCCGCGCGTTTGCGGGCCGCTTCGGCGCGTTGAATATCAATTTCTTCGACATTCTCCGCGGCATCGGCCAGGATGGTAATTTGATCGGGTTGCACTTCTACCACGCCGCCCGCCACGGTAAAATGCTCTTCATCTGAGCGGGTGCGTACAGTGATAACCCCAAACTTCAAGACCGTCAAGAGCGGGGCATGATTGGGCAGGATACCCATCACGCCCTCTGCGCCCGGGATGACGCAAATATCGACATCACCCTGGAACACCACCCGGTCTTGCGAGACAATTTCGCAGCGGATAGGCATGGCCGCTCCTTAGCTTTGAACCTGCATCAACTGCCGGGCTTTTTCCACGGCGTCATCAATCGTACCAACCATCAAAAATGCCTGTTCGGGCAGATCGTCATGCTTACCGTCCAGAATTTCGCGGAAACCGCGCACGGTTTCACGCAGGGGTACGTAGCTGCCGGGGATGCCGGTGAACTGTTCGGCGACGTACATAGGCTGCGAGAAGAAGCGTTCAATCTTGCGCGCGCGCGAGACGATCAACTTATCGTCTTCGCTCAATTCGTCGATACCCAAAATGGCGATGATATCCTGCAAGTCCTTGTAGCGCTGCAAAATACGCTGCACTTCGCGCGCGGTGGTGTAGTGCTCGTCGCCCACAATGCGCGGATCGAGGATGCGCGAGGTAGATGCCAGAGGATCGACCGCCGGGTAGATGCCCTTCTCAACAATCGAGCGCTCCAGGGCGATCGTTGCGTCCAGGTGGGTGAAGGTAGCCACCGGGGCCGGGTCGGAGTAATCATCCGCCGGAACATAGACCGCTTGCATTGAGGTGATCGATCCGTTGCGGGTGGAGGTGATGCGCTCCTGCAGTTCACCCATCTCTGTCGCCAGCGTCGGCTGGTAACCCACCGCGGAGGGCATGCGCCCCAGCAGCGCCGAAACCTCAGACCCCGACATGGTGAAGCGGAAGATGTTGTCGATGAAGAGCAGTACGTCCTGGCCCTGGTCGCGGAAGTATTCCGCCATAGCCAATGCGGCCAGCGCCACGCGCAGGCGCACGCCGGCCGGCTCATTCATCTGACCGTACACCATCACCGTATCCTTCATCACGCCGGATTCCTGCATTTCGCGGTACAACTGCGTGCCTTCGCGCGTGCGTTCGCCCACCCCGGCGAATACGGATTTGCCTTTATGGACGGTGGCAATCGAGCGAATGAGCTCCATGATGATGACCGTCTTGCCCGTGCCCGCGCCGCCAAAGATGCCCGTCTTGCCACCCTTGGTGAAGGGAGCGATCAGGTCGATGACTTTGAGGCCGGTTTCAAATACCTGCACGCTGGTAATCTGATCTTCGAACTTGGGCGCCGGGCGGTGAATGGGATAGCGTTCTTCGCTGGAAACCGGGCCGCGGTTGTCCACCGGCTCACCGAGCACATTAAAGATGCGCCCCAGGGTGTTGGGACCCACCGGCACGCTGATCGGCTGGTGGGTGCGCCGCACCGGCAGGCCGCGGTACATCCCATCGGTTGAAGCCATCGACACCGTGCGCGCCAGATCGTTGCCCAGGTGGCGCTGCACTTCCAGCACCACCGGGTCGCCCTCGGGTAAGATCACTTCCAGCGCTTCGTAGATCTCGGGCATATCTTCTTGCGAAAATTCAACATCTACCACACCACTCTGGATTTGTGAAACGCGTCCAGCAATATGTTCCATGATACCCTCCAAATAGAATAGATCGGGCCGCTTATTCCTGGCTGGTTGCGGCCGCCAGGGCCTCCGCGCCGCCGGCGATATCCAGCATTTCGCTGGTGATCGACTGCTGGCGCGCTTTGTTATACTCGATCTGCAACAGGCTGATTAAGTCTTTAGCGTTCTCGGTGGCGTTGCGCATGGCAACCATACGGGCCGCGTGTTCGCTGGCCTGCGCCGAGAGGATTGCCTGGTAGACCTGCAGCGCAACAAAGCGCGGCACGATCTGGTTGAGCAGTTCTTCCGGACTGGGTTCGTAAATGAATACCGCGGTGCTACGGTGATGGGTTACATTGTACGGATCGGCCTCAGCCGATTCATTGTATTCGACTTTTAACGGCAGCAGCTTGCGGATCACCGGAACCTGCACGATCATGTTGCGGAAATCGGTAAACGCCAGGTACACCTGGTCGTAATTGCCGCGCTGGAATTCTTCCACGGCCAGCCGGCCAATGGCCGAGGTTTCCGCAAAACTGGGTGGGGTTGGCAGATCTGAGAAATCGGCGATGACATTGCGCCGCCGCCGCAAGAGCATGTCACGCCCTTTGCGCCCCACCGCAATGAAGGAAACCGGCTGTTCGATCTCGCGGAAGTGCAACAGCGCCTGACGCACGATGTTGACGTTATACGCACCAGCAAGGCCGCGATCGCTGGTCATCAATACCACCAGAACACGCTTCACCTCGCTGCGTTCGGTCAGCAGCGGGTGCAGCGTGGCCGCACCGGGTTGGCGCGCCAGGTGAACAACCACCTTCCAGGCTTTTTCAGTATATGGCCGGGTGGCGGTAGCCGCGCGCACCGAGCGGCGCACATAGCTGGCGCTGACCGTCTGCAGCGCGCTGGTCAGTTGCGAGATATTCTTGACGCTCCGGATGCGGAGCCGCATCTCTCGTGCTGAGGGCATATCCTCGTCCCTTTCGCCGGCGCTTACGCGCCCTTCCAGGTGCTGTTGAAGGCCTGGATGGCTTCGCGCAGGCGCGCGCCGTTATCATCGGTGATCATCTTGCGCGCGGCGATATCGCGGCCAATATCCGGATACGAGCCTTCCAGGAAGCGCAGCAGCGCCGGTTCCCAGGCGCGTACTTCATCCACAGGAATGCGGTCGGCAAAGCCGTTGGTACCGGCAAAGAGGATCATCACCTCTTCGGCCAGCGAAAGCGGCTGGTACTGCGGCTGCTTGAGAATTTCTTGCAGGCGCTGACCGCGGTTCAACTGCTGCTGGGTCGATTTATCCAAATCTGAGCCGAACTGGGCGAAAGCCGCCAGTTCGCGGAAGGCCGCCATATCCAGGCGCAGGCGCGCTGCCACCTGGCGCATCGCTTTGGTTTGCGCCGAGCCACCCACCCGCGAAACCGAGATACCCACGTTAATGGCCGGGCGAATACCGGCGTTGAACAGGTTGCTCTCCAGGTAAATCTGCCCATCGGTGATCGAGATCACGTTCGTCGGAATATATGCCGAAACATCACCGAGCAGGGTTTCGATGATCGGCAGGGCTGTCAGCGAGCCGCCCGTTCCGCGCACTTTGACCAGTTTATGGTTCTCCGCGTCATTCAGGGCTTTGAGCGCTTGTTCGGCTTCGTGCTGCGACTGCGGGCCGCCGTACACCTTGCCGTCCACCGCATCACTCGCGGCGGCGGTGCTGTCCGCGAAGGTTTTGGGTACGATCACGTATTGGTTTGCCAGGCGCGCCGCGCGCTCCAGCAAGCGCGAGTGCAGGTAGAACACATCGCCTGGGTACGCTTCGCGGCCCGGTGGGCGGCGCATCAGCAGCGATACCTGGCGATAGGCCCAGGCGTGTTTCGAAAGGTCGTCGTACACCACCAGCGCATCGCGCCCGGTTTCCATGAACTCTTCGCCAATGGCGCAGCCCGCGTAGGGGGCCATATACTGCAGCGCAGCAGGTTCATCCGCCGAGGCCATCACCACCACCGTATGCTGCATCGCGCCGTACTGTTCGAGCAGGGCGATGGTGCGGGCGACTGCGGATTTTTTCTGGCCAATTGCCACGTAGATACAGATCAGATCTTTTCCGGCCTGGTTGATAATCGTATCGATGGCCAATGCGCTCTTACCGGTCTGGCGATCACCAATGATCAATTCGCGCTGGCCGCGACCAATCGGGATCATCGCATCGATGGCTTTGATACCCGTTTGCACCGGCGTATCTACATCCTGGCGTTCCACCACGCCTGGCGCAATGCGTTCGATGGGACGATAGCCAGTAGATTGGATCGGCCCTTTGCCGTCAATCGGCTCACCGATCGCGTTCACCACGCGGCCAATCAATCCGTCTCCAACCGGCACGGATGCGATGCGCCCCGTGCTGTATACCCGCGTGCCTTCAATAATCTCAGCGTAGTCGCCCAGGATGATGATGCCAACCCGGTCGCGTTCCAGGTTGAAGGCAATACCCATCACCCCATTGGCAAACTGCACTAATTCTTGCGAGCGCACGCCGGCCAGGCCTTCGGCCCGGGCAATACCATCCCCGGCTTCCACCACGGCGCCCACCGTGCGGACTTCTACCTGCGGTTGGTATGAATCAATCTTGCCCTGGAGATCGGAAGTGATTTTTGAAATCAGGTCTGACATTGAACCTCCACGCTTTCCAAATATACGGTCAAATTGTATCGGTGTGTGAAACCGGCGATCATTCAGCGCCGCCACGGATAATCATTCGCAAAGCCTGCGGAAACCAAATTCGTTCCGTCTGAGAGCCCAACCGGCTGCGCGTTACTGGAACAAACCAGATTTGCAGGCCGTGCCCACCCCTACCGGGCCGGGTCATGAATGGGTCATCAGCTAATGGCATGATCCGCGTTATTAGGCTGACTTTCTATTCCTTGTTATGAAACGCGTAAACCTGCAAGCGGCATACAGAAACAGATCAGGGTAAATCGTATTTCACCCTCTGGCAATGGAATCATACCTGAAAGCATTTCTCTTGTCCAGTTTGATGTATATATGAAACTTTTTAGGACTACCCGGCGCGAAAAACCGGCCTAGCATTTTTGCCCGGTGACATACCAGCTATGCGGCATTCCCGGCATACGCACCGGTATCACCGGCAGCTTCCAACGCTCATAATTCGCGTCGGGGGCCCCGGGCGCGGTCAGCGCCGGCTGCCAGCCCAGGTCGAGCAGCAATTTTTCCGGGTCATCCACCGCCCCAATCCACGGCGCGCCCAAGCTGGCCTGCATCTCCACCCATGGCCGGGTCAGCGGTGATACAAAGGTCAGGCTATTCATCACGTCAAACCCAATTCGACTGCCCGGCGCGGCCAGTTCGCTGACTTGCGCCAGCAAGCGTGGTATAAATGCTTCGGGAAGGTAAAAGAGGATACCTTCGAGCAGCCAGGCAGAAGGCTGGCCAGGTTGGAATCCACTGGACGCCAAGCCGGACTGCCAGTCGGCGGTAAGATCCGCTGGCACGACAAGCCGCTCACACGCCGGCTGCGCCCCGGCTGCGGCCAGGATCCCGGCCTTATCCGCCAGTACAGCCGCCTGATCAACCTCAAATACCCGCACACTCGCGGGCCACGGTAACCGGTAGGCACGCGTATCCAATCCCGCGGCCAGAATAATTACCTGGCGGATACCAGTCTGCGCGGCGGCGATGAGAAAATCATCAAAAAACCGCGTGCGGATGACCATCGATGCCACACTGCCGCCGCGCTGTTCCAACCAGGCCATGCCTTCCGGCCCGGCCAGAGCCGCGGCCCAGGGATCGTAAAAAAGATGATCTTCGCGCGCGCTTTCCTGGGCGCGAGCGCTGGCCGTCCAGCGCGCGGTGGCAGCCAGGTGCCAGTTGGAATCTACGTTCGCGGTCATATGCCCATCCTTTCCCGCCTCGGCGGCAGGTAATGCTCCGATTGCATGACGGCGAGGGCCAAAATGTTGGATTGATCAAGAAGAGAAATATTGCAAAGCAATCCGCAGCCGGGTTTCCACGTCTTTCGGCGCATCCCGCGGAATGGACTGCAGGGCGGTTTGCGCTTCTACGATGCTGTAGCCCAGCGCGGTTAGCGCGTCCATCACCTCGGTGTCGGTATCCAGCAGGCCAGCCGTGCTCGAAAGGCCGGGAATCCCAGCCCCAACGCGCCCCTGCAGGTGGAGCAAAATCTTTTGCGCGGTGCGCTTGCCCACCCCCGGAACGCGGCTGAAGATATCGGCCTGCTCACCCAAAACCGCGCGGCGGATAGTATCTACCGAGAGTGTAGAGAGGATTGCCAGGGCAATTCGCGGGCCAACGCCGTCAACGCCCAGCAGCAGGTTGAAGAAGCTGCGTTCATCTTCGCGCTCAAAACCGTAAAGGGTCAGCGCATCCTGACGCACGACGAGCTGCGTGTAAACCTGTACATGCGAACCAACCCGCGCCTGGGCTTGGAGTGAGGCCGGAACGTGTACCAGCAGACCCACGCCGCCTACCTGGATCACCAGGCTGTCGTCGGTTTGCGCAATAACATCCCCGGTCAACGATGCAATCATCTACCTGCTCCTCTCGCGCCCAATCCGCGCCGCTGGTTGTGTATTTCATATAATACCACGCCCGTGGCAACTGCCAGGTTCAGTGAATCGCTGCTGCCGCGCATCGGGATTGCCACCACTGCATCACACAAATCCAGGTGCTGGGGTTGCAATCCCTGGCGCTCGCTGCCCATAAGAATCACCAGCCGCTCCGGGTAATCAAAGCGGGCATAATCCGTTTGAGCCTTGTCGGATGTACCCACCAGGAAAACGCCGTGTTCGCGTTTCCAGAGCGCAAATTCCGCAAAGCTGGCGCGCACCAACTGCTGGGTAAAAACCGCGCCCATGCTGGCGCGGATCGCGGTCGGGTCATACGGGTCTGTGGAATGGTCGAGCAGAATCACACCCTTGCCGGCCACGGCATCATGGGTGCGCAGAATCGTGCCCAGATTGCCCGGGTCAGCCACTGAATCGAGCGCTACCCAGGTGGCGGCCGGATCGGGATACGCATCCTCCAGTCGGCTCCACTGCTGGTGGATCACGGCGGCCAGCCCGGCTGGTCCTTCCTTTAGGGAAAGGGTTTCAAACACCGGCGCGCTGACTTCCAGCACTGGAACGCCTTGGTGTGCGAATTTGTCGGCCAGTTCCTGCCCAAATTCGCTGGTCAGCAGTTCCGGAGCGGCAATCAGGGTATCGATCTGCGCGCCTTGCTGGGCGGCCTCGGCGATAATGCGTAAGCCTTCCACGTAAAACAGGCCACTCGATTGGCGCTCTTTGCGCTCGCGCAGCTTGCGGATCTGCTTAATGCGGGGGTTGGCGGAACTGGTGACCAGGCTCATGCATCATTCCCCATTCCAGCCTGATTCCAGGTTGGTCATGCGGCTGCTATGCAGGTGGCAGATGGCAATAGCCAGCGCGTCGGCAGCATCATCCGGGCGAGGAATATCGGCCAGCCCGAGCAAGGCGCGCACCATCTGTTGCACCTGGTTCTTGTCAGCGCCGCCGTAACCGGCCACGGCCTGCTTGACTTCGAGAGGAGTATATTCGCCGACACAAACCCCGTGCTGTGCCAGCGCGAGCAAAGCCACGCCGCGCGCCTGGCCCACGGCGATGGCCGTGGTGACATTGCGCTGAAAAAAAAGCTTCTCCACCGCCGCAGTTTGGGGGCGGTGGAGAAGGATCAGGCTGGTAAGCTGCTCGTGCAGTTGCAGCAGGCGTTTTTCCATTTCCAGGCCGGCGGGCGTAAGAATCACGCCGAAATCAACGACTTGCAAATCCCCACTGGGGGTTTCGCGAATAAAGCCGTACCCGGTCGTGGCAGTACCTGGATCAATCCCCAGGACAAGCATGGCGCGCCTTACTCTGACTCGAGGGCCGCCATGGCCTCCTCGGAGATATGCAGGTTGGAGTAAACGTTCTGCACATCATCCAGTTCTTCCAGTGCGTCAATGATCTTGAGCACAGAAAGAGTTTCCTCAACGCCGAGATCCATTTCCTGGGTCGGCAGCATGCGCAGTTCGGCTTCATCGGGCGTGATGCTTTTAGCACGCAGTGCGTCCGTGATCAGCTTGAACGACTCGACCGGAGCAGTGATTTCTACGGTGCCGTCCTCGTCGTCCAGGGTGACATCATCCGCGCCGTTTTCGACGGCCAGTTCAAAGATCGCGTCAAATTTGCTGGCGGCATTGGGGATTGAGAAATAGGCGGCGCGCTTGAACTGCCAGCCCACCGAACCGGCCTCACCCATACTGCCGCCGCTGCGGCTGAGGATATGGCGAACCTCAGCAACAGTGCGATTGCGGTTTTCCGTCAGGCATTCGATCATCAGCGCTACACCGTGTGATCCATAGCCTTCGTAAAAAACCTGCTCAAATGTTGCGCCTTCTTTGGAATCACCGGTACCTCGTTTAATCGCGCGCTCGATATTTTCCTTCGGCATATTGCTGCCGCGCGCTTTATCAATGGCCAGGCGCAAGCGGAAATTCGATTCTTGATCGCCGCCGCCTTCACGCGCTGCCATCACGATTTCACGAGTCAGGCGGGTGAAGATTGCCCCTCGCTTGGCGTCTTCCGCGCCCTTTTTGCGCTTAATGGTTGCCCATTTTGAATGACCTGACATCTTTTATCTCCTAGAACTGCTCAGGATTGAATCCTTCGATAGATTCGAATTATACCTTAAATACTCCACTCCGCTCAGGGCGTAGAGAATAATTCCAGGCAGTGATTATCAGGGATACACCGGGCTTTTGTCAAGAAATTGGATCGGATCGCGCAATGTTGCTTCCTGATGACATCAGGACAAGATCCGAATATGACATTAATCACCTTTTTTATGATTTGAACATTCGCGCGTTTCGAATACCGGCTTAAACCACATTGAGATAGAGAGAATTCTGCATCGTTTTTGTTAAGATTCGCCCTTACAGAAATGTTAGAGACTCCCTCAAAATGACATTCCTCTATTGTCGGAAGCCTATTCCCGCTATACAATCTGTTTAATATCCAAAAGATATCTGTTTTATAACCGATCAATAACCAAACCCCCAATTGCCAAGTTGGAGCATTGATGAGATCCAAATTGCTGATCCTGATTACCGTTATGACACTACTTGCCGCATTTCTCTCCATTTTCCACACGGATGCGTATGCGCGTCCTCAGAAGCCCATCTCGCCGACGGGCATTAACCTCGAAGCTACCCCCGTGCCCACAGTGCTGGCTATTCCGGTATTGACTGATGATAGCACCGCCGGCACAGCCGGTGCATCGACTTACGAAGATGCGCAGGAATTTCAACCGGAATATGGCATTGACCTGGACTTCTTCACGCAGTCGGTGGTCAACGGTAATTCGAGCCAGGTGGTTGGCGTGTACGTCCCCGACACACTGGCCCTGCCCATCCATCAGCAGCCTTTGGACAATACGAATTTTGTATCGACTGAACCGGACGTGGTTACTCAATTCCGCGCCGCGGAGCGCTTCCATACGATTGGTCTGCTGGCGCACAACTACCTGGCTGGCGAGCAATTCTACAACATGCGCCATGAGCAGATTGTCATCCTGATTTTTGGCGACGGCACGCAGCGCTACTACCAGGTGCAGGATATTCAAAAATACCAGGCGCTCTCGCCCACCAGCCCGCAGTCTGATTTTATCGACCTGAGCGATCCGCTCAGCCGCCGCATCACCGCCGGCGATGTCTTCAACCGGGTGTATACCCAGGGCGACCGCGTGGTTTTCCAAACGTGCATTCTGAACAATGGCGATCCATCCTGGGGCCGCATGTTTGTGATTGCCTCGCCGCTCGACACCCAGCCAACCTCGTTCCTGGCGCCGCGTGAATTGTTCACCGGACGCGTTTTCTAACTCGAATTCATCTCCTCTTCTTCTCTCCCCCGTAAGACACAACCGCGAGCACCCTTGTCTCGCGGTTGTGTCATTCTTTACCCTACCCGGTGTTCGGTGTCTTCCATGACCACCGGGTTGCTGAGCGTGCCAATGCCCTCAATATTGACCTCAACCACATCACCCGCGGCCAGCGGCCCTACCCCGGCCGGCGTGCCGGTGAGCAATATATCGCCCACTTCCAGGGTCATGACCGAGGAAACAAAGGCGATCAACTGCGCCACGCTGAATACCATCTCGCGGGTCGAGCCCATCTGACGCATTTCGCCATTGACGCGCGTGGTCACCAGCGCGTCGGTCAGATCGAACTCGGTTTCAATCCACGGACCGAGCGGGCAAAAGGTGTCAAAGCCTTTGCCGCGCGTAAACTGCACATCGCGGCGCTGCAGGTCGCGCGCGGTCACATCATTCGCGATGGTGTAGCCGAAGACGAAATCTAAAGCGCGCTCGGGCGGAATCCAGCGCCCGCGCTTGCCGATCACCACCGTAAGCTCACCCTCATGGTCTACCTGCCGCGACTGTGGCGGCAGAACGATCTTATCGCCGTGCGCAATGACCGCCGACGGCGGTTTGAGGAACAGCAGCGGGATATCCGGTACAGGATTATCCAACTCTTTGGCGTGTTCAACATAATTGCGGCCCACGCAGATAATCTTGCCCGGCTGGAGCGGAGCCAGCAGCCGCACGGATTCCAGCGGAAGATCCGCCTCGAGGCGGCGAAACTCGCCAAACGGCGTGCCTTCGATGCCGCCGACCCGATCTTCATACACCCAGCCGAAGCGCGGCTCACTCTGGCCCATTCGATAACGGATAAAGCGCATAGAGACCCTCCCAGGCATACTTGACTATGAACTTCTGATTAATTATATCCACAACCCCGAACAATTCGGGTATAATGCAACCGTCTGGGGCGGTTAGCTCAGTTGGTTAGAGCATCGCTTTTACACAGCGGAGGTCGTAGGTTCGAGTCCTATACCGCCCACACCCCAGTTGTGTTACAACCTGCCCTGCATCGAACTTTCGTAGCCGGTCAGTTCGACGTAACCGCTGCCGGCTACCGGCTGGCCGGACAGCGTTCCGCGCACCTGTACTGCGCCTTCCCAATAGACAAAAGACAGATTGAGCTCCTGATCGGACAGGTACGGCGTAATTTCAAGCGTAATATTCTCAGATGGGATCTCGATCTTCCAACCTGCCGGATATGTAGCGCCAGAATGCGGGCTGCGCCACTCGTTGGTGGCAGTAATGCGAAAATCCTCCGGCGCCAGGGTGCGCGTGCTGCTATCCACGCGGACAAGCGTACCGCTGGAAAACGTGTCTTCGCTGCCATCCTGGTGGCGCAGCCGGTAGAGCATCAGTTCGCTGCCATCATCCAATTGCAGCGAGAACCAGTCCCAGCCCACCACACCGGGGCTGAGCGCGCTGGTGCTGAATTCGTGGTCCTTCCAGCTTAGCCCGCTGACGGCAAATTCGCCATCCGGCACGCGGATGGTGCCTTCCGCCAGCAAACGGGTCTGGCTGTAATAATACGAAGCGTTGCCGGGTTCCGGCCCTTTGACGCTCAAGCCGTTATCGCCTTGCAGCACCGGGCCGCGCTGATCGATCAGGCGCAGGTCGAGAGCCAGATCGTCTTGCGCGGCGCGCAAGCGGTATGCGTCTTCACCCACCTGCTCCACCGACCAATCTTCCAGCCAGACAGCGTAGGTCGGATCGATCACCGCGCCGGCCAGGCCTGCGGAGCCGCGCGAAAAACGCTCAAAATAACGGAAACTACCCGCGTCTACATCGGTGAGGGTAAAGTGCGCCATGTAGACCTGCTCAGCGGCCCATTCAGAATCTCGCGGCTGGCGCTGTTCAGCAGGTTGGATGGCGCGGCGAAAGAAAGTTAATTGGAAGCCAAAATGCCGCCCCTGCGCGGTTTGCAGGTTGCCGGTGTAATACCACCATTCGCTCTGGAAATCATTGTGCGGGCCAAAATCGCGCGGGAACTCCAGCGTCAGGCTGCCGTCCGCGCGCTGGTAACCGCCAGTATTATCCGTTTCCAGCCCCAGCAATCGGGCGCGGGTTGTTTCCCCGTCTGCATCGCGGGTTGCCAGGGCCCCGACGCCGGCCAACAGCGCAAGGATAATGGCTATGCGCAGAAGCCAATTGCGGACAATCACGTTGGTGCGGGTTTCAAGCATCATTCCTCCCGGATGGCCGCGGCGGCTGCCATACGCCCCATCTTTCGCGCCGGATAGATCCCGGCCAGCAGCGCGGCGGTCATGGCAATCAACAGCGCCTGCAAGAATGCTTCCGGTGTCAGCAGCAGTTGCAGCGTCCAACCGAACGAGCGCTTATTGATGATATAGATCAGAATCAGGGCCAGGGCGTAGCCGGTAGGCATGGCCAGCAGGCCGGCCACCAGGCCCATGATGCCGGTTTCCAGCATTACCAGTCGCCATAACTGGCGCCCGGTCAGTCCCAGCGCGCGCAGGATGCCGATCTCTTTTTCCTTCTCTAACTGCAGCAAGAGCAGCGCGCTGAGCACGCCGATAAATGCCACGGTAGTTGCCAGTACGCGCAGCGCCTGGGTGATGGCAAAGGTGCGATCAAAGACCTCCAGCACATCGCTGCGCAGCCCGGCATTCGAGCGGATCACCAGGCGCTGGCTGGTTTCCAGCCCTTCCTGTAAAGCGCGGGTGAAATCATCAGGGTTGGAACCAGTGGGTATACGCAGCCCGGCTGCTGTGACCGTTTCATCCCCCCAATCGGCGCGGTAGCGCGGCAGAGCCATCTGCACCAGGCCCTCGCTGGTCGCGTAATCATAGAAGATGCCGATCACGCGGTATTCGTGCAGACCCTGCCGGTTGTAGAGGGCGATGCTTTCACCAAGGCCAATGTTCAGCCGGTCGGCCACGGATTCGGAGAGGATCACATCACCGGCCAGCAGACGCTCCCAAACCGTAGCCGGGTCACCCTCTAACTGCGCGAACAGGCGCTCCTGCCCGATCGTGGGATTATCAAACGCGGTCAACTTTACGGAACCGCCGGGCGCATCCACCGTGGTGGCGCGCACCAGGTCCATCCGCTCCACCCCGGGCCAGGCGCGCAACTGTGAAATCACATCCGGGTCAATCGGCGTCGAGGGCTGCGATTGGTTGAAATCCGGAGCAGTCACATACACATCACTGGAGAGACTTTGCTCCAGCCACACATTGACCGTGTAGCGGAAGCTGTCGATCATCAGCGTCACGCCGACTGCTACGGCGACGGCCACCATCAGCGCGGCCACGGCTACGGAGGTGCGGCTGAGCGAATTGACCAGGCTGCGCGGCGCCATGCGTCCCAAAAAGCCAAACAGCCGCCCGCTGAGCGGGGTGATGATGCGCACCAGCGCCACCATGGTCAGCGCGGCCAGCATGGCAAAACCAACCGTCACCAGGGCGGTGCCGCCAAACCCAACCAGCAGGTTGTTGATCGGCAGAACAAAAAGCAGAATTCCCAGACCAATGGTGACCAGGCCGCCAAGCGCCGTATACACCACCGCGCGGCGCACTTTGCTCTCCAGGCCGGAGCGCAGCAGCGCTGCACGCGGTGGAACGGAGGCAGCTTCCCAGGCCGGGAGCGCGGCAGTGGCCAGCGTGGCCAGCACGCCCAGCACGCCGCCCTTGAGCAGGCTGGAAAGGGGAATGCCCTTGGCCTGCACCGTGGTGGTGAAATACAGATCGTTGATCGTCTGGGTGACGGCGCGCACCATGCCCTGCCCCATGAGGATACCCAGCCCAATCCCCAGCAGCGAACCGATGACGCCGACCACCAGTGCTTCGGTGGTCACGAGCAAAAACACTTCGCGGCGGGTAACGCCCAGGCAGCGCAACGCGCCAAACAGTGGCCGCCGCTGCACTACGGAGAAGGTCATGGTGTTATAGATCAAAAACAAGCCCACTACCAGGGCCAACATGCTCAAGGCCGAGAGATTGATGCGGAACGCGGCGGTCATCTGGTCGAGCGTGCCGCTGCGGGTTTCTACCCCGGCCACGCGCACGCCAGGCGGCATCTGCGCCTGAATACGCTGCACTGCGGCGGGATCATTTTTATCCAAAATCAAATCTACCCAGCTCAGGCGGCCTTGCATGCCGGTCAATTCCTGCGCGGTGGCGAGATCGGCCAGGATCACCCCTTCCAGCGTGCGCCGGCTGAGATTGTCCTGCGGCTCGAGCAGTCCTACCAGCCGCACCGGGCGAGTAACCCCGTTAAGTTCCAGGTCGAACTGCGCGCCTAAGGTAAGGCCGTAGCGCTCTGCCAGTGAAGTTGAAAGCAGCACGCTTCCCGGCTGCGTGAAAAAGGCCACTAACTGATCGAAATTGGCAGACTGGTCGCCGCCTAAATATGGGCGAAAAGGCGCATCCACAAATGGATCGATGCCGAGAAGCTGGAGGGGTTGGTTGCCCAGCACCGGTGAAGAAACGTAGCCGGCCACGACCGGGGCCGCGGTTTGCAGCGCCCCTTTGCGGCGCAGGTCGATATACACCTGCTCGTCCAGCCCGGCCGGGCCGCCGGTGATTTGGTGCGTGGCACGCCCGGCGACTGACTCCGTGCTCAGTTCAAATGCGCGGCTTGCGCTGGCATTGGCCAGGTCGATGGCGACCATTACGGCCACGCCCAGGGCAATGCCCAGCACCATCAGCAGGGTTTGCCAGCGGCGGCGCAGCACATAGCGCCAGCCAACGTTACGCAGCCCCGCCGGGAAGAAAGGCACCGTGCGGTTCATGTCAGCGCGCCTTTTCTACCAGGTGACCATCATGCAGGGTAAAAACCCGGTCGGCATATGCGGCAGCTTCCGGGCTGTGGGTCACCAGGATCAAATTCTTCCCGGCGCGGCGCGTCAGCCGGTCAAGCAGGTCCATTACCGCGCGGCCCGTGTCTTCATCCAGGTTACCCGTGGGTTCATCGGCCAACACCAGGTGTGGGTCATGCACCAGGGCACGGGCAATGGATACGCGCTGCTGCTCGCCGCCGGAGATGCGGTCTGGAAATGCATTCAGCCGGTCCGCCAGGCCGACTTCGGCCAATAAATCCAGGGCGCGCTGCTTGCCGGCAGCGTCGAACTTGCCGCTCAGTTCCAGCGGCAAAGTCACATTTTCCCAAACGGTCAGGGTGGGGATGAGATTGAAGAACTGGAAGATGAAGCCGATATTTTGCCGGCGGTAGAGTGTACGTTGCTGGTCATCTAACCCGGTAAGCCGCGTACCGTCGAGGGTAATTTCACCGCCATCGGCCCGGTCAATGCCGCTGACCAGGTTGAGCAAGGTGGTCTTTCCGCTGCCGCTGCGCCCCAGCACGGCCACAAACTCGCCGCGCCGGAAAGCAACGCTAAAATCATGCAGCACCACATGGTATTTGCCGCCCTC
Organism: Anaerolineaceae bacterium; assembly: GCA_036567625.1. Classification (GTDB taxonomy): domain Bacteria; phylum Chloroflexota; class Anaerolineae; order Anaerolineales; family Anaerolineaceae; genus CALDSL01. The sequence goes on along the minus strand of DATCUC010000146.1, from coordinate 8,281 downwards.
TTCATACCCTTTTTTCAGATTTTCGATCTGCAAAAACGCATGATTCTGTCTGTCCAGCCCGGCATCCATCGTCATTCCTACTCCAGCGAAAGAAAGTGAAATCAGGCACAATCCGATTCAGATTGTACCTGTCATCCCTGGTAATGTAAAATGTTTGTACAGTCTGCGCGGCTAAAACCACTGCCGCTTAGAGAACAGCAGCACCACGATACCGCTCACCAGAACAATGCCCATGAAGATCGCCATGTAAGAATAGCCGCTGGCAGCTCCGGGGATGTCTACGTTCATGCCAAAAAACCCGGTGATAATGGTGGGAATGCTCATGACGATGGTGACAGAGGTGAGGAACTTCATCACCACGTTCAGGTTGTTGGAAATGATCGAAGCGAAGGCATCCATCATGCTGCTGAGAATGTTGCTGGAAATGTTTACCATTTCGATGGCCTGCTGGTTTTCGATGATGACATCATCCAGCAAATCTTCATCGTCGGCATACATGTGGAATAACTGGCTGCGCTGCAGGCGTTCGAGCATCAACTCGTTGGAACGCAGCGCGGTAGTGAAGTACACCAGGCTCTTCTGATATTTAAGCAGCTCCAGCACCTCTTTGTTCGCCATCGAACGCTCGAGGTTGTCTTCACGCTCATCCACCAGGCGGTTGATTTCACGCAGATAGCTGAGGAACTTGTTGGCCGTTGCCAGCAAAACGCGCAGCACAAAGCGGTTGCGTTTGCCGGTAGACAGGCCGCGCATGCGGCCTGAACTCAGCTCGTCGATGATATCGTTATTGTAGCGGCATATGGTAAAGATATGCCGGTCTGTCATAATAATGCCGAGCGGGATGGTTCCGTAGGGAATGTCGACATTCACGCCGCGGAAATAGGGGATGCGCAACACGATCAGGATCTTGCCGTCATCCTCGCGCTCGGTTCGGGGTCTTTCGTCGATATCCAGAGGGTACGTGACGAAATCGGCAGGCAGGCCCAATCCCTGAAGGTGGATAATTTCTTCGGGGGTGGGGTCAACCACATTAATCCAGCAGTTATTGACATAATCGTTAACCTTTTCAAGGCCGAACTCGGTGCTTTTGTAAATGGAGATCACTCTGGCCTCCTGCAGGATGGTTTGACGGGTCTATTGTACCAAAGGGAAGGCATATGGGTCAGGGGTAGATATTTGCGACTTTCTGGCCGCCTGTACCTTGATTCCTCCTCCAACCTGGGGGTTTCCCCTAATGGAGAAGGTTGAGAAGCATTTATATAATCGAAACAACGGCGCGAAGTATTCTTTGACGCCAACGCTTATTGGTGCAATTATCGTTTCAATGGAAGGGCAATATGCAAACGGAGAAGGGTTATTCATTTGGCAAATACTTTGAGAAAACCGAAGGCAGCTCCACGCTTAACTCGATTATTCAAGAAAACGTGCAGACCATTCTGGAGTACCGCAAGAAAGCCTTGCTCGAACGTTCGCTGCAAGACGTGATCGCCGACCGGATCACGGATTTTTCAGGACGGATGATCTTTGTGTATGTTCATGCAGCCTGGTTTGCCGTCTGGTTTTTGCTCAACACGGGTTGGTTCGGCATTGAGCCGTTTGACCCCTTCCCCTACGGGCTGCTGACCATGGTGGTATCGCTGGAAGCCATTTTTCTATCTACCTTCGTGCTGATCAGCCAGAACCGGATGAGCGAAGAAGAGCAGCAGCGCGCCGAACTGGATTTGCAGATCAACTTGCTGACGGAGCGCGAACTGACCCGCGTGCTGATCATGTTGGATGAGATTCAGATGCGCATGGGGATCACGCACGAGCACACGAAAGAACTGTCGGAACTGGAGAAAGATACCAAACCGGATGAGGTGCTCAAGCTGATCGAAACCGAGAAGAAGAATGGTGAGGAAGAACCGCAGGCATAGCCCGCGCGTCACGCAAAAAGCTGTTATAGTAAACAGAATTGCATCCGATAATCAACTTTGCGCTGCTGATTCCACTATGACACCTCAACCTGACCCTGCTTCCGATAGCATCTTGCAGTTACACGAACAGATCGAACGCCTGTCTGACCGGCTTACCCGGTTGGAGCAAAGCACATTGTCTTACCAGCGTTTGTTTCACCCGGCGCTCGGGCTACTGTGCGGATTGGGCGCGGCGGCGGTTCAGTCGCTGGCATGTTTCTACCTGTTCGAAGGACAGGAGCTCGTTCACCACCTGTCGTATACGTTGCCGATCGCGGTGCCGTTTACCGGGTTTCTATTTGACCGGGCACTCGCATACCTGGGGCGGCCAGAAAGGCGGATTGGTCCGCGAATGGGGCTGGATGCCGGGTTGGTGCTGCTGGCGCTTTGGCGCGCGGTGTATCCGGTTCCGCTGGTTTCCGGGCATGCGCTGTTCCTCACCTATGCGCTGCTGAGTACGCGTTCTCTGTGGGTCCAGATTCCTACCGTGGTGGTGCTGGCAGAAGTGGCATATTTCAAGATTTTCTTGTGGCACGACCCAACCATTTTTGGCGGAGCGCTGGTGGGCGGAGCGGCAGCGCTGGCCTGGAATTGGCTGGCTCGCGAGCAGTGATGTGATGATCGCCCTGCCTTTTTTCCCCGTGCCGTTTTTGGCCGGCTTACTGGGGTTGAGTATCAGTGTATTGGTACTGCGCCGCGCAAAGCGCAGGCCGGTGTACCTGCTGGTGTTCACGCTCTTCTGGCTGTACCTGATGATGGTGGCCTCGTTGACGCTCTTTCCGTTATATATCGCTTATGATGGTGAGATTCGCCGTTCCACCGGCGATATCCTGGCGCGGGTGAACCTGGTCCCATTCCATCACAATCCCGCAGCCCGGTTTTCATTCCGGCTGCGTGGGGAGATGCTGGCCAACATCTTGATGACGATCCCGTTCGGTTTGCTGCTGCCGCTGGTGGCGAACCTGCGACCGTGGATGGCTGCCGCCAGCGCGGTGAGCATTGGCCTGGTGATTGAATTGACGCAGTTCGCGCTCAACCTGATCGGCGGGAATAATTTTCGCGTGGCGGATATCAACGATGTGATTTTCAATTTCACCGGGGCGGTGGTCGGTTTTGGGATCTACATTCTGCTGCGTGGGGCAGCCTGGCTGGCGCGGCGGTTGACGAAATAACCAGACGGTACAACCGTTGCGGGTCATTCGAAAATCATGTATACTGTACCTGCACATGGGGATGACAGGCTTCGACGGGGGAGGCTGATCCCGGATGGCGAGCCGAGAGGTACCGACCTCGTAAAATCAGTACAAAAAATCAAGTGCCAACCGCACTTCCTACGCTGCTATGCCCCTCGCTGCCTAAACAGCAGAGGTAACGCAGCCTGGTCTCTTCGGAGGCCACGTCTGCCGGTCCCGTACTCCATCCGGAGATCGAGCGGGCGCAACAAGGTATGGAGCGCTGTACAGCCTGCCGTGAGCTGTACCTAAGAGGGCTTTCGGGCCTTAACGGATAGCCGGATGCATTTTCTGTTCATCTTCTCGCAAACGGCGAAATGCAAAGATGGACTACGCTCGTAGAGGTTCGAGGGTCGAATCTTTCGGACGCGGGTTCAATTCCCGCCATCTCCACTCAGACAAAGAGCCGGCAGCTGCCGGTTTTTTGTTTGCGCCGGGGCGCTGCCCGGCGTTAGCGAAACAGGGCAGCGGCGCGGACGGCTTCGACCGGATACTGGCCGACGGCGCACTCGTCGGAAAGGATAACGCCAGCATAACCGGCTTGCAGGCAGTCATAGAGGAAGCAGACTTCGGAGCGGGTCGGTTCGGGATGCGCAACCAGGTGCTCGAATACCTGACCGGCCATTACCACCGGCACGGGGATGGAACGCACAGCGGCGGTTATCTGGTGCACCGCGGCAGCCATGCGCGGGATGCCCAACTCCATGCCCAGGTCGCCACGGCAGACCCACAGGCTGCCTGCGTGGGCAGCGATTTGCTCCGCGGCCTGCATGGCGCTTTCACGCTCGAGCTTGGCGATGAGCCGCGCGGCGGGTGGGAATAACGCCCGGTAACGCGCCATTTCTTGCGCGTCGCGGACGTAGGAGATGGCGTACTCGACAAAGGAATACTCCGCAGATACTTCGATTACCGCGCGGTCGCGGGGGTTGATTTCCTCGGAGCGCACCTCGCCGCCGTTGAGAGTGATGCCCTTGCGCGGGCGGATCTCGCCGCCACGCACGACGACCGCGACAGCGCTTTCCGCGTCGACAAATTCGACGCGCAGCGCGATTTTGGCATCGTCGAGCAGCACCTCGCCGGTAGAGGCCAGCGCAGCGCGAAAAAAATCGGCATGGGGCACGGGAAGAACGCTTTGCGCCGGACTGGAATCCGCGTGGAGCAGGCGCAAACGCTCGCCAGGCGCCAGCAGGCGGGCGGGGAACTGCCCCAGACGCCACTTGCTGCCTTGCAGATCCAGCACCACGCTCCAGTCTGCGCCCGATTCACGGCGGAAGGCATCGAGGCGCGCCAGCCAGCCGGCCAGATCATCAGGCGCAAGGTGCGAGGTATTGAGGCGAAAGGCAGTGGCTCCGGCATCCCGCATGGCGGCCCAAAGGGGTGGGACAGCGCTAGCCGGGCCAAGCGTGGCGGTGATGGTGTAGTTCATGGGTTCACTTCCAGCACCAGGCCCTTGAGGTAAGCGCCTTCAGGGAAGTTGAGCGCCACGGGATGGTCGGCGCCTTGCTCCAGGCGTTCGACAATGCGCGCGTTGACGCCCGCGTCGAGCGCCGCGCCGGCGACGATCTTCTGGAACAGATCGGCAGAAATGCCGCCAGAGCAGGAAAAGGTGAACAGCAGACCCCCCGGGCGCAGCAGCTTGAGGGCCAGCAGGTTGATATCTTTATACCCACGCGCGGCGCGCTCGGCCTGGGCGGCGGTGGGCGCGAATTTGGGCGGATCGAGGATCACCGCGTCAAAGCTACGCCCGCGGTCGCGCAGACCGCGCAGGGTGTGGAATACGTCTTCCTCCAGCCACGTGGCCTCTGCGTTGGAGAAACCGTTGGCCTCCAGGTTGCGTTTGCCCAGCGCCAGAGCATCGGCAGACGAATCTACGGAGAGTACGTCTGTTGCGCCGCCCGCCAGCGCATAGGCGCTAAAGCCGCCCGAATAGGCGAAGCAGTTGAGAAAACTGCGGCCGGCAGCCAGCTCGCGAACCCGCTGGCGGTTGCGGCGCTGGTCGAGGTAAAAGCCGGTTTTATGCCCAGCGGCAGTATCTACATAGAAATTCAGCCCGTTTTCCTGCACCCGCAGCGGAGACTGGACCGGTTTGCCCCGGAGCAACCCGGCGCGTTCTTCCAGCCCCTCGAGGCGGCGGACGTCTACATCGGAACGCTCGTAGACCGTTTCGAGGCCGGTGAGCTCAATCAGCAGCGACACCAGGGTGTCGCGCCAATAGTCAGCCCCGGCAGTGAGGCACTGGATGACGAGAACCTCATTGTAGCGGTCGACGACCAGGCCGGGGAGCCCATCCGATTCGGCGTGAACCAGGCGCAGCGCGCTGGTTTCGGCAGGCGGCACGAGGGCGCGGCGCAGCGCCAGGGCGCTTTCGAGCCGGGCGCGCAGCAGGGCCGGGGTGACTTCGTCTTCGCGCCGCCATGACCATACCCGGGCACGGATATTGGAGACGGGGCTGCAGGCAGCCCAGGCGAGGAAATTGCCGGCGGCGGAGCGCACTTCGACGGTCTCGCCGGGGGCGGGATCGCCCCTCACCTGCGCGACCGCGCCAGAAAAGATCCAGGGGTGTTTGTTGAGAAGGGATTTTTCGCGGCCGGGTTTGAGGAGGATGGCGTGCATGGGTTGCTCTTGGATGGTTTGGGTCAATATGGGGAGGGGTCTTACGCCGGTGCCCGAACCCCCTCCCAGCCTCCCCCCAAATGCTGAAAACCGCATTTGGAGGGAGGAGTCTGGCACTCCCTCCAAATCGCGTTTTTTGCGATTTGGGGGGAGCGGGAGGGGGGTGGTTTTACTCCCCGGCCAGCGAGCGCAGCCTCGCTTCGTCGATGATGGCGACGCCCAGTTCACGGGCTTTGTCGAGTTTGGAGCCGGGGGATTCGCCGAGAACGAGGTAGCTGGTCTTTTTGCTGACGCTGTCGATAACCTTGCCGCCGCGAGATTGGATAAATTCTTTGGCCTGTTCGCGGGAGAGAGTGGGCAGGGTGCCGGTGACGACAAAGGTCATGCCGGCAAAGGGCTGGGGACCGGCTGCCGGTTTCGTCTCACTGCGCGGCCACACCCCAGCGGCTTTGAGCTTGCGCAGCACGGTCTGGTTGGCCTCGCGCGCGAACCAGTCGACGACGGCCTGAGCCGTGTTTGGCCCGATGCCTTCCATGGACTGCAGCTCGCCCAGGGTGGCGGCAGCCAGGGCATCCAGGTCGGCGAAGCGCGCCGCCATGTCGACGGCAGTGACTTCGCCCACGCCGCGGATGCCCAGGGCGTTGATGAGGCGAGGCAGCGGGCGCTCTTTGGACGCGGCGATACTGGCAAGCAGGTTGTCGGCTTTCTTTTCGGCGAAACCTTCGAGCTGTAGCAGATCTTCGCGGCGGAGCGTGTACAGGTCGGCGACATCGCGCACCAGGCCGGCGTCCACCAGTTGGTCGACGATCTTGATGCCCATGCCGATGATGTCCATCGCGCCGCGCGAGACAAAGTGCTCAAGGTTGCGCACCAACTGCTCGGGGCAGGCGGTGTTGACGCAGTACCAGAAGACTTCCCCGGCCACCTTCTCCACCGGCTGGCCGCACGAGGGGCACACCTGCGGCGGCTGGATGATCACTTCCTCGCCGGTGCGCAGCTCGACCACCGGGCCGATGACGTAGGGGATCACGTCGCCCGAACGCTTGACCAGCACGCGGTCGCCGATGCGGATGTCCTTCTCGGCAATGTAGTCGAAGTTGTGCAGCGTGGCCTGGCGCACGATCACCCCGCCGATCTCGACCGGGTCAAGCATGGCGTAGGGGGTGAGCACTCCGGTGCGGCCGACGTTGACGCCCGAATTGCGCATGACGGTGGTCATCTCGCGCGCGGGGAATTTGAGCGCGAGCGCGCCGCGCGGATCTTTGCCCACCACGCCCAGATCGGCGGCGAGGCGCAAATCGTTGACCTTGATGACCACGCCATCGGCCTCAAAGGGCAGCGTTTCGCGGCGGGCGTTCCATTTCTCCAGCGCGGCCAGCATCTGGTCAAAACCCGGGCAAAACTCGGCATCACTGCTGACCGGGAAACCGAGATCTTTCAGATACTGGAGCAGTTCCCACTGGGTTTTGAACGGCAGGCTGCCCTCGGCGGCCACCACGGCGTAGCTGAGCAGCGTCAGCGGGCGCGAAGCGGTGAGCGCCGGGTCCAGCTGGCGCAGCGAACCGGCGGCGGTGTTGCGCGGGTTGAGGTACAGGGGCTTACCGGCCTCAGCCAGGCGTTGGTTGAGGGCCTCGAAATCTTTGATGTTCATGTACACTTCGCCGCGCACGGCCAAATAGGGTGGAGGCTGCGGCCCACCGGCCGAAAGGGGGATGCGCATGGGCACGGCGCGGATGGTGCGCAGGTTGGTGGTGATATCTTCACCCACCATGCCATCGCCGCGGGTGGCGCCCTGCGCAAAGCGTCCATCGCGGTAGTGCAGCACCACCGTCAGGCCGTCGATCTTGGGCTCGAGCACAAAGCCGGTATGCGCCACGCGCTCATCCACGCGTTCCAGGCGGTCATACCAGGCGCGCACCCCGGCCAGATCAAAGGCGTTGCCCAGGCTGAGGATGGGCGCGGGGTGATGCACCTTGCGGAACTTCTCGGCCACCGGAGCCCCGGCGCGCTGCGTGGGCGAATCGGGCGTCACCCATTCGGGATGCTCGGCCTCGATGGCGCGCAGACGGTTGACCAACTGGTCGTACTCGGCATCGCTGACTAGCGGCTGATCGAGCACGTGATAATGGTAGTTGTGAAAATGAATTTCACGGCGCAGCGTTTCGACTTCCTGAAGGAGGGCATGTTCATCCATAGCAAGAATTATACGATAAGCAGCGCGCGCGAGGGGAAAAACGAGCGGCGGCTGCGCAGCGATTGCTGCGCGCAAGAGGCAGGCCGGGGCATTGATCCGGCTTCCGCATCCTCCACTTCAACCCGGGTGGGGCAGGTGATGGGGATATTCGTATTTCTTCGTATCGATTCGTTTTTGCGCGGTTGGTAGAGAGAATATTCGTTTTTTCGTTTTTGCGGGTTGAAGAAATCGAAACGCGGGGCGGGCGTTGAAGGTACAGCCGGAAGAAATGGATTTTGCGCAGACAC
>DATCUC010000145.1:0-9514 GCA_036567625.1 Anaerolineaceae bacterium | reverse complement strand
GAAGGCGAGCGCGCGGTATTCGCCAGCCGTACGGCCACGGGCGCCCGCTTTAAGGACGGTGATTTTCGCACCCGCCCCGGCCGGTTTACCACCAACCGCAAGCGTCCCTCGCGACACATGGCCGCCGGCGAGCCGGGCGTTGGTTCCGGCTTTGATCTGCCGGGCGTACCCTGGGTCTGCTATCTGACGGAAAGCGGGGTTTCGCTGCACGGCACCTACTGGCACAACGATTTTGGCAGTCCGCGCAGTCATGGCTGTATCAACCTGCCCACCAGCGCGGCGCGCTGGTTCTACCGCTGGAGCTTACCTGCCGTCCGCCCGCACGAGCAGATCGTCGAGCGCGGTGAAAAAGATGGCACCCTGGTCGTCATTAAAGAAAGTGATTGATACGCGTGTCATCTGCGCGACCGCGCATCGCGCCGTGTTCTGACTGCGGCAGGATGGCGTCGAGCGTCATCAAAGGAGAAAATAATGGCCCGAACCGCGATTTTTGCCGGTCTGGTGATTGACGAAAACGACAATGCCGTTGAGGTAGCCCACGTAGGCGATGAAGCCATGTACGTCGTCAACGATGCCGGATTCCGGCGGCATATCTCATCCGAAATCGTTGACCGCCAGGTTTTTCAATTCCTCACCGACCAGATGAAAGGCAAAGAAGACCTGATTGGCGAAGAAACCGCCAAAATGCTCGGCCAGGACGATCCCTTCTCGCGCGCGATGATCCTGAACCAGCTCAAACAAATGGACCAGCAGTTCGACCACCTGCTGCAAACCGGCATCCCCGAAGAGGGACGCACCTACCTGGGGATGATGGGCTTTCGCGTGGTGATCAACATCCACGGCGAGGTGCTGCGGATTGACCAGCCCGGCGCGATCACCGGGGATGAAGGCGATGAATGATCTGACTTATTGCTAATACAATTCCTGTACGATTCTTATACTTCTCCAGTATGATGTTTCCAACCGGTTCCATCAGGCAGCCGTTGGATACAGGTGAGAATTATGATGTCATCCGATCACATTATTCAGGTAAATGAAAACGATTTCGAATATGAGGTTCTCTCGTATTCGCAGAATACCCCGGTAGTGGTGTACTTTTGGGCGGAATGGTGCAAGCCGTGTAAACTGCTCGGCCCCATGCTCGAAACACTTGCTTACGAGGCCAACGGCGCATTCCGGCTGGCCAAGCTGGACGTGGATAACAATCCGAACCTGGCAATGCAGTACGGCGTGCGCAGCCTGCCAACAGTGAAAGCCTTTTCGGAAGGCGAAGTGGTGGGTGAATTTGTCGGCGCGCAGCCCAACCAGCGCGTGCGCGACTTTCTAAGCCGCCTGGCGCCGCCCAGCCAGACCAGCCTGCTCGAAGAAAAAGCCGGCGGTTACCTCAGCTTGCGCCAGTGGGCCAAAGCCGAGGCCGCGTTCCGCGAAGTGCTCGACCAGAACCCAGAACACCCTGAGGCGCTGCTGGGACTTTCCAAAGCGCTGCTGGCCCAGGGCGAAGGGCGCGAGGCGCTCTACACGCTCAAGGCATTTCCGGCCAGTCCGCTGTACGCCAGCGCGCAGCGCCTGCTGCCCCTGGCTGAGGCGGTCACCGCCCAGACGGATGAAAGCTTGCCCGCGGAAAATGACCTCGATGCGGCCTTTGCCGGCGCGGTGCGCCTGGCTTCGCGCGGAAGTTTCCTGCCCGCCATGGATGGTCTGCTGGATATCCTGCGCCAGAACCGGCATTATCGCGGCGATAAGGCGCGCCAGCTTTTTCTGGCAATTCTGGAAATGCTGGAGAGCGACGACTCCGACGCGCGCCAATACCGCGCCGAACTGGCGTCCGTGCTGTTCTAAACGCCTTTCTTTGTCGAGAGGCCGCGCAGCTTACTTCAGAACGATCTCTCCCCAGGTGGTCGGATCAACCAGTACGCGGGTGGAAACCGATGCGACCATGCTCTGCTGCGCGTTCTGGCCGGTGTCGTCATTGTCTGACACCGAAATCACAAAACCGAAGCGCTGGCCGGCCGCCGGAACGACGCCAAAAACGCTCCAGGGGATGGCGGCCTCTATGCGGGTAATGCCGTCCTGGCGTACGGCCGCCGTGACCACACCGCCCTGCGCGCCGGTACGCGAGCGCGGGAACCACAAATAGGCTTCCCTGGCGCCGGTCACATCGCCAAAACCGGGTGAAATCCCCAACTGGAAATCGTCATCCGAAAGCGACCGGTCGCCCAGGTCACCGGCCAGGTTCGTATCAAGCAGCACTTCCAGGCTGTCGCCCAGATACAGGTTTGCGCCGGTGGCGTTTTGGGCGTATATATCGTCATGCACCTTCACGGCGATGTAAAGATACTGCGAATCCCAGGCCACGCGGTACGAGGCTTCCAGGTCGTCCGCGCCGGTCCAGTTCGCGCCGCCGTATACCACCGCGCGCGCCGGGTATTCGCTCGAACGACCCTGCCACTCATCCCACACACCGTCCAGCACTGGCGGCGTAGAGAAAAAAGCGGCTTCACTGGATTGGCGCGCCGGCCCGGGAGTGACCGGGGTGCCTGTTCGCGTTGCTGTCGCAGTCAGGGTCTGGCTGGCCGGCACTGAGGTGATCGTCGGCGGCGGAGTGACTGTGTTGGTAGATGTACCGCCCGGTTTGGCCGTACTGGTGACGGTGAAGGTCAGGCTCGGTTTCGGTGTATTCGTCACCGTGTGGGTCAGGCTGGGGGTCAGCGTGCGCGTACGCGTTGCCGTCGGCCCGGTGGTGATCGTCGGCGGTGGGGTAACCGTGCTGGTCAAGGTTCCGCTGGGTCGAGATGTGCTTGTCACCGTAAAGGTCAGGCTGGGGATAAGGGTACTGGTGCGGGTGAGCGTCGGCCCGCTGGTGACGGTGGACGGCGGCGTGCTGCTGGAAAGCTCTGTTGCCGCGGCCAGCGCAGTGGGCGGCGGCGTTTCCGCCATCCCGGAATTGCCAGGTTGGGTACTCGTCAGCGTGACGGTAGGGATGGCCGTATTCAGCGGGGCGGGCGTATTGGTCAGGAACACTTGCGCCTCATCAAACGGCAGGTTGCAGGCCAGCGTGCTGGCCAGCAGCGCGGCAACCACAAGCAACACACGCGTCTTCGATTTCACAGCTACCTCCGGGGGAACCACTATCTTTATTATAGGAACTTTCCTCTTTGATTCAATCGGGCTATAATCTCTTTGAGATGCCCAGCCCCGACTCACCTGCCCCGTACCTGCTCGATGTTCAGGTTGTTGTTTTCAGCCTGCGCGATCAGCAATTGCAGGTACTGCTGGAGCCTGCCGCCGGCCAGCCCGAAGAATGGATACTGCCCGGCAGCCCGCTGACCGCTGCTCTCTCGCTGGAAGAATGCGCCAGCGCCTGCCTGGCCCGCTTTATCTGCCGCCACCGCGCCTACCTGGAACAGCTTTACACCTATGGCGACCCGGCACGCTGTCCTGATCAGCGCCTGATTTCGGTTGTTTACTTTGCCCTCATTCCTTCAGATGCTTTCTGCGCGGCAGACAGCGCCGCGCGCTGGTACCCGGCCGATCACCTGCCGGCAATGGCGCTGGATCACGCCGGTATCCTGGCCTACGCAGTGCGCCGTTTGCGCTACAAGCTGGAATACAGTGCTGCCGGATTTGAGCTGCTGCCCGAACATTTCACGCTTACCGAACTGCAGCGCACCTACGAAATGATCCTTGGCGAACGCCTGGATAAGCGCAACTTCCGGCGGCGCATCTTACAGGCCAATATCATCGAGCCCAGCACGGCTCAGCGCCGCGCCGGGGAAGGCCGCCCCGCCCAACTGTATCATTACCGCCCAGATGCGGTAGCCGAAGTCAAAGCCCGGCGGCTGTTCCCATGATTCCCGGCTGCAATTAGCGTACCATTCTCCAGAACAGAACCCCCGCAATCAGCGCTAACCCGGCGCCAAAATAGAAGGTCGACGCTGCGCCAAACCGCGCCCATAACACGCCAGCAATCGCCGATGCCGGAAACGCCGAAAGCCCAACCGCCGCGGCGTACAGCCCGTAGGCAGTGCCGCGCTTTTCGCTCGGCACCAGGTCGGCAATCAGGGCTTTGCCCGCTCCCTCGGTAAACGCATAATAGATCCCGTACAGGCCAAACAGCAGCCACACGCTCGCGCCGGTACGCGAGAGCGCAAACCCCAGGTAGATTAAACCGTAGGCCAGCCAGCCAAACAGGATCAGCTTGCGGCGGCCAATGCGGTCTGAAAGCGCGCCGGCCGGGCCGGCCAGCACGGTGTACACCGCGTTGAAGGTGAGCAGCATCGCCATCACTTGCAGGATACTCAGGCCGCGCTCTTTGCCCAGCAGGATGATAAACGAATCGGACGAGTTTCCCAGCGTAAACAGCAGCGTGATAGCCAGGAAGGTAATAAAGCGCTTATCCAACCCCTGGAAACTCAACACCGGGGCCGGCTTCGACTCGCCAATCTGCACGTCGCGCGCGCCGATCCACAGGATCAGCACCGCCAGCAAGCCGGGAAGGATGCTCGCCAGCACCACCCAGCGGAAAGTCTCGATAGAAAGCACGCCCGGGTCGGTTTCCGTGCGCCAGACGATGAAGGTGGCGATCAGCAGGCCGAGGAACGCCCCGGCGGTATCGCCTGCGCGCTGCACGCCAAAGGCCAGCCCGCGGTTTTCTTTGGCCACGCTTTCTGCCAGCAGGGCCTCTTTAGGCGCGGTGCGGATACCCTTGCCCAGCCGGTCTGAGAAGCGCACTCCCAGGACCACGCCCCACGAACTGGCGAAATACAGGAACGGCTTCGAAATCGCCGAAAGACCGTAGCCCAGCACGGCCAGCAGTTTGCGCTTGCGCAGCTTATCCGACAGCCCCCCGGAAAAAACCTTCATCAGGCTGGCAGTTGATTCCGCTATGCCCTCGATGACCCCCACAATCGCCGTCGACTGGCCCAGAACGCCGGTGAGAAACAGCGGGATCAAATTGACGACCATGTCCGAAGAGATATCGGTGAAAAATGATACCAGGGTCAGAACCCACACGTTGCGCGGTAATTTTGCCAGCCGCGATGGTTGCTTCTCGTTGGAGAGCGTGGGAGGTTGCGCCAAGATTGCCTTCTTTCATTTACGCCAGGCAGGAAGGATCCAGTTCTGTTCTGCGTTAAGCCCCGGCGCCTGGATCACCCGGCTTTGGCCATCTTCAATCTGGATCAGGATGAGATGCGTGTACCCCTGGCCGTCACTGGTTTCAACTACCAGGCTGCGGCTGTCTGGCGACCAGGTAAAAACTGGCACAATCTCGCCGCGGTGGATCATTTGAAGGCTGGAACCATCGCCGCGCGCTACGTACAGATCAGACACCAGGCTTTCACCCTGCATACTGTACACATTATAGGCCACCCAATCTCCATCGGGCGACCAACCTAATGGCCAGATGGTGCTGTTGGCGTATGTGGCAAACGGCGAGCCCTGCGATCCCGCCGCGTTGATCAGCAGGCTGGAGCGGCCATCTTGCTGGAGCACCATAGCCCAGCGCTGCCCGTCTGGCGAAGGCTCTGGCGCGGTGCCGCCCTTCACCGGGCGCTGGAGGACTTCGGTCACCGTGCCGGTGGGCACGTCTACCAGGTAGACCGTCTGTCCGGCCGGCCGGCTGACCATCAGCAGCAGCCGGGCAGTATCCTGCCATCCCAACCAGGAAATGCGCGCATCTGTCATCGGAATCTGCCCCGAGGTCAGGCTGCGCGGGCTGCTGCCTTCCGCCAGGATCAGATACACATCCTTTGCGCTGGCGTAGGCTACCACCCGCCCATCTGGCGACCAGGCAGCCAGTACCGCGCCAACCGCCAGCGAGCTCCAACTGTCCGCTTCAGGATCATAGCGCAGCAGGTTCCCGGGTATGCCGGATTGGGCATCGATGACCAGCCCGTAACGCCCGGTTGGCGACCACAATACCGGCTGATCTTGCATGACCGGCGCGCCTTCCACAACCCGCGGTTCCGGGCAGGCGGCTGTGCCGTCCAGGCAGTGACCGGGTAGAGAAACCAACTGCCGCTCGCCACTGGTCGGGTTGTTGATGACGAAATACAACTCGCCCTGTTCATCGGTGGCGGTGTTGGACTGCTCCACCATGCTCTGCTCGGCCGGAACGGGATTGCCCTGCCAGGTTCCGGCGAAGAACGGCGTGGTCAGCAGTTGCTGGTCAAACAATTCTGACGGAAATTCCGCGTCAAATTGCACCGCCGTCACAGCGTAATCCGACGCGACGGCTACACCGCCGTTCTTCCCAAAATTCTGCCAGCGCAGCACCACGCCGGTAACTGCGTCCACCCACAGGCGGTCAACGCGGTCATTTTGCGCATTGTTCCAGTCAACCACCAGCGTGTTGCGCTCCGCGACCACATCCATCGACTGCGCGGTAAATTTGCCGCTGCGCTGCCCAAACGTTGTAGATAACAGTTGCGCGGCCAGCGGCGAGGAAATATATGCCTGCAAGGGGTGTTCCACGATCACCGTGCTTACTGCCGGCGGGATAAAGGCCTGCCGCACCTGGGCCGAAAGCGTATTCCCTGAAATCTGGCCGCTCTCCACTTCCAGGCGGCGCACGGTTTCCCCGTCGGAGACAGCCGCGCCGTCTACCTGCGGAGGATTGCTGCTCCATACCAGCCGGAAACGCGCATCGGGCTGGCTGATCCATAGCTGCACGCGCTGCGTTGTCGCTGGCTCGGCCTGTCCGCCGGTAAAGGTATTGAGAACCGCGTCAGCCCATAGGGTGTGCCATTCGGCTGTGCTGTACAGCAGCTTGCGTCGAATCGTCTCTGAATCCGATTCCAGGCTGAGTGCGGATGCCTGGGGCGCTGCTAAAGTGGCAACGCGGGCATTGAGCGCCAGGTTTTCCTGCTGCAAGGCAGCCACCGTGGCCGTGCTGAGATCCGGGGTCGGCGTCTGCTCGATCTCAACTGCAAGCGTGCCGCAGCCCGGCAGCCATGCCAGTGCGGCCAACGCCAGCGCCAGCCTGATCAAAACCAACCATCGTGGTCGCGGGTATTGCCACATACCGACTATTCTATCCTATATCCGGCCAGGAAAACCACGAAGCACCCGGTAGATTGATCTGTCAAGGAGGCCGCAATCCGGGTGCTTCGAGCTACGTTGTGAGTGTACTCCGCTGGCGTTACCAGGGTATTGCAGGAGTGTTACAGATTGGTAACATCACGAAGCGGGAACAATCAGCGGGTCAACTTCTACCCAGGTTTGCCCGCCATCGTTAGTTTTGATCAGCCGCGGCGCTTCGGCGACGCTGACCAGCGCGAAACCATCTTGATTATCGACAAAGTTCAGCAGACCCTGCCAGTTCAGATCAGCCATGATCGTCTGCCAGGTAGAGCCGCCATCTACCGAGCGGTACAGCTCGCGTTCCGCATTCTGGTCGATGCTGTCCGTTCCCAGCATCCACATTGGCCCGCTGGGCTGCAGGTCGACGCTGCCGAACGCAGCCGGCAGCGAACGAGCACCCCAGGCCTGACCGTCGCTCTGCGAGGTGTACAGCCAGGCCACATTGCCCCCAGTAGAGATGGTGCACGACACCTGCACGCGGAAGAAACCCTCGCGGATTTCCGGGTGGCTGGTAGAACACACATTGGTTTCGTCGGCCAGCAGGCTTGGCGCGTTTTCCGGCGGTGGCAGCGTCACCGGCAGCCACGTCAGGCCGCCGTCATTGGTCTGATACAGGAATAACCCGGGCAGCACGCCGTTGCAGCCGCCCGTAACCCAACCAGTCATAGCATCTTGAAATGCAACACCGTTTTTTGTGCAGGTCATAGGCAGGCTGTTGGAAATGACGCCGTCCTGCGATGGATCGACCACGCTTTGCCAGGTCTGCCCACCGTCAGCGGTTTTGTACAGTGCCACGTAATCATGGCTCATTCCCGCGCCCAGGTGCGCCATCAGCCAGCCGTTACTGGCATCCGAAAAGCCCATCTCAGACGGCATAAAGAAATCCAGCACCGCGGGCAGTTGCAAAGGCTGGCTGGCCTGCCAGGTCTCGCCGCCGTCGCCGGTATACCAGACCAGGTACTGCGCGCCGGGAGACGCCGGGGTCGGCTGGAAATACAAAACCCAGGCATGGGCTACATCGAGGAAGGCTGCCACAGCGGCGGTATTGGCGCTTTGTGGATCGGCGACTGCGCCAACTGGGGTGATGTCTACCCAGGTGTTGCCGGCGTCGGCGGTTCGCAAAACGTGATCAAACGGGTCTTTGGCTACCTTGCCAATCCCCCAGCCGTTTTGGGCATCCCAAAAAAATATATCCTCGATGGTGACGGGTTCGCCTGCCGGGTCGGTTGCGATTTGGGTGGGCAGCACGACCGGGGCGGTTGGTTGGGGGAGGGGTGTGCCGGGTGCGGCTGTTGGGGATACAGCCGGACCTTGCCCACATCCCCCGGTGATCAGACACAAGAGCAGGATCAAGATCAACGCAGGGTGTTGTCTCATAGATTACTCCTGCATGTATTAACGCAGCGCATTCGTTTTTGTAACACTCAACCAACAAAAACCGCGCATCGATGCCTGAACGGGTTGCAATACACGCCCAGGGGGCATCCCTAGGGTTGAATTTCGACGACCGTGCCCTCATCTGCCCAGTTGTACAGTTCTTCCGCCTCTTGCAGGGTCATAATAATGCACCCATAGGAGGCAGGACTGCCCAGCACATCCCCCCACAGGCGCACGCCGCTTGAAAGCAGCGGAAGCCCGTGAATGCCGTTCATAAAACCCGGCGAGGCTTCGTAAATCCCCATGAAATTGGGCATCCACAAATCCCAGTTGGACGCATAGGCATTGATCTCATGCGAGCGCACCTGGAATACTCCCGGCATCGTTGGCGAACGCGCGATCCCGGTGCTGATCACGCTTTGCGTGCGCAGTTGACCGTTTTCATAGCTCCACAACCGCTGCTGGCTGATACTGATCACGATGCGCTTGCCGCGCACCACCGGCAGCGGCAGGTTAGCATCTTTGGCCGGCAGGGTGATCTGTTCACCGGCCACCAACCCATTTGTGCCCGAACCCGGGTTCGCATCGCGGATCAAAAACCAGGGAATACCGATTTCATACGAAATCGAAAGCAGCGTGTCCCCCGGCTGCACCGTGTATTGCGTGGGATAGTAGCGTACAAGCGCTTGCAGCGGCGCGCCGCTCTGCCAGTTTTGCGCCAGGTTCTCCAAACCCTGCTCTTCATCCAGGTAGCGCTCCGCGCCCAGATCGCCCTGCCAGTTTTGCAGGTAGGCCTGCAGGGCAGCTTCATCCAGGCTGATCTGCGGCTGGCCGCCAGACTCGCTGACCCGCACCATTTGCGCCAGCGCTTCGGTAGGCACGGTTATATCCAGCGTTTCACCCGTCACCGGATCAAACGCGCTAATCTGCAGCGGCATGCGCAGCATGGCGTTCAACTGCTCGGCCTGGGCTGTGGCATCGCGCACAGCCGGGGCTACCGCGCGGGTTTCCACGCGCAGTACGCCGCCGGCCAGCGCCCCGGCATGGTCTGCTG